>CAZPYG010000199.1:0-9120 GCA_964590465.1 uncultured bacterium | reverse complement strand
TTTCCCAGGATTCTTGGGTGGTCATCATGGCGTTAAGGTCATCAATGGAAAGCTGAAATACCAGCACTCCGGATAACTGGGAACCATCAAAAATGCTGGTGGCAATAAACGAGGCGGGACGCCCTAACGTCGGTGCATAAAATTGGAAATCAAAAGTTTCAGAAAAGCTCGGATCACGCTGTTTTAGCACGCTGTGAAAGGCTTCGGCAAGAATCGTATTGGCATAGGGGCCAGACTTTAAATTGGTGGCAAAATCAGGGGTTTTAGCGACGGAGTAAATCACCTCACCGGTATCTGCATCAATCAGGTAAACATCGTCGAAGCCAAGCCTTTCGGTAAAGTTTTTGAATACTGAATGGTACCGGGCATGGGCCACACTGTAATCGCTGCCATCCCCAGGGTTTACCAACAAACTCGGATCAACCGTCAGGTCAGGATTGGCGGCGATATAGTGGTACTGCAAATATCGCTGAGTCACTGTTTGCGGGTAATAGGCCTCGGGCAGGGGCTTGCCCCCCATGCCTAAGGACAATTCAGGAATAAAAGATTCTCGATAATACTTTTCGATACGTTGATTCTGGGCTGGGGTAATCTCTGTGGTGTTGAGATCAAAGTAAGCGGGTTTGAATGCTCTCAGGGCATTCGTGGTGAGGGGCGATTCGCTAATGATCAGCGCTTCATCTTCTAAGGTGTCGAAGTAAGCCTGCAATTCTGACGCCTTGGCCGCTCGTAAACTGGTGAGCTGGTTAAACACCGTTTGGGTCAGGTTTTCGCGCCCGCTGGTGTAGCCGATATAACCAATCAGCGTAATCGAGAGAATGCTCGTCAGCAAGACCATCAGCATCAGCTTGGACTGAATACTGAGTTTGTTGAAGAAGCCCATGATTTAGATAACTAAAATAACAACTATCAGGTCAAAAGGATTTTTGACAGCGATCGCATATCCGCCGTAACGTCCATGGGTGGATGGTGAGTTTGGCCAGGGCAAAGGCGGCGCTTAGGGGCAGTACCGATAAGACTAATCGCCCCTTAGCCAGGGGCAAAAAATTTCTAGAAACGTTCCCAGAACAATTCAATTGCCCTCCTGATCGCGTTTGACCTGTAGTTGTCGCAGCCCTTCCCAGCTCCAGCCAACGATAAAGCCCCCCACCCCACCCACCCCCATGTAGACCCGATCCAGGTGGCGATAGGCAGGGCTGGTGTAGGGGGTCTCGACGATTTTGGCCAGCACCAGGCCCAGGCCAATGCCAATGGCCGTATTCACCAGGCCGGTGTAAATCATTCTGCGCCAGTTCATGGTCGGTTCGTCCTTCACTGTTTTTGCCGGGGGCCTCTGGGGTGGGCTGTATCAGGTGGAAGTTTCCCCTTCCTGAAAGGGCTGATGCAGGGGCTTCTCGGCTTCAGGATAAGACCCCAGACCCGGATCAACGTCGGGAACGATGCGGCCATCCTTTTGGGTTAAGCCGTTGCCCGATGCATCATCGTTCCCGGGGGGCGGGGTTTTGCTGCCCAGGAAGTGGGCTTCCAGGCTTTTGATCACCACATATAGCACCGGCACAATCAAAAAGCTCAGCACCGTGGCCACCAGCAGCCCCCCAAACAGGGCGGTGCCAATGGCCCAGCGGGAAGCCGAGCCCGCCCCGGTGGCGATCACCAGGGGGAAAAAGCCCACCAGGGAGGAAATGGCGGTCATCAGAATCGGTCGGAAGCGTTCTTCTGCAGCTCGTTGGGCCGACTGCACCAGGGTTAACCCCGTCTGCCGGGACTGGTTGGCAAATTCCACAATTAAAATGGCGTTCTTACTGGCCAGGCCAATGAGCATAACCAGCGCCACCTGCACGTACACGTCGTTGTTTAGTCCCCGCACCGCAATGAAGGCCAGGGCCCCCAGCATGGCCAGGGGTACCGTCAGCAAAATGATGATCGGATCGACGTAGCTCTCGTACTGGGCGGCCAGGGTGAGAAACACCATGATAATGCCGAACAGGAACACCAGTGCCCCTAGACTGCCGGCGGCCAGCTGTTCTTTGGCCAGACCGATCCAGTCGGCGGCTAACCCCGGCTGGGGTACTTCTGCCAGGGTGTCTTCCATGGCGGCGATGGCCTGACTGCTGGAATAGCCGCTGGCTTCGCTGAGCTGCAGTTTGATGGACCGATAGCCGTTGTAGTGGGTGATGCTCTGGGGCCCAATGGTGGGGGTAATGGTGGCCAGCTTGCCGAAGGGCACCAATTGCCCGGTGCGCGATTGCACAAACAGCGTTTCCAGATCATCGGGGGAGTTGCGATAGTTGCCCTCCGCCTGCACAAACACCTTGTAGCTGCGGGTGCCCAGCACAAAGTCATTCACGTAGTTGGAGCCGACGGAGGCACCAATGGTTTGCAGCGCCTGCTGAAAGTCGATATTCAGGGCCTCCAGCTGGTTGCGGTCGAGGTCGATCTGCAGCTGGGGGGTACTGGAGGTGAACTGGGTATAGGCCCTGCCAATGGGGGGCTTTTCGTTGGCCACCGCCAGAATTTCGTTGGCTCCCACCAGAAAGTCATCGATGGTGTAGCTGCCCCCGGTGCGGTCCTGCAGCTGCAATTCTGACTCTCCGGTGGCGCTAAAGCCCGGAATAGCCGGCGGGTTAAAGGCCACAATGCTGGCCTGCTGATTTTCGGCGAACCGCTGATTCAGGCGCCGCAGCACCGCAGTAATGGATTGGTCTTGGCCGGGGCGTTCATCCCAGTGCTTGAGCTTGGCGAAAAAGAGACCCTGGTTGGGGCTTCTGCCCTCCAAACCGGCACCGCTGGCGACAAAATAGGATTCAATTTCCGGCACCGCTTCCAGGGCGGTGATTACTTCTTCCAGGGCCCCGTCGGTATAGCTGACGGACACGCCGTCGGGGGCCTGCACAATGCCGATGACAATGCCCTGGTCTTCCGCCGGCACGAACCCGCCAGGCACGATGGTAAACATATAGTAGGTGGCAAAGAGCCCGGCCACAAACACCGCCATGACGATGTAGCGGATGCGAATCAGGTATGTCACGGCATCTTTATAGCGGGCGGAAATCCAGGCCAGTCCCCGATTGAACTGGTCAAAAAACCACCGCAGGGGGCCCCCCTCGGCGGCGGCATCGGCTTCGACTTCGGCCTGGGACCGCAGCAAAATTGCCGCCATGCTGGGGCTGAAGCTGAGGGCATTGAAGGTAGAGACGATTACCGAGAAGGCAATAATCAGGGCAAACTGCTGGTACAGCTGCCCCGTCGTTCCCGGGAAAAACGCCACGGGAATAAACACCGCCATCAGCACCAGGGAGGTAGACACCACCGCCCCGGCAATGTCATCCATCACTGCAATGGCGGCCTGCCTGGGGGGTAGCCCCTCGGAAATTTTGATGGTGATGGCCTCGACAATCACAATGGCGTCGTCCACCACCAGCCCCGTGGCCAGAATCAGGCCGAACAGGGTAAGGCTATTCAGGGAGAAGCCAAAGGCAAAGGCAAAGCCCAGTGCCCCAATCAGCGAGACCGGAATGGCAATGGCCGGAATTACCGTGGTGCGCCAGTCCTGCAGAAAAATGAAAATTACCAGAATCACCAGCCCGATGGCCTGGAGTAGGGTGATAAACACCTCTTTAATCGACACCCGAATAAACTCCGTAGTGTCGTACACCAGCACAGGACTTAAGCCGGGGGGGAAGTTCTGGCTCAGCTCCTCCAGGGCAGCTTTGACGTTTGCCCCCACGTCCAGGGCGTTACTGCCGGGCAGCTGATAAATGGCAATGCCGACGGCGGGCTGCCCGTTGGCCAGGGCGTTGCTGGCGTAGTTTTCGGCCCCTAACTCGGCGTAACCGACATCCCGCAGACGCACCAGGGTGCCGTTGGGCTGGGTTTTGATCACCAGGTTTTCGAAGTCAGCGGTGGTCTCAAACTGCCCGTTGATGCGGATGGGTAGTTCATAGGCCTGACCGGTGGGAACGGGTTCCTGACCGATGGAACCGGCCCCGACCACCACGTTTTGCGATCGCAGGGCCCGGCTCACGTCTAAAATCGTCAGCTGCCGCGCCGCCAGGGCTCTGGGATCAATCCACAGGCGCATGGCATTTTGCTTCAGGCCAAAGACTGAAACATCCCCCACCCCGGGCACTCGCTTCAGCGCATCGGTAATGTTGAGGTCAACGTAGTTGCTGATGAAAATACTGTCGTACTGCCCCGCATCGGCAAAAATGCCGTAAACCAGCAAAATACTGGTGGACGAGGCCCGGGTCGACACCCCCAACTGCTGCACCGGCCCCGGCAGCTTCGGTAGCGCCTGAGCCACGCGATTCTGCACATTTACCTGGCTAATGTCTTTGTTGGCATTGGGAGGGAAATAGACCGAAATGCTGCTGGCCCCGGCATAGCTCTGGGAGGTCATGTAGTCCATCCCCTCGACACCGGTAATGTCCCGCTCCAGGATGGTGGTCACGGTATTTTCAACGGTTTCCACATCCGCTCCGGTGTAGGCGGCATTTACCCCAATCCGAATGGGAGAAATATCGGGCAAATAATTGATCGGCAACAGCGGAATACAGACTCCGCCCACCAGTAAAATGACCAGGGTGCAAACCGTCGTCAGCACCGGGCGTTTGATAAAGTTGGTGGCGATTGAAAACAGCGCCATGACACTCCTTTAGGGCTGGGATGCAGAATTGAGCTCTACTGGGGCTCCATCCTTGAGCTTGAGAATGTTAGAGACAGCGATGCGGTCGCCCTCCTCTAAACCCGATATCACCTGGAAGTCGTCTCCCTGGATATCCCCCAGTTCGACCGGCGTCAGCCGCACGACCGGGTTGCCGTCTTCAGGGGTGTCTTCATCCAGCCGGTAGACAAATTCTTTGCCGCCCACCCGGCTAATGGCGGTAACGGGAATCAAAATGCCCGGTCGAGTGTTCCAGACAATCCGGGCTTCCACATTCTGACCATCCCGCAGCAATCCCTCGACGTTGCGAAACTGGGCCTTGGTTAAAATGCTCTGGGTCTCTCGATAGCAGCAATCAGCCGGTTACGGGTTTCTGCTAGCTTGGCCCGGGCTTCATCCAGCCGAATCTCCGCCAGGGCGCCAGCCGCGGCCAGCCGTTCGGCCCGGTCTACATTGGCAGTGTCTAGCGCCAGGGTTGATTTCAGGGTTTCCCGCTGAGCTTTGGCAATATCCAGGGCCTTGAGGGAATTGTCGCGGCTACCCATGGCAATATCGACCCCGGCCACAGCCCCTTGAAACTGCGGCACAGTCTGGTCTGGCTTCAGTTGGATCAGCGCCTGACCTGCCGCCACCTGCTGCCCTGGAGTCACCAGCACTTGCTCGATCCGCCCCTGAATCTCAGAGCGCACTTCTGCCGTTTGCAAGGCTTCCAGATTGCCGACAAAAACGGTACTTGCTTTAATCGTTTCTGCCTGCAGCGTGGCTAAATCGACCGGAATCGACGGCACCCCGGCCTCGGCTTCGGGCATCGAACGACAGCCCGTGCCCGCCAGGCCAAAACACAAAGCCGTTCCCAGGAAAAAAGATGATAGATGCTTTTGCAAGAGGGGTCTACCCATAGGGTTCAGCCAAAATAACTCACAAGGCGAGGCGACCAGGGGCGTCGCGGATGTCATGGCGGAAATATAGCTTATAAAAGTAAGAAGCCGATAAGAAGTGGGGCGGCTGCACTCAGGGGAGAATGCCTCAGCCCAAACAGAAAGCCCCCGCCGTCAGGCCAGGGGCTGGGTTGAAAGAACGCCTTAACTTACTATTTGGAGTCTTGTTTTGGCATGTCATTCTTCTGAAGATAAAGACATTTTGTAAGAGTTTGGCAATGAACTGCCGGGCTGAATTGTAGCAATATTACCTACTCAAAATTTCTGTGTTTCATGCCATTTTCTTACTTTCACCAGGCAGAGTCTAAGCATGGACTGAAGTGCATAAACACAGGATGCCCCCGGAAAGCTAGCTCGAAGCTTCCGATAGGACAGCTTTTGCTACAAGCTTTATTACTCCCAATTGGAGCTGCTTTATCGCATGTCGAATCAAACTTTTTCATCCCCAGAGACTCCTATCCAGGAACGTAGTACGTCCTGGTTGCCACTGATGGTGATTTGCCTGGCCCAGGTGCTGGTGGTGCTGAACCCCAGTGTGACCAACACCGCCATCGGCTCCATTGTGAGTGATTTGAACACCCCGGCCACCACCGTGCAGACGGGGTTGGTGCTCTATTCCCTGGTTACCGCTGCGTTGATGATTGCAGCGGGTAAGCTGGGCGGGGCCTTGGGTTCCCTGAATGCTCTGCGGATTGGAGGCGGGCTGTTTGGGGTGGGCATGTTAGTGATTGGCCTCACCCCTATCCCCGGCGGCATCCTGGCGGGGCAGGCAATTTCGGGCATTGGGGCAGCCACCCTGGTGCCGGCTCTGGTGGCGCTGATTGTGGCCAATTATCAGGGCAAGCAGCAGGCCACCGCAGTGGGCTTGTTGGGGGCCTCCATGGGCATCGGCAGTTCTGCCGGACTGCTGGCGGGGGGCTATATTATCAACGCTTTTGGCTGGCGTACCGCCTACTTTACCCTGGCGGGGATTGGCCTAATGACCCTGGGGCTGAGCCTGCTGCTGCGCTACAACCCCAGGGCGAAGCAGCGGCTCGATTTTGACGGTTTGGGGGCACTGCTTTCTGCCGTTGGAGTGCTGTCTCTGGTGCTGGGCATCAACCAGATTGGGGCCTGGGGGCTGCTGCTGGCTAAGCCCAGTGCTCCCTTCAGCCTGGTGGGTATGTCGCCAGTGCCGGTGATGATTGGGGTGGGAATTTTTCTGCTGCAGGGGTTCTTTGCTCGTCAGGCTGACCGCCTCAAGCAAGACCGCACGCCCCTGCTGTCGCCCCTGGTGCTGGATACCCCCCTGGAGCGATCGGGCATTTTGATTCTGATTTTGACCATGGCGATTCCTGGCGGCATTGGCTTTGCGGTGCCGCTGTACACTCAGCTGGTGCAGGGCTTTTCGGCCCTACAAACGGCCCTGGTGCTGCTGCCCTTTACGGTGTTTTTGTTTGGCGGTGCGATCGCCGCTGCCAAACTAGCTACCCGCTTTGCTCCTAAAGACATCGCGTTCGTTGCCCAACTGATTGAAGCGGTGGGGCTGGTGCTGCTGGCCTTCACCTTCGCCAACCAGTGGGATACCCCCTTCCTGCTGTTGGGGCTGGCCCTGGTAGGCGGTGCCAATGGGGTGCTGACCTCGGTGTTGAGCATGGTGCTGGTGTCTGCTTCGCCCCCGGAACTGGGCGGGGATGTCGGCGCATTGCGGGGCACCAGCAGCAACCTGGGCGGGGCCCTGGGTCCAGCCCTGGTGGGGGCGGTGTTAATTGCCGGCCTCAGCAGTTCTGCCTCGGGGCTGATCGAGCGCAGCCCTAACCTGCCTGAGGACTTTAAGCAGCAGGTCGATCTCAGCACCGTCAAATTTATGAGTAACGACCAGGTGGAGCAGGTTATTTCTGCCGTACCGGAACTGGATGCTGCCACCCAATCGGAATTGCTGAGTATCAATGCCGCTGCCCGGCTCAAGGCGCTGCGGATCGCCATGCTGTTCACCGCTGGCCTGGCTCTGCTGGGGCTGGTTCCCAGCCGCAACTTGCCCGGTCGCGCCGTGACTGGACAGGTGACGGGGGAGAAAGCGTAGGCGTAAAAAGTTTTGAGTAATGCCCCCAACCTCTGGCGCACAGTCTTGCTTCCCGGCGTCGGTGACTGCACCGAGCAGGAAGCCCCCGAGTCGGTGAAACCCCACCTGCTGGAGTTTCTAGCGACTCATGCATGCTGCCCTGACCCTTCTGGTTCCAACCGGTTAGGGATCAGGCGCTTTTCTCAACACGACCTAAAGGAAATTATCATGAACGACCATGCCAAAACCGCTGCCGCTGCTGCCGACCGGCGTCCGCTAGCGGCGGAGCAACCGCCATTCCAGAGCCCCGGCGTGGAAACCACGACCGGTCAGGCGGTTTACAGCTTTCCGCGGGACCATGCCTGGCACGGCGGAGCGTTCTATCAGAGCAACGACTTCAACGAGTGGCATTACATCACGGTGCTCGGGCGCGATGTGGCAACGGGTCAGCGCATCTCGGTGTTCTGGGTGCCGCTCAGTCAGGGCTGGATGGCCACAGAAGGACGCCCGCTGCACAACGTGCTGTTCGCCTTTCACAACCTGGACACGGGTGAATTCCACACCTCAATGCCCTACGTCACCGGCCCGCTCCAGACCGAAGGCTCGGCCCCTGATGCTAAAGACTTCTTCTTCCGCTATGCCATTGATGACGGCAAGAACGGCTTCACCACGGATTACCGGCACGCCACCGAAACCTGGACCATGACGGGCTACAACACGAAGGACAACGAATGGAACCAGCCCTTCCGCCTGAACCTGACCGCAACGCTGCAGGCACCGGGCTATGTGCCGATGGCCTATTGGGGGCTGGAAAGCATCGGGGTCGATCCGCAGGATCGACAGAACCCCGAAACCATGTTCGGCCTGACCTACTACTACACCGCCCCGAAGATGGCAGCGAAGGGCACGGTCACCCTCAAGGACAGGACCGTCACCTTCGAAGGCGACGGCTGGTTCGAACATCAGTGGGGCAACTTCCGCAACACGCTGCAGTATCGGTATTTCTGGGCCTGGTTCCGCTTCAACAACGGCGATTGCATCAGCTTCCGTCAGTACTACGAAGGCGAAGATTTCCGGAATCCGCACTATAACGTTGGCCGCTATGTGTTCATGGACGGCACCACCTACAAACGCAGCTATGCGTTCGGCCCCAGCATCAAGGTGATCCCGTCGAAAATGTGGACCTCGCCCAAGTCAGGCAAGTCCTATCCCTGGTACGGTCGGCTGGAAACGCCCCAGGGCATCTTCTACTATGAGCCGACTTTTCCCGAGCAGGAAGGCTACGCCCTGGCCGGGGCCTATATCGAAGGGGTGATCCAACTGCGTCAAGGCTCCCCTGACGGGCCCATCGTCGCCACCGGCTTTACCGAGATGATTGCGCTGACCAAGCCGCTGCCGGATGGCAATGATCCGTCCTCTGGCCCAGCAATCACCCGATCCCTGCCAGATGACCCGAAAGCCCCCTGGACACCCGACAT
>CAZPYG010000198.1:0-9171 GCA_964590465.1 uncultured bacterium | reverse complement strand
GTGATGATAATCTTAAACGTCATCAACCACTGTTGTCTCTGAAAACATTTTCTGCACTGGTTCATCCAATCGCAGATGCTCTGAATTTCTTCTGGAATACCTTCCTTGAGGGAAGAAACTTGAGAGAGCTGTTCTAGAATCAGATGGCCAAGGCTATTACTGTAAACGAGCTGTAATTGGCTATCAAAAATAGCAACTCCATCAATTCCTATCAGATCAAACTCTTCCAATATTTGCTCTTTAAAGCTATTAAGGTCTATCCCAAAAGTTGATTTGGGTTCATTCTTGAGATGTTTTTGATTATTTTTGACCGTACCATAAAGACTGGCGCTGGTAGACATAATGAATTAACCCCGGTGGAATCTTTTTTGGTTTGTTGATGTTCATGTATATCGACAGCGTAATTTTTTCTTTGGTCTTGCGGAAGACTTATTTATAATCTCATGGTTTTGAATGAAATCGGGATTAAGAAAGATTTTTTAAAGATGGCAATAATTGTTTCCTGAATAACATTTAATTTCGTTGCGTAATAGACACCCAACTTTTGCCTTCGAGGATCAGCCTTAAAGCACATCCTTGCGAGCGATAGGGGGTTTAGTAATTTAACGGTGATCCCTGTAGCAATTAGAACATTGCCACAGTGGTAGGACAGAGGGAGCAAGGGGGTAAAACATCTGTATGGGTTGGTAGATAACCCCATTAACGGCCCAAATCGTATCTACAGGGTCATTTTCCCCCGGTTAATCTCTTTGAATAGAGGAGTTTGCGGAAATATTTGATGGTCTACTGGGGTACCCGAGAGGGGGAATTTTCAACTTTGTGCGCCTTTGCAACGATTGGGAGGCAACAGAGAAAAGTTCAAGGGGCGATAGCAAACTAGCTTGATTTCATTGAACTGTTTTGTCTGTATTCCATTGCAAACGTAAAGCAAAAAGGTAACCACTATGTCTTTACCCACTCTTGAGCAAACTCCTGAAAAAGTGCCAGCCGCGGAACTGGCAGATCCCCCCAAGGCTGCCGTAGAAAAAAAACAAGCCCTTGCGGCCCAAGGCCCCCTCTATTCCGATACGGAAACTTACAGCCGTGAAGTTCTTGGCACCGGTGCCTTTGAACTTTACCGACTGGTCGTAGCAGGAATCAGGGGCGATGTGATGCCCTGGGGTCCCCATCCCGAACAATCTGCGAATATCATCGATACCGATGAAGGCATGAGAGTCGGGTTGATCATCAACTTTAACCGCAGTCCTTTAGCGGCATTGCTGATTTGCCTGGGCATCGATATCTGCGCTAATTTTCACTTTGAGGGATTTGGTGGGGCGGCTGCAGAGAAGGATCTGGAGGTGTGCATCAAGTCTACGGAAGGTCAGTTCAGATACTGGGTTGGTACCCAGATTACCCCTCAAGATTTGGGGCTGAATGCAGGGTACTACCAGGTTGCAGCCACGGTTAAGGTTGGCCCGGTGACTCACAAGTGTGGTCAATATGTCTTCGGATATGGCTACCTGGGTGAGGCACGGGTGCAAATTGCCAACCAACCCTTTGCCTAGGTTTAGTGGGGCATGCAACCATTGACCCTAACTCTGTCAATGGGCACCATGCCCTTTCCTGCCTAGAGCAAACCGGGGTTTACTACTCCAGGGGTTAGGGAGCATCTTGACCGTTATCAAGGCCTTCTGTCCAAGGCCAAAACAGACGGTTTTCCGGTTGAGTCTAGGGAACCGAAAGTTCATTCAGGATGCTCCCCTGAGCTAAAGCACAAAGCTTGTGGGTTACTAGTGCCTACAAGTTTCCCAGCTTTTGTCTAACGTGAAGTCTCGTCTCCTGGAGTGCAACGATCCTCAGACCTATTGCGGAGAACGAATGATGACTACAGCACCCAATGGAGGGTCAACGCCAGGCCATGAAGCAAACGGCGACCTGACTCGAATTAAGGGCATAGGTTCCGCTAAACGGCAGTGGTTGCAGGATGAATTAGACATTTGCACCGTTCAAGACCTGGCCAGGGCATCAGCCAACCAAATTCATAGGCAGCTTCGGGATGCGGGTCACTCTATTTCGGTCAGCGAAATCCGAAATTGGATTGCCCAAGCTGAGGTGGCCCTGGGGCAAGGCTCTTCCCAGGATAAGCCCGAGGCAGATCAAGACTCTTCCCCATCGGTATCCGGCGAACTTGCTTTACCCGATGATGCATTATCGGTTGAACCTGCAGCTTTTGAGGCGCAAGGGGAGTCCATCCCAGGGGACGATGACTGGTCAACCCTGGCAACATTTACCGTGGCCTTTCAATCCAGGGCAGTAGCAGGCGGCCAAGACGTCCAGACCCTGGTGCGGCACCTGGAACGGAATAGCTCCCTGGCCTGGCCTGGGAGCAAACGCGAGGATTTACAGCAGTGGATGCTCGATCAGATGCAGCCGGTAACTTCTTCTTCAACGTCACCGACTGGCTTAGCAAAAACCTCCGAAGGATTGGCTAAGCGGGAAGTCCAGGAAGTTCAGGTTGACTATATCTACTTAGTTCAACCCAGTCAGGTCGGTTCACCTATTTTGTTTGATCCTGGGACCAAAGTCGTTTCAGGTTGCCTCTATGCTAATCGGCCATTTTCCCTCGAATTTTTATTGGGCCAGGGTAAAAATCAGACTCAGACGTTGGGCCTTCAGGAGTTCGTTGCTCCCTGTAGAATTCAGCTTGCAGCCAAACAACTCACGCCTCCTCAGAAGCATGAAGTTGTGGAAGCAACGGTTTCTGTAACCGGGGTTGAGGACACGGGTCTGCTTAAAGCAGCCTTGCAAAATCTTCAACTTTCTGATGGCCTTTATCAGCTTGAAGTGCTGATTAGTTTTCCTGAATTCAGCCATAGGTCAACTTTTGCTGAAATTCCCCGTCTGCAGGTTTTCTAAACCAGATCTCTTAATATGTTTCCATCTCTCGATAAAACTTACCAACTCAACCTTGTCCCAGTCCAGAAGTGGCGTTTTACCTCAAAGAAAACTCCAGATTCCGAACTGGACTTGGTATCGCTGTGGTCTTCAAATACCTAAATAACGGATAGACGATGAGTACTTCTGTTGGCTCTGAACCCTTTGACTGGTATAAGTTCCTCGGGCAGTGGAGCCAGGAACTCATCGCCATTTCAAAATATGCAACCCAACTTCCGAAATCGGTTAGAGAATCTGGTTGGTTGGGTTTTCCGGGAGCATCGGAGGAACAAATTAGACAATTAGAAAGCCGTCTTCGGGTTTCTCTGCCTCCCTCCTATCGAGAATTCTTGAAGGTAAGTAATGGATGGCGACAGACCACTCCCTTCATATACAGAATTTGGTCTATTGATGAGGTTGACTGGTTTTCCCTGCGGCATCACCACTGGATTCAGTTTTTCACAGACACCCACCTGAGAAATCGTCATGAAAAATCCTGGGGAACCCAAAACCAAAATGGTTCTACCCAGATACCCCATATTCCTGATTCAGAATACTTTCTATACGGCGAAGCTCAGGACTGCAGCAAAATTCGACTGGAATATTTGAACTCCTCCCTGGAGATTAGCGAAAAAGGCGAATCAGCCATTTATTTGTTGAATCCAGAAGTCGTGACCAGTGACGGCGAATGGGAAGCCTGGTTCTTTGGAGACTGGCTGCCCGGAGCAGACCGATATATCTCATTTCAAGAGATGATGGAAGCTGAATATAGAAATTTTCTTGAAATGAAAGAGATGTCGTAATAAAGCACGAATAAATCTACCAAAAAAGACGATGGAAACCAGGATTATGGCTGCATCTATCACCCTTGCTGGCCGAAAGAACAGGGATAACACCTTATCTCAAAATAATTCCCTTTCAACCTTTTATCCATTCAACAAAGGCGATAGAGATTTTAGCCTGGAATTATTGGAAGAGTCCCTGGGCGGAGTGCTAGTGTTTACGGATCAAAAACAACTGGTTTACGCCAATGAAAATGCCCATAAAGTGTTGAGCCAGCTGCAGGGGAGTAACGTTTCAGCTGATTTTATCCCCGACGAGATCTGGCATATCTGTCAATCTCTGATTCAAGGCAGACACCTATTCCCTGACCAGAATTGGTTAATAGAGTTCGATATTTTTACGCCCGCTTCTACGATTCTCCACATCCGTTCCCGCTGGTTCACGGTTAGTAGCGTTGACCATCCCTGCCTGTTGCTCACCATTGAAGATCGCCAGCAAGCTCTGATCAGACTGGTGATAGAGGAAGCCGAAAGATACGGTCTGACCCCACGAGAAAAAGAGGTTTGGCTTCTACAGCACAGCGGCTACACCTACAAGCAAATTGCGGCTGAGCTGGGCATCACCCCAAACACCGTGAAGAAGCATATGCGCAGCATTCACGCCAAGCGCCGGGCTGATCATGAACGTACCAACCCATTGTGTTAAGGATTGCTGAATAAAATTGAAGGGCTTTTGACAAATCGGCTACACTTCTTCTGTAAATTAGAGAGACGCCTGCTGCATAACTCCTATTTTGAGTACAGTTCGCTGCATTCTTTCGGGATTGATGAAGTCGCCCCAGAGCCTTGCAATAGAAGGATTTCGCTCTGAGTGCATATCTCTCGTACCTGGATTCGGAAAAGCCCGACCCTGAGGTCTAAAATACCCGTACCCCCGCCTCACAGTATTTTACAAACTCCGTAAACTCGTCGTTTCAGCGATTGAGTACAGGGTTAATAGTTCTAGTAAATAGGATTCAGCCCAGGTTTTGAGTTGATCAACATACCCATTGCTATAAGCAGGGAAACGCAGCCCCAACAGAGCCATGTCCCTATCCCTGCCAAGGTTTTTAACCCATCCCCTTTTCCTCTCTATTGAGGGAATGCGCAAGCGGGTTCCGCTGATGGACGATTTCGCCATCATCTTCAAGCGCGACCCCGCCGCCCGAAACTGGCTGGAGGTGCTGTGCTGCTATCCGGGGCTCCATGCGATTGCCGCCCATCGCCTGGCCCACTGGCTCCATAACCGCAGCGTTCCCGGCTTGCCACGGTTCCTCTCCCACCTGTCCCGCTGTTGCACCGGCATTGAAATTCATCCCGGTGCCCAGCTTGGCCGAGGCGTCTTTATTGATCACGGCATGGGGGTGGTGATTGGCGAAACCGCCATCGTTGGCAACTACACGCTGATTTACCAGGGCGTGACCTTAGGGGGCACCGGCAAAGAAACCGGCAAACGTCACCCCACCGTCGGTTGTCGGGTCGTCTTGGGGGCCGGTGCCAAGGTGCTGGGCAACATTCAGATTGGTGACTTTGCCCGCATTGGTGCGGGCTCTGTTGTATTAAAGGACGTGCCCGCCAACTGCACCGCCGTTGGCATCCCCAGCCGCAATGTGTGCCGCTGCAACACAGACCTTGCCCCCCTGGACCATGGCCAGCTTCCCGACTCCGAAGCCGCCATCGTGCGCCACCTGCTCAACCGCATCGAAGCTTTAGAAGCACAAGTTAAAGCTCTCTCTCAACCCACTCTCTCAACGCTGGAATATGCCCACCATGAATAATCCATTCTTAAATCCCCCGCAATGGGGCAAAGTCGCCTTTGCCTATAGATGCGACCGTTGGTCCGCCTACTACCGCCTGCAGGAACTCGACATTCCCTGCACCTGCGCTAAGGACGGCACCCTGGAAGTTGAAGTCAACCATGCCAAAGCGTTAGTTCTTGCCCGCAGCACCATCCGCCAACTCACAAGCTCCCGTCAGGAAGACCTCGACTGGCTGGAACGCTGCTGGGAGACCCGGGAAGTTTGCACCCCCTTCCTTGCCAAGCAGGCCTAACCGCCTCCCCTCCCCGGAGGGGTGCCCGCAGGGCGGGTGGGTAGAGCAGCAGCAAATTGCTTCCCTGTGGGTTACGGCCAGTCCCCAACTTTCCGGTCCATCGCATAACTCGCTTGCGGCCTAACCCACGCTACAGCTTCTGCCTTTCATTAGCCCAATAAAAAGGTGGGCAATGCCCACCCTACGGGTCTCTTCTTTTCCTCTCTACCTCACCCACTCTCCCTCCCTCCCTCCCTCCCCAAGGAATTACCCATGTTCTCCACCCTCACCATCGTCGGATTTGTCTTCGCCTTCGCCTGGGTCCAACAAATCTTCCTCAACCGCATCATTGCCTCTGACATGGAGTACCTCAAAGACCTTACTGAAAAGCAACACCAAGACCGTGCGAAAGCCCTGGCGAAAAGTCCCCTTTCTTAGGAGGGCAGGTGAAGTAGGTGGGGTAGGTGAAGTAGCTGCCTCAAAATAGCTACCCTCATCAACTAATTTCTTACCTCACTCACCCACCCATCCACCCATCCACCCATCCACCCACCACTCCCTACCCCGCTCAAAAACCATGCCAACCCCATCTCCCATCTACATCAACGACACCACCCTGAGAGACGGTGAACAGGCTGCCGGTGTGGCCTTTGGACTAGAAGAAAAGGTTGCGATCGCAAAGTTCCTCGACACCATTGGGGTGCAGGAACTGGAAGTCGGTATCCCTGCCATGGGGCAGGATGAGGCCAAGGCCATACGGGCGATCGCCGACCTTGGCCTCAACGCCCACCTGCTCGGCTGGAACCGCGCCGTCCTGTCCGACATTCAGGCTTCCATTCACTGCGGCTTGAAACGGGTCCACATTTCCATCCCCGTCTCTGATATCCAGATTCAGGTCAAGTTTCAGGGCCAATGGGCCAGAATGCTGGAGCAGCTGCGCGATGCCATTAACTTCGCCCGTGACCATGGCTTAGAGGTCAGTATTGGCGGAGAAGACAGCTCCCGCGCTGACGAAACCTTCCTCATCGACGTGGCCCAGTTTGCCCAGGAATGGGGTGCTTTCCGGTTCCGGTTCTGCGACACCGTGGGCGTACTCGACCCCTTCACCACCTACGACAAAGTGCAGAAGCTGGTGAACTCCCTGGATATTCCCGTAGAAATGCACACCCACAACGACCTGGGCCTGGCCACCGCCAACGCCCTGGCCGGCATCCGCGCCGGGGCCACCTCCGTTAACACCACCGTCAACGGCCTGGGCGAACGAGCCGGAAACGCCGCCCTGGAAGAAGTGGTGATGACCCTGAAGCAAATCTACGGTATCAAAACCGGTATCAAAACCCAGCATTTTTTAGAACTGTCCCGCTTCGTCGCCAAAGCGGTAAATTGCCCGGTCCCCCCCTGGAAGGCCATCGTCGGCGAAAATACCTTCGCCCATGAATCCGGCATTCATACCCACGGCATTCTAAAAAATCCCAGCACCTACGAACCCTTTGACCCCAAAGAAGTCGGTAGGCAACGGCGACTTGTTGTCGGCAAACACTCTGGTCGCAACCTGCTCAACCAGATCCTCCACGACTACGGCGTGGATTTAGATGCCGACCACAGCCAAACCCTGCTCAACGCTGTCCGTGATCAGTCCACCCAACTCAAAAGGAGTTTGACGGTGGATGAGTTGCTGATGCTGGCGTCGGGAAATCAGGCGAATGAAGTTATGAGTTTGGTGAGGGGTGAAGGGTGAGGAGTAAGGGGTTTAGCTGCAACCTAACCCTTAACATCGAAAACTTTTGCTCCCTACTCATCCACCCTCCCACTCGCCCTTGCTCCCCTCCTCCCTTTCCAACCAACCCTACAAGAGGCAAACTCCCATGAAAGTCATGCTCCACAGCGGCGAAAACGGCACCCTGATGGTTTACGTTCCCAAAAAAGACCTGGAAGAGCACGTCGTCAGCCAGAGCCAGGACGGCGACACCACCTTCTACACCCTGGAAAACGGCTGGGAACTGTCCGTCAATGGCCTGACCGAGCCGCTGAAATTGCCTCAGACGGTTAACGCGAAAAAGCTGAACTAGGGAAGTGGACAGTGGGTGAAGTAGGTGAAGTAGGTGAGGTCGCGTTCTACCCACCTACCCCACCCCTTTCCCATCCACCCATCCACCCATCCACCCTCTCCCCCCCCATCCCTACCTATGCTCGACTCCACCCAAATGCCGCCGCGCATGTTTAGCCTTGAGGGAACCTTCCTGGGGTTCCTCGGCGGTAACTCAAAAAAGCCCAAGTCCCTTGTCCTGGGTGTTGAACAGGAACAGATTGCGATCAAATTGCCGAAGGAGCTTCGTGCTTCTATGCCGCGTTCTGTAGCTGTAGGCAATCGCCTGCGGTGCATTGGCTGTAGTCAGGTTGACTACAAAGCCGGAGTGATTAAGCTTAAGGCCTATCAAATATTCTTTTTACCACCGTCGGCTGATCAACCGTCAGTGCCGCCCCCATGCGTGACTCCTGCCAGGGCTGGAGAAACGTTGCCCTGCGGACAGTCTGAGACTGCGGATGTAGCCCCTGCCGCTAAAGCTCCGAAAAACGCCAAAATTCTGGTTTGCCACAAGTCGGGCTGCCAGAAGCGGGGCAATAGCAAAATGGTTTCTGCCCTGGAGCAGGTGCTGCAGGAATATCAGTTGCAGGATCAGGTTGAAATTCACTACACCGGCTGCCAAAAACGATGCTCTAAGGCTCCTACCCTGACGGTAATGCCCGGTAAGCACCACTACGACAAACTCAGCCCCAAAGACTTGACGGCTTTAGTGCAAGAGCATTTTTGTCCGTCCTAATCCCTTCCTAATTCCAGCCATGTTGACCTGTTCCGCCGAGCCAATGACCGAACCCGACCAACCGGCCCCATCGGGGATGACCGATGGGGGGCCAGAACCCTGTTTCTACTACTTCGCCTATGGGTCCTGCATGTGTCCTGTGGACTTGAAGCGATCCCTGGGAGAGAACACCCATAGTTTCGTGGTCGGGCCTGCCACCCTGAGGGGCTATCGGCTGGGGTTTCGCTACTACTCAGCCAAGCGGCAGTGCGGTGCCCTCGACATCCTGCCTGACCCCTGCAGCGAAGTTCAGGGAGTGCTGTACTGCTTACCCTGGCGGCTGAGCCATCTTCTGGATCAGCGGGAAGGTGTGCAGCGGGGCGACTATCGCCATGAATCCATTGCCCTGGAACAGGGCGGACAGGCTTACGTCGGCGTCAGAACCTACGTGGTAGTGCAAAAAACACCGTTGGAGATTGCTCCCAACGACTGGTATTTCAATGTGGTGTTACGAGGAGCAATTACTTGCAAGCTGCCAGAGTCTTACTGCTGGCAGCTTTTTGATTACATGCGCGGGCTGCAGATGGCCTGTGCTTAACTAC
>CAZPYG010000197.1:0-9225 GCA_964590465.1 uncultured bacterium | reverse complement strand
TCGTCATGTCCTTTGATTACCGGGGCTTCACCCTGGATCTGGAAAAAGGAGAAGATGACGGCATCCCAATTTATTCAGTATGGGCTAACCATGAATGGGGTTGTGCCGTGGCGGTGAAGGGAGTCGTGAGTCGCTCTGAAGCGATTTATCGGGCGAAGCAATGGGTCAATCGACGCCTACAAGAATGAGTGCGTACCTCCAATGAACTTTCACGGCAATTCACAAAGTTTTGTAACAGAATAGAAGGGTAGCGACACAGCCAGGCACACAACGATGACGGCGACCCAAGACAAAACCGCTTCCCCTGTAGTTCAGGATCCCATTGCCCTCCCTGCCGGTGGGCCTGATCCCGATCGTTTCGATGTCACCGAAGCCTGGTATCCCGTCGCCTATGTCGCAGATCTCGACAGGGCTCGACCGACCCGCTTCACCCTGCTGGATCAGCCAATTGTCATCTGGTGGGACCCTAAAGGCGAAGACTGGCGAGTATTTGAAGACAAGTGCCCCCATCGGTTGGCTCCCTTGTCCGAAGGTCGCGTAAATGAAGAGGGGTTGCTGGAGTGTCCCTATCACGGGTGGGCTTTTTCTGGCAGCGGAGCCTGTGAGCAGATTCCCCAGGCTTCTAAGGATATGCAGGCCACCTTATCCAACCGGGCCTGTGCGACGTCTATGCCAACGGCAGTGCACCAAGGTTTGCTGTTTGTTTACCCCGGTACGGCTGACAATGCACCTAAGGTTCGGGTCCCCATTATTGATCCAATTGAGGAAGAACCCGACGGTTGGGTCATTCTCAACACCTTTCGAGACCTGCCTTACGATGCCTTAACCCTGCTGGAAAACGTCCTTGATGCCAGCCACATTCCCTATACCCACCATAAAACTGTGGGCAATCGGGAAAACGCAGCTCCTATGGAGATGGAAGTAACAGAATCTTCCCAGCAGGGGTTTCAGGGTATTTGGCCCGAGGGACCCCGAAAAGGGAAATTAGGCACTCAACACACTACTTTCGTTGCTCCGTCGCTGATGTACCACGATCTGACATCTAAGCAATTCGGTAGAACGATGACGGTGGTCTACGCCACCCCTATGCGGAAGGGAGAGTGTCGGCTGTTTGCCCGCTTCCCCTTCAAGTTTTCCTCGAAGCTGCCCAGTTTCTTCATCAAACGCACTCCCCGCTGGTGGAGCCATATTGGCAACAATGGCGTGCTGGAAGATGATCAAATTTTCCTCCATATTCAAGAACGAGAATTGGAAAAGGCCGGGGACAAGTCCTATTCCCAGGCTTGCTATCTACCGACTCCGGCGGATCGATACGTTCTTGAGTTTCGCAAATGGGTAAACGACTTCCAGGCCGATCCGTTTCCTGGTCAATCCTTAAGCCGGGAATGGTCGAAGCATGATTTACTTGACCGTTACAACTCCCATACCAGGCACTGCGGCAGTTGTGCCCCGGCGCTCAAGCGAATTCAGACCATTCGGCGGGGAGCCTTGATTACTAGTGCGGTAGCGTGGTCTGCCATTCCAGTAGTGACCGCTTTCTCAGAGGGCTCCTCTCTGGTGGTGGGAGGTTTGCTGAGCATAATCCCTCTGGTGTCGGGAGGCTTGTGGCTCTGGTTGGGTAACCTGGAGCGAAAATTTTACAAGGGTAGAGAGTTCCCCCCCCGTAATTTCCCTGAGAAGACGTCCTAGTACAACGTTTTGAAAGTGATGCTCCCTGGTCCCCTACCCTTTTAGCATGAGCATGTTGCAGAGCTAACGGCTTTTGGGCCTAAGGAGGGTAGCAAAACCAGGCAATCGCCGGGGCTGTTACGGGAAAGGTCGCTGTACTCAGTTGGTTGGCACTGGCAACCCTGGGATCAGTCAGACGTTTAGCGACTTGCCGAAACTGGTTCAGCGTGGCTATTTTTCCTTAGCGTGACTACGGTACGGCAGGGTAACCATGTAAGAAATATTACTCTTCCTAAAGCAAATGCTGCGTTATGTGACTCCCTCAAAACTTGCTCTCCCCCCAGGGGGAACATTAAAGAGGAGGTAAATCTCGATACTTTCCTCCATTCGCATGAGCCCTCCAACTCATTTCGTCACTCATGTTTAACCCAGGGAGTTCACCATGGCCAACAATGAGCATTTAGAGATTTTGGACCAGGGAGTGGAAGCCTGGAATATCTGGCGAATCCAAAATCCCGACATTCGGCCCGACTTACAGGGTGCTAACCTAACCAGACGTTATCTACCCGGTATCAACTTCAGCAAAGCCAATTTTTACGAGGCAAATTTACGAGAAGGGGTGTTTTCCCACGGCAACTTTGAATCGGCCACCCTGTATCGATGCGACTTGTGTATGGCAAACCTGAGCAATGCCAACCTGAGTGCTGCCGACTTTTACAAAACCAACCTTTACACAGCCGACCTGACCCAGGCCAATCTACGGGGTTCGCACCTGTACAAAGCCGACATGCAGGAGGCTTTGCTGAGTGAAGCTGACCTGGGGGAGTCAAACTTCTACGAAGTGGATCTGCGGGAAGCGATTCTACGCAGTGCCAATTTAGTCAGGACGACGTTTTATTACTCCAACCTCTGCAATACAGACATGTCGAGGGCAAACCTCAGCAGTGCCAGCCTGATGGGAGCCAACATGAGCAAGGCCAACTTGCACCGGGCAAGCTGTGTCGCAACCAATTTATTCAGGGCCAGGCTATGTGGAGCCGACCTATCCGATAGTGATTTAAGAGAAGCGGTTCTGCGTTTGGCTGACCTGAGCAATGCCTCCCTGGAAAATGCCAACCTATTCCGGGCAAATCTCTCAGAAGCCTGCCTGGATTATGCTCAGTTAGCCGGTGCTAACTTCAAGAAAACAAACCTCTGGCATGTCAACCTGGGGCAATTGATTTTGGCCCATCCCGGTAATGACCGAGATGCCGTCACCTTTGACCCCAACTCCTTAAACGAAGCCAGCGCTTTGAACTAAACCAAAACCATGGACGATCTAATTCTGAAGCGCATAGGCGGACTGATCGCAGCTCACTCTGGGATTTACGTGCGTGAGCAAGATTATCAGGCCCTGGCAGATAAGGTGTGGAAACGGATCAAGATTCTGGGGCTGAAATCTTTAGAAGACTACTACAGCCTTTTATGGAAAGAATTGGAGTCAGGAGTTGTTACTGTTCCCAAGCCGAATAGTGACCTTTTCACTTTTTCTCAAAAGAGTGAATGGCAAGATCTTTACACGATCTTAACCATTAACGAAAGCTACTTTTTTCGTGACAAGAATCAGTTTAAGTTGCTCACCGAAAAGCTTTTACCAGAGATTCTCGACCAGAAACAAGCACAAGCCAAATCAAAATGGAGCCAGGATGATTCTGTCTCCGGAGAGAGTAAACCCAGTCTTCGTATCTGGAGTGCGGGTTGCTCAACCGGTGAAGAGTTGTATTCCCTGGCTATTGTGTTAGAAGAAATGAACTTTCCCTGGCACCAGTGGAACACCCTATTGATTGGTACCGACATCAGTAAAGCCGCTATTGAAACGGCCCAAAAGGGTATTTACAGTAAGTGGTCTTTTCGACAGGTACCCCCTGCAATCCAGCAAAAGTATTTCTATAACCATCACCAGCTTTTTCAGGTAAATGACAGCATTCGCAGAAAAGTGAAGTTTATCTGCGGCAACCTCTTAAAGGATACTTTCCCAAAACCGGGTACAGATTTGTATGATATCGACTTAATTTTGTGCCGTAATGTTTTTATTTATCTCGATAGCCATGCCATTGGCACCATTATCCAAAAGTTTCACAAGACTTTAAGCAAGCAGGGATATTTGATTACCGGGCATACAGAACTCTATGGTCAAGATATTAGCCGCTTTCAGGTGATGAGCTTTCCAGAATCTGTGATATACCGACAGCGAAATTGCCCTGTGCCAGCGCCTGCGATGCTTAACCCTACGGAACAAACCTCTCAATTTTCTTTGACCTCTGTTACATCTCAGCGAAAGTCATGCAAAGACCCCCGATCCTCAAAACCTTCTTTAAGCTCAGCTCCGTTAGGTTCTGTAACCTCTGCGGCTTCATCTTTGAGAAGTGCTCGCCGGTCAAGGGGTGATCAATGCGATGAATGGGGAACCGCCCTTAAAGAGGCAGAGCACCTTTTGAAGCGGGAGGCATATGACCAGGCCATTCTCAGCGCAGAAAAAATCTTTTCGGCCTTTCCCCAATGCGATGCAGCAGTTAAAATTGCCGCCCACGCCTACGCCAATGTTGGTAGCCACGAAGAGGCCAAATCCCTCTGTAAGCGGGTGCTGAAGCGTCATCCGTTAAGCGTAGATATGTATTATCTGCTGGCCCAGATTGCAGAAGAGCAGAATGAGCTGGAAATTACCAAAAACTACCTGCGCAAAATTATTTATCTCGATTCAAGTTTCGTACGAGCGTATCTGGATCTGGCTAGTATTTACGAACGGGAGAAGCAACCGGATAAAACAAAAAAAATGCAGGCCTATGCTTTAAATCTGTTAGGGAAGCTGCCCGGAGACGCCGTGTTGGATGCGCATCTCGGGACCACTGTGGCGGAGTGGAAAAAACATTTGGAAAGCCAGAATTTGAGCTAGAGTGCATCCCACTTTTGTAAGTTTCACCCACCCTTCGGGAAGCAAGCTACATCCCCCAAACCCTGCTACGCACGTCCTCTGTCCTTTGGACGGCAAGCACCGGCCTACTCCCAGAACGGGAGAAGGGGAGCCCTTTCAAAGTCTCACCCGGTGGGAAGCAAGCTACGCCCTCTGGGAGACGGATTTAGAGTGTAGACGCGGGCTTCTCTGCGAGTGGGGGGCCAAAGTTGGGATGCACCCGTTCCAGGTTGGCATTATCTTTTCCTCTGCCAGAATAAAGGCTGGCCTGATCAGCGTCAGGATGGATGTTGAAGTCAATTTAGCAATAAGACTTTACACGACGTCCTGAGAAGGATTAGTCAATATTGTCCGTTTTTTCCTCAATCAAAACGGTTCTTAATAATACTCATGCCTGCCATGAGTATGGCTTGCTGAACCCTTAAGTTGTTGGTCACCAGATCTGTAAAGTTATTTACTAAACATTGGACTTTTGTATTCATCTGTCAGCTCTAAATTTCCCAGGGGCACGATAAAGCCGAGGTGCAAAGGATTCCATAGATTGACGTGGAAAGGTACCTTTAGAGCTCATCTTGAGCGGCTGCTTAACCGTCAGACGGCTCTGCTGGAAATCGTTGGGAGCAACGTGCAATGAACTACGAATCCTATTTACTCTTTACCCTCGATGGTTCTAGTTATGGGCTGACAGCGACCGCAGTACAGGAAATCTTTTTCCTCCCGGCTTTAACCGCCATTGCTGAGTCTGGGGCTGCAGTCGCTGGGGTCTTAAATTTAAGGGGAAGTATTATCCCAGTCCTCGATTTAAATACTTGTTTGGGTAAACCAAAAAGAAAATATCAGCTGAATCATGTAGTCGTCATGTTGCGGCTAGAGGGGCAGGTGATTGGGTTACTGGTGAGTGAGGTCCACGATGTGGAAGCCATTGCCACAACTGACATCACCTCCGACCTGGATAAACGCTACATCAGCCGTTCTGAACGCCACTTAATTGCTGGGCTGGCTAAATACAACAACGACATTATTACTCTGCTGAACCCCATGGCGTTGCCTCTGCAGCAGGCCAGTCGGGTGTTGAGCCAGACGACAGGTGGGGCGGTTGAGCCTGGAGAAGATATTCAGTCCAACAACGATTTTCTGGCCCCGTTTTCCCCAGAGCAGCAGCAGGTGTTGCGCGATCGCGCCACCAGCCTGATGCAACTCTCCGCCGATCAGGGCTTCGCTGGCCTGGCCGCCCTGGCGGTGGTCAGCCTTGAGGGAGAACGCTTCGCCCTGGGGCTGGAATCAGTCCATGAGTTTACAGATATCACTCAGATCACGCCCATTCCCTGCTGCCCTGGTCACATTGTCGGCAACATGAATTTGCGGGGCGAAATTCTAACTCTAGTCGATGTTCGCAGCTTTCTGAATCTTGCCAAAAATTCCGATCGCCAGAGCAAAAAAGCCGTCGTCATGCGTCTCGATCAGCTGGTCGCAGGGGTCGTGGTGGATGAAGTTTTTGATGTGGTTTATGTGCACCCCAAAGAGATTTCATCCATCCCCACCGCGATTCATTCAGCAGAGAACGAGTATCTCAAAGGGGTGGCCAAACACGAAGACACCATGATGAGCCTTTTAGATTTACCCAGGCTACTCACCCAGGGTGAGCTAGTCGTCAACCAGACCGGATAGCCGCAACAACGTGCATCCCAGATTACGGGCTAACTCCTACCAGCCCTGCCCTACAGTACTTCCTCCAGGAGAAACACCATGGACAAGCAAAAATTTTGGAAACTTAGACATTGGATCATTGTTGGCTATGCCGTACCAGTAGTAGCGCTCGTCGTATCGGCGGGTGTCACCGTGGTGAATATTCAACAACTGAGACGGGTCAACGAAGAACTCAGAAATTCCTGGCAGGTGAATGATCATATCGCCCAGATTGACTCTGATCTGCAGATGATGTCTCGCACAACGCGGGGCTATTTGTTAGAAAAGAGCCCAGTCTCAGCCAATTCCTTCGCCGATGCCCTGGCCAGCTATGAGACAGAAATTGCCGATATCGACGAACTCATTCGCAGCGAAGAACAGCGGCAAAATTTGACTGAGTTGGAAGCTAAAGCTCAACAGCTGATTGAGCTTAACCAGGAACTCATGGCTTTGGTTGATGCTAATCAACCAGCCGAAGCAATTGCCACCTGGAAAGCCGATGATGGTCGAGCTTCAGCAGAAGCTGTTACCGAGATTCTGCACAGTATGGAAGCCCTCGAAAATGAAATCATCACGGAAGATAGCGATCTGCAGGAAGCGGCTCTACAGCGGTTGCAGTTTACCTTAATTTCAGCATCCGTCATTTCCGTTGTCATGTCCGTTTTAATTGGCTCCTGGATTGTGATCAAAGCGTCTCGCTTGATGAACTCCTCCGCCAGCACCATTGCCAGTTCCGCCAGCGAAATTGCCGCCAGCATCGAACAGCAGGAGCGCACCAGCAGCCAGCAGGCCGCCTCGGTCAGCGAAACCACCACCACCATGGACGAACTGGGGGCTTCTTCCCGGCAGTCGGCAGAACAGGCGGAAGCCGCCGCCTCTGGTGCCCAACAGGCTCTATCCCTGGCGGAAACCGGCACCCGTGCGGTAGAACGCAGCCTGGATGGCATGAATGCCCTGCGGGAAAAAGTGGATGCCATTGCCGATCAAATTCTGCGGCTGAGCGAGCAAACCAGCCAGATTGGCGGCATTTCCGGCCTGGTCAGCGACCTGGCCAACCAGACCAACATGCTGGCCCTCAACGCTGCCGTAGAGGCTGTCCGAGCTGGGGAACATGGCAAGGGCTTTGCCGTAGTCTCCGGTGAGATCCGCAAACTGGCCGACCAGAGCCGCAAGTCTGCGGAGAAAATCAACGCCCTGGTGGCCGACATTCAAACCGCCATCAACTCCACCGTGATGGTCACCGACGAAGGCACCAAGACCGTAGAAGAAGGGGTCAAAATTGCCGAAGAAACCTCCGACGCCTTTGCCGGTGTAGCGGATGCCGTCAATAATGTGGTGCTCAACAGCCAGCAAATTTCCCTCAACGTAAAACAGCAGGCCGTGGCCATCCAGCAGGTGGTGAGCGCCATGAACAGCCTCAACACTGGGGCCCAGGAAACCGCCAACGGCATCAGCCAGATCAAGGTAGGCACCCACCAACTCAACGAGTCGGCCATGCAGCTCAAGGTGGCGATTTAGCCAATGTGTAACGCAAGCAACAACATCGACGCTAATCCCCTCCTCGGAGGGGTGCCCGCAGGGCGGGGTGGGTCAAGTCTGTAACTACAAGAGACTGAATGGCCAGAGCTAGAGTTGTTCACCGCAACGATTAACCCACCCCTGCCCCTCCCAGGAGGGGATAGCAAGAGGGCCGCCCAAGCAGATTCACACGGGGGACGCAACCTACCATGATGATTGACGACGACGAACTCCGAGGGATTTTTAAAACAGCCAGTGAAGAGCGGCTACAAACCCTGGACGAGGGGTTGCTGCACCTGGAAAAACACCCCGACGACCCGGAAACCCTGGCAGCCCTGATGCGGGAATGCCACTCCCTCAAGGGCGACAGCAACATGCTGGGGGTGGGCGACCTGGGCAAGCTGGCCCACCAGGTGGAGCATGTGCTGGGGGCGGTGAAGCGGGGAGAGCAAGCCTTCTCGGCAGACACCTTTGACCGCCTGGCCCACGCCATGGACGCCATGGGGCGACTGGTGAAGGAGGCCGTTACCGGGGAACCGGCGGAGGTCGATCTGTTTCACGCCATGGCCGAGCTGATGGGGGCGAATTCCCCTGGGGAATCCTCCGGCAAGGCGGACCCAGCGGATGCAGACGTTGCTGCTGCCGATGATTTTGATCTGTCTGCTAACAGCGTGGAAGCTCCAGACTTGCCGGACGACACCGATGACCTGGACATCCTCGGCGATGTACTGCTGGGGGATGAGCCGCTGCTGGACGATCCCTTTGGCGAGCCCCCCCCGTTGAATGGCGTTGAGGACGATCCTGATATCTTCCTGGATTCCGCTTCTAATAATCCGGCAGGGACAGCATCGGCAGATGGGGATGCAGACCTTTTTCTGGAACCCAAATCAATGGATACAGGGAGTGCATCTCCTCCAGCAGCGGCGGCTGGCAAGGTACCGGAAATCAGCCCCCACTACATTGACGACGAGGAGATGCGGCAGATTTTCAAAACCTCCAGCGAGGAGCGTCTGCAAAGTCTGGATGCCGGTCTGCTGCATTTGGAAAAACAGCCCAACGACCAGGCCACCCTGGAAGCCATCCTGCGGGAGGCCCACTCCCTCAAGGGCGACAGCAACATGCTGGGGGTCGCCGACCTGGGCAAACTGGCCCACCAGGTGGAGCACATCCTGGGGGCGGTGAAGCGAGGGGAAGAGACGTTGTCGGGGGATATTTGCGATCGCCTCTCCCACGGCATGGCCGCCATGAAGCAGCTGGTCCATGAAGCCGTCACCGGAGAAGTCACCGGCGTCAACCCCTTCTACGTCCTGGCCGAACTCATGGGCGCATCATCTCAAAGTCCTTCCCCCTCATTAGCCTCCCCCACTCCCCCACCCCACCACCCCGAACTGGTCACCGTCGCC
>CAZPYG010000196.1:0-9233 GCA_964590465.1 uncultured bacterium | reverse complement strand
CCGACCCTTCGCTCTCAGGTTGAGGAGACCTTAGAAGTACTTCAGGAGGCCGGTTACGTCGCTAAGGACGAAGCGACGGGTGAATGGAAGTATCTCAACGAGCAAGAGCGGACCATTGAGCAGGCTATCCAAGAAATGGTTCGCCCTGGAGGTGCGAAGAGCATCACGCTGGCGGCTATTCGTCGTACATCTCAAAGCATCTGTAAAAACGATCTGATCACTAAGCGAAAGCTGGGCAACTTCGCTGTCACCTATGGCAGGGCTAATGCCACATTTCCCCATGGGGTCTATCTCGATGGTGAAGCGGTAGAAACGGGTCCCGACTTAGAAGTTTATTTCATCAGTCCCCTGGCTCCGGGTCGCAAGCAGGAGCTACAGGAGGCTCGGAACCTGAATCAGGCCAGCGGTGTAAAGGGCCGAAAGGTTTGGTGGTTAGCGGCTACTCCAGACAACTTGGAAGCCCGCTTTAAGCGCTATGAGGCCCTGGTTAAAGTCACGGGAGACAAACGGTTCTCAGATGACCCAACTCAAGAAACTCAAACAGCCCTGGCAGAAAAAAGAAAGGAGCGGGACGAACTCAGTAAGGGTCTAGTAACGGACCTGACAAAGGCATTCCTCAACGGCACTCTTCTCTACAGTGGCCAGGAAATAGAGCTGGAAGGGGGATCCGATATTAAGGAACCTATCCAAACTGCTCTCCACAGCATTATTCCCAATGCCTATCCTAGATTTGCCATTGCTGACCGGCCCTACGACTTTAACAAGCAACTCAAAGCCATTCTGAATCCAGCGACGAATGATTTGCATAAGGTCACCGCTGAACTGAGCCTGTTCGATACCCAGGGTAGCCTTCAGCGGGAGTCCCCACTGGTTTCCCAGGTTTTGGAAGTCATCCATGATTTAACCGATGAAGGACTTGAACCCATCGGATCCTTACTCCTGGATGCGTCTGACCAAAAGGGGTTCAGGGGGTTCTTACGACCTCCCTTTGGCTGGCCTGATGAACTGTTGAGACTGGTGCTCGCGTCCTGCTTCCGGGCTGGAGCCATTTATCTGGAACAGCAGACTGGCTCTGGATTGTCGCCTCTATACGACTATCAGGGCAGTAACGACCTGTTTAGCAAGATTACCGTCTTCAAGAAACTTTTCTTCCGTATTGCTGAAACCAGCTTGACGGTTGAGCAGCTCAAGGAAGCTGGCAAGCTGCTGATAGCCATGGAGGTTACGGGCGTTCCAGAGTCTGGCAATGCTATCGCTGCTGCAGTAACTGAACTGGGAACCAAGCTCAAGGCTGCTCTGCAGGATGCCCGTATCCGGGCCGAGCAGGGGTTACCTCTTCCGGATGCGATTCTGCAGGCAGAGCCAGCGTTAGCAGAGCCCATGACCGCCAAAGACCCGACCAAGGCAGTACAGGCGTTTCTCTCAGGCGGAGACCAGTGGCAGGGGCTGTACGATGGACTGAAGTCTCTCAAACAGTTTCTGGATAATAACCGGCACCAAGAGTACAAACTCTCCCGCGATTTGGCCGCTTTGATTGAGAATCATCCGATTCCATCGGACCATCCATCGGCCTCACTGCTGGAACAGGCTTTGATGGACATGAATGCTCTGATTAGTGCTAAGACGGTGCTTGAACGGTGGTCAGACTATTCTTCAGCGTTTGAAACC
This sequence comes from uncultured bacterium, assembly GCA_964590465.1. Lineage (GTDB taxonomy): Bacteria > Cyanobacteriota > Cyanobacteriia > Phormidesmidales > Phormidesmidaceae > CAZPYG01. The sequence continues at coordinate 7,565 of CAZPYG010000196.1, read as the reverse complement.
GCTCGGAATGCCTATCGAGATGCTTATCGAGATGCCTATGAGCAAGTCCAGGCTGCGGTTACAGCTACCGTTACGGCTATCCGAGACGGGGCTGCTTACCAAAATGCCCCCACAGACCAGCGGGATGGGGTTGTGAATCAGGTTTTTGGCATAGGCCGCATCTGCCATTACCCTGATCTCACCATTAGTTCTACTCCAACCCTCCTAAGTGCTGCATCAAAATATCCTCTGACATCGCTGACTCAGGCGCTGATGGCTCTACCCGGCTATCAGTCACAGGTGGAAATGGATCTGGTTAACTTGGCGGTTTCGGATCCAGATACTCCAGAAGCTGAAGATAAGACCTGGGTGTGGCGGCCCAGCAACTCGTTACGGGGCAAGCGTTTAGGCTCGACAGCAGAGGTAGACGCCGTTCTGGAGGAAATTGAAGGAGAATTGAAGGATCTGGTTGACCAAGGCTATACGATTATCATCCAATGACTAAAATCAGCGCATCGTTATCAGACCAGCTCAAGGACAAGGTGAAAGCCTGGGTCCCCAAAGTGCGCAAGGTTTTGGAGGATGACTTTCAGGCCCAGTTGTCTCGCCTGGGGATTGATTCTAAGGGCAAGGTAAAGCCTTTAGACAAGATGAACCTGTCAGAGGCAGATAAGGCAACTCGTGCAAGAGTTGAGTCGCTCTTACAGCGCGAAATCCTCGCTGAGGGGACGCAAAAGCGGGGTTATGAGAATGTGCTGCGGGAGTTGACTTATACCTGCTTGAACCGCCTGGTAGGGCTGAAGACAATGGAAGCTCGGGAATTGCTATATCTGCCTCCCGTTAAAGGGGATGATGACATTCTTGAGCAAACCGAAGTTATTACGTTTATTCCTGATCAGGCACTATCACGTTACTTAAGAGACTTAAGAGCATCGAGCGGCAGTCGCTACAAATATGCCGATGATGCTGATGAGGCATTGTTAAAAGATGGCCTGACAGTTGCCTATACGTACATTAACCAGGAAATTCGAATTCTCTTTGATCCAGCTCATGAATATGCATGTGTGTGGCCAACTTATGGCTGCTTAATGAGAGTTATTGGAATGATTAATAACGATCTGCCTAAAGAGACATACCTTGCACCTGATTTTTTGGGATGGGTTTATCAATTCTTTAACCGGCTAGAGAAGGATCGAGTGCGCAAAGAAAACAAGGGGACACCGCAGAGTTCCTATGAGTTATCTGTAATGAATCAGTTCTATACCCCTTCTTGGGTAGTTAAAGCTCTTGTTGATAATACATTAGGGCGCTTATGGGGACAGATGCACCCAGATTCGACAGTATTCCCAAAAAATCCACCGCCATTACCCGCAGATCGTACTTCTAATGAACCTATCGCCGATTACTTAGTACCCAGAACAGGTGAGCGGATTAGGTATCATCAGTTAACTCAAGATGGACAAGTAGAAACTTTCAAGCTAGCGAAAGATATTGCTCTTCTAGATCCTGCTTGCGGGACAATGCATTTCGGCCAATATGCATTTGGAATTTTCCATCAGATGTACCTAGAGGAAATTCAAAATGTTGGTAAAGAGAATTGGCCGACAGTACCTTCAGTACAAAACCCAGCGGATATTCCTTTGGCTATCATCGAGAATAACTTATTCGGCATTGACATCGACCCAAGAGCCATTCAAATTGCTTCACTATCACTAATGCTGACAGTCAAAGAGGCTGCATCAAAACTGGGAGAGAAACCTTATAAATTGCGTATCTCACGCACTAATCTAGTCGTTGCAAACACTGTTAATCTCGGGGAAGAACAACTACGGAAATTAGTAGAGAGATTAACAGAACGCTTTGGAGAAAATGAACTCCAAGAAAAATTATTCACAACTCTGTGGGAGAATCTAAAGTTCGTCGGAGAACTAGGTAGCTTAGTTCAAGTACAGGAAGGTGTGAAAAGAGTTTTAAGTGACTGGATACAGAAGCAAGCAAAAATCAGAGGCTTAAATATATTACCGCGCCCCCATAGTAGTCAGCTAGAAATAGAAAATATTTTGGAAGAACAAGAAAGGCAAATTGTCATTCAGAGACAGTTGCTGGAGGAGGAAGTAGAAGAACTTCAACAGGAACTCTTAGAATCTATCGAAAATGCTGCTGCACAGTATGAAACAAACCAGTCCGAGAAGATTTTTGCTGAGGACACTGTTCGGGGTCTTAAGCTACTACAAACTTTGTCAAGGAAGTTTGACATAGTCGTAATGAATCCACCTTATGGAGCATTTGTTCCAGAGGTGCGTCAACTTATCAAGAAAAATTACTCTTTGACAGCGAAAGACATTTACTCATCTTTTATTGAGAGAGCAACCCAACTTGTTGAGGAATCTGGATATGTAGGTGCACTCGTGTCATCAACTTTTACTAATTTAGTATCTTTTCAAAATCTCCGCACAGAGATTTTACTTAAACGCAATCCATTAATATTAATGCTAGATTTAGGAACCGGAATTTTAGATGATGCGACAGTTCAAGCTGCGGCAATAGTTCTCAAAGGAAGTGCTTCATGAACACTATCCGTTGGCGTTGGGAAGAGAAAGATTTTGGCTTTCGGTTCAAAGATAAACAAGGACGCAAAACTCATCACTATTATCAATCTACAAATACTGATGAGTACTATTTGGTGCCAGGAGAAAATTGCAAGCTGGAAGAGACTCAAATAGATAGACTAGACAAATTATTCCAAAAGTCCAAAACAACTCCTAAGACAGTCCTAAACCCATGGTCTTCTTATGAGCAAGACTGGGATTTTGTAATTGGCCCTAATGGAATATGTTTGAACTACGCAGGTTGCTTAGATCCAAGAGAAATTGAAGCTCGAGAGAGTATAGGACTCGCTAGAGCCTTCGAAAACTTGGGAAACCTACAAATCGATGAACCAATTACAGAAAACCTAATTCGACAGATTCACTTTGACATTTTTGGCGATATTTATCCTTTTGCGGGCAGGTTTCGATCTTGTAACTTAACTAAAGGTGATGCAGTATGGTTGCTCCCTGGTAATTGGACCACAACAATGACCTATCTCGAAACTGAGATCTTCTCGCAAACACCCTTTTATTCTGATGATGAGTACAAAGTGTGTGAGTTTGCAGCCAGGTTAATGTCTGAATTTTTAGCTGCTCACCCTTTTCGAGAAGGTAATGGCCGAACCACCCGTATATTAGCAAGTATAATTTTCCTTCAAAATGACTTACCTCCTTTATCGGAGTTTCGGAGACAACGGGATGAACAACACTATATCTCAGCTTGTGAAACGGGTAGGAAAGATGTAAATCACGAACCATTAACTCAATTAGTTCATAGATGGTTACAGGAATCTCTATCCGAAGTTGAACAGGTAGGTGGAGGGCCGACATATGGGTAAACCTCTTAAGGAAAGCAACCGTTACTTTCGCGATCCTCGATTAAGAGAACATTTCATTACAAAATCCTTAATTGCTGCCCAAGAACAAGAAGGCATAGAAATCTCTGATTCCGAGGCTAGAGAGGCATACTATATTGCTTCGGAAGAGGAAAGACCCGCTTTCTTCGACTTAGCAAAGTTTCAAGGTAACAAAGGGCAGAAAGATCTACGGGAAGATATGTTTGTTCGTAGCATCAACGGTGAATCCGGCAGTGTCCGCTTTGATGTTGCCCGTCAGGACTTTGCTTCTGTTGAAGGAGCTCCTCTTGCCTATAGCCAAATGTCTATAGCTGCCAAATTATTTAGAGATCATTTATCTCTTTCTCCAAATTTTGCTACAACTAAGCAAGGATTGACTACAGTAGACGACTCGAGATTTCTTCGTTTTTCTTGGGAGGTTTCTAAAGAAGAAATAGGCAAGGAAAGAGGATGGACTCGTATTGCTAAAGGTGGAGAATTCTGTAGGTTTTACTTTGACTTTAACAGACTAGTGCTTTGGAGAGATAATGGTAAAGCCCTAAAAGATTTTATTCTTGAACGTGAAGGTTCAATTACCAAGAGAGTCTATAGCCAAGCCTACTATTTCCGGCAATCTATTTGTTGGCCCCGCCGCACTCAACGTGGACTCAATGTTAGATGGCTTCCAGAAGGTTACATCTTTACTGACAAAAATCCATGTGTTTTTGCTTTGGACGACAGCGATTTACTGTGGATGCTAGGGGTTCTAAATTCAGAGTTAGTTGATTACCTAATTCGGGCTTTGACTTCTTTCGGTAGTTATGAGGAGGGTGCAGTACGTCGTCTTCCTATAGTAAGACCGAAGAGTTTCATAAGTCACAATATATCAGAATTGGTTGATGCTATCTATAAGAAGAAAGCTTCTTGGGATATCGGAAATGAAATCTCAACTATTTTCTCTAAACCTTGGCTCTTACTAGATCTTAATGCAATATCAGGAAAGCCAATTGCTGAACGTCTTCAGTGTTTATTGGACTATGAAAGCAATGAAGACTCAAATCTGCAGGAACTTTACTTTGAATTAAACGAGACGATTTATAAACTTTATGATGTCCCTAAGTCAGTCCAACAAGAAATACACAATGCTCTAGGGGATAGACCACCTGAGTTGATTTGGCCTCAAATGGAGGGGAAAGTTGCTGAGCAAAAGCGCATGGAGCATGTTTGGCGACTACTTTCCTATTTTGTGAAAAAAATCTTAGAAGATGATGAAGATGGAATTGTTTTCCTAAACGCCCCCACAAATACGTTGAGCTTGCTAGAGCGAGTTCGTCAGGAAATTTCGCACTTCTTCTCTGAACAGAATGTCAATCAAAGTGAGATAGAGATTGTTAACGAACTTAAGAACAAGGTGAAAGGCTATCGGCAAGTAAATGGCCTTCAATCCTGGTTGGAAAATGTGTATTTCAATTATCATGTCGCTCTTTATAGAAAACGACCTATATTCTGGCACATCGCTAGTAATCAATCCCCAAATCCAACTGCTTTTAGTGTCATCGTTCATTATCATCGATTTGATAAAAATGCTATGGCTAAACTCCGCAGCCATTTTCTGCGAGACGCTATGGAGCAATTCCGCCGTGAGGCAGCTTTAGCAAATCAAGAGGGTAGGGTTGATGACAGCCTGGAATTGCAAAACAAGCTAGAAGAGGTAGAAGCACTAGACCAACGGCTTAAGCGGGTTCAAGAGGGCTACTTTGAGGGCGAGGAAGGAGGCGATACCGATTATCGGATCCTTACTCCCTGGAAGTCTCCTTCAGAGCGGCCTCAAGGTTGGGACCCTGACCTGGACGATGGAGTTGCCGTCAACATTGCTCCCCTGCAGAAGGCAGGGGTCCTGCGAATTGGTAAAGTTATTTGAATGGTGATCATAAATGCCCTCTTAGCCCAATTCGAGCAGCGGTTCCAGTACGAAAAGCGAGCAAACGTCTGCCTCTGGTTCGACGAGAAACAGGAGTTTGCCCGCATTCTGCCCCACCTACAGGCCCATCTGACCAATCAAGATGAGTCACCTTTCGTGCTCCTTCGCTACGAGTACGACGAGGACAAGGAAATCTATCAGGGCCAGATTTGGCTCAAGCACCAAATTTACCTGAAGCAGAAAGAGGCTCATGAAGCCACCGCATCAGGGGAGGCTCAGCCATTACCCAGATTCATACTCTACCTGCCCTTTTCTGAAGATCGGCTCACCTCCCCCGATGAGCAGGGGCAGAACCATCTGGATTTACTAGAGGAGTACCGAATTAAAGGGGTTATCTGGCGTATTGGCGGTAAGCGCCCTACCTTATTCACGTTCTTGCGCCAGGCCGGGATTGAATTACCCAAGCAACCCGCAGAGCAGCGAAAGCTCTATGAAGGGGGGCAAGAGTCCCTGCTGGCCCGGTACGTGGCCAAGTTTGTTGACAGCCCTCGCAGCTTTTGGGAAACGCCTCTAACCGTTGAATTAGTCCAAAACCGTTTGGTAGGGGATGTAGCTCAAACCCTGTTCGACCTGGCTGAGGCTCCCCAAACAACCTGGCACAACCTTAGGGAACAGGGGTTAGACACAGATTTCCTGGAAATGGTAGAAGAGCAGTATGGCTTTGCTGCTTCTCCTGATGACCCAGAAGAGTGGGTTAACGAGTTTGTATCTGTCCTGGCTCTAACGGAAACCTTCCAGGGCTGCTCAGGCACCGCCAACAAAGACGATGGCAAGGCCCACACCATTCCAGAAAACTATGACAGCAAAGCGGCAGAGTTTCCATTTGGAGAAAGACTGCCCCCGCCGACGGTCCATCAAAACCATGTGAACCTCCTACGCCGTTGGTTAAGAGATAGCCAGAGCCGACCTACCTGGGATCAGCGGATCCAAAAGATCGAAGAAAGTATCGATCTCTCCGCTTGGGCTGCGGATCAACCAGGCTTATCGTTCGCCTTTCCCCACCTCGTCAGCCAGCGGTGGGAACGAGTGCTGGCCGAATTTGAACGTTCTGCCGATAAAGCCTCGACGACGCGGGAATTCTTTACCCGCTATGGTGCCGCCATTGCCCGCGAGGTTGAATTTAGCAAAGCCAGCGAAAGCCAGATTGGCTCCTGGGGCCTGCTCCAAGACCTGGGACCCTTCCTGGATGCCTGTTCTACCGCTGAGGCCGAGATAGCTCAGCGGAAGTCCCTGGATGCCTTAGTCAAGCTGTACGTTGAGCAGGCAGGCCAGGTAGATCGGCTTCATCTGAAGCTACGCTTTGAGGCGATGAACGCAATGCTACCCTCGGTAGAACGGGTGGCAGATCGCCATTACGCCAGCTATACCAAAGCTCTTAACCAGGTCTTTTTTAACCTTTATACCGAGCAAGGTTCGTCAGAGCTTGCCGGTATTCCTGTTATCACATCTCATTTAGAAGACACTATCTGGCAGGCTAAGGGTAAGCGAGCCGTTGTCATTGTCGATGCCTTACGGTACGACTGTGCCGAAGAACTCAAAAGTAGAGTAGGTGGTCTCGAAACCACCATAGAACCGGCTAGAACCCTTTTGCCTACGGTGACTCCGATCGGCATGACGGCACTCATGCCGCTGAGCGGATCCAAGTTAGGAATGCGGGTCAGAAATAATAAGCTACAGCCTCTGGTCAACGACAAAGATATGTTTGCTCGCAAAAACCGCCTGGAGTACCTCAGAGCCTTTGGAGCAGACTGCCGAGACATTGATGAGGTGGAAGGGGCTTCAAAAGCTCCTGAGGGCATAGGAGACCTGCTGGTGGTCTATGGCCATGAAGAAGTAGACGAAATTGGGCACAGCAAGGCCAGTACTCTCATCCGCCACCTTTACACCGAGATCGACCGGCTAGTGCAGCTTATCCGCAAGTTGCACTCATGGGGGTACGAAGCTGTCCACGTCGTAACCGACCATGGGTTTATCCTTCTGGATGAGGCCCAGCTACCTCCGGAGGCAGACTGTAAACCAGAGTGGTGCAAACTTCTCAAAGAGCGCTACGCCATTATTTCGGCAGAGGTAGATCTTCCCCAGCTCAATATTTTCCCTTGTGAATGGGAAGACTCTTTAAAAGTGGCAGTTCCACCGGGCTTAGCCTTTTTTAAGGCCGAAAAGTCTTTTTCCCATGGGGGG
>CAZPYG010000195.1:0-9331 GCA_964590465.1 uncultured bacterium | reverse complement strand
CGGTTAAAGGAACAAGACTCATCCGCAAGGGATGAAGCGGTATGTATATCCCTACCTTAACCGCATTGTTAACTTGTGTAAAGCATTTTCAGGAAGAGATTTTGATTGGCTGGCGATGACATTGACCTAAATCTATGATTGCATCCCCAGAAATTTATGTGAATAAATTCATGGTTGAATAGCCCTGAAGCAAAAGGAGAGGTGTTTACGTTGCCTAAAAGCGTTGCTGAGGCTACCATTCACGAGGTTTATCTGTTCAGTAAATGATTCAGTAACGCCAGGGAAACCAGACATCTCAGGGGTCCCTTCGATGTGTAGGATGGTAAGCATACTGTTTCTAGATACAAGTCCTTACATTGAGTGAGTAGTCCCTGGTCGCTTATTGGTCTGGAAATGGTAGTTATCTTTGGCGCTAGTTAGGTTTCTAAAGCATGACGGCTGTAAGCACAAAACCCAGCATTCCGGCATTTTGCGAAGGTATTCAGCATTTTGGTGAAGCGTTTCCTGAATTTGATAGTTATGGCCGGGAACCTGCCATCGGTGAGGGAAAAACTTCGATCGCCTCTCCCTCAGACTCTGCTGCCGTCTACCAGACCCTGCTAGCGGCAGACGCCCTCCGTTACCTGACCCTGCAGGTGACCGCCAGCAAATCTTCCGGGCACCCCGGCGGCTTCGCCAGCATTGCCGACACCATCGCCTCATTGGTTATGCTCGGCTATAAAAACATCATTACGGAAGTGGGCCACCATGCTCCGGGATTCTATAGCAATGTGTTCCTGGACCGTTCCCTCGAAGCCATGGGAATTGAAACCGTACAGCAATTGTGTGATCGCTTCCGCGAAACCCATGGTTTATTGGGGCACTTGTCAGGTCAAATCCCCGGTCTGCTGAACCCTGCCGGTCCCCTGGGCCAGGGGCAGCACTTTGCCATGGCAGGGGCCAAGCTCCATCCCGGTACCCTATTCCCGGTCACTATCGGCGATGGTGGGCTGGGCGAACCCTATGTCATGAGTAGCTTTGGTCATTTCCACACAGCTTATCCCCATGTCACTAACTTCCTGCCTATCCTGGTATGGAACGGCTACTCCCAGGAACACCACAGCATGGTTTCTACCCAATCTAACGAAGCCATGGTGAATTACTGGCGGGGTAATGGGTTCGAAGAGGTCATCCTGGTCGACGCTAAAGAGTATGACGATGCCGACCAACCCGGTGCCTATGTTGACAGCACCGCCTTTTCCTTCAAGCAGCGGATGGCTTTTACCGGGGCCGTTCTGGAAGCTACTGATAAAGCAGCCCAATCTGCTCTGGGGGGCACCCTCACCGTACTGATTGTGAAGCAGCTGAAGGGAGCTGGTGTGCACAAGCGGGGAGCTAAGTCCCACAACCTCTATCCCGGCGACACTTTAGAAAAAGACTATATCGTAGAAGCCCTTACAGCCCGGGCTCTGTCTGCTGAAGCCTGGGATCTGGTGCGCACTAACTATGAACGGTCCATGGGAGGTCCAGGTTCTCAAACGGCAGTAACCGAATCGGTGCTTTCCCTTCCCGACCTTGGGACTCTACCCCTGAATGAGTTTCCCGTTGGAGGAGACAAGCAGGTAGCCACAACCGCTATGGGTGCTTTAGTCGCCCATGTCGGCCAGCAGGATCCTCAGTTTGTGGTCACTAATGCCGATGGTAACGCTGCCTCGGGAATTAACAACATTAATGTGGCCCTGAAGATTATTCACCCTACCCCCGACGAAACCTATTTCCAGCAGCCCCAGGGGCAGGTTTATGAACCCCTCAGTGAAGATGCCTGTGCCGGATTAGCCGCTGCTCAAGCTCTATTTGGGGCTCGGACCCTGTGGTGCTCTTACGAATCCTTTGCTATCAATGGCTTGCCCATCTGGCAAACCGTTACCCAGGCCATGGCCGAACTGCGTCGCCCTACTCCTTCCACCATCACCCTGTTTACCGCCGGTGCTCTAGAGCAGGGTCGCAACGGTTGGACCCACCAGCGTCCCGAAATCGAAAACTACTTTGCTGGCATGATGCGTAACGGCAATGTTTTTCCTCTGTTTCCCACTGACGCCAATAGCATCCAGGTATGTTATGACTGGGCACTAACCACCCATAACAAGGGCATCACCATCACTGCCAGTAAGTCTCCCTTACCCATTCGCACCACCTTCGAGCAAACCCGTCAGGCTCTAGCAGCTGGTGCTGTGGAACTGGTCTCTACGGAGGGGAGTAAAACCGTCGTCTTTGCGGTTATTGGGGATATGACTCTGATTCCGGCCCTTGAAGCAGTAGAGCAACTGGCTGCAAGCGGTATTGGCAGTCGTGTAGTATCGGTGGTCAACCCTCGTCGGTTATATCGCCCCACTGATGTCGCCTGGAATGCCTGTTCTGAAGCCGATGACGGTTTCCTGGATGAATCTCAATTCGAACAATTATTTGGTGGAGATGCTTTGATTGGGATAACCGGTGGCTCCAGTGCCATGTTGGAACCTGTGATGCTTCGCAGTACTGCGCCCCGCGATACGTTCTCATGGAAGCGAGGTGAAACTGCTGCTAGTGCCGGTCAAATCATGGCTATTAACGGATTAACTGCCGATAATTTTGTCGCTCGAGCACAGTCCTTGCTCGGCTAGGGGAATCCCTGCGCTGAACACGATACGAGGCCACCTGCGGATTTTTAGCCTTCATACCCTGATATAAGGCTAAAAATTCTACTGCCGCAATCGCACAGCCCCCGGAATGGGATTAAAAAACACTTTATATAGCGTAAGGTTGTGTCCCATCGCAGCCTTATTTTTTTGTAAGTTTGCGTGGGATGACCCCATAACCTTAGAGTGCTGGATCAATTACTCACAATTTTGTAAACATTTCTATTCCTTTTTAAGGATTTCTTTCGTTTTAAATCCCAGCTTTTGTTGCTCAAGATGCAGCAAAGTTAGGCTACACACTATATCCTAGCCCTCATAAACAGGGGAGTCGAGATGGCAAAATAGGTAAATATGGCCATTCCAGTACTCTTTCATAAATGTTACACTTGTTTACATAGTTGACTTGAAAGTCTTAACATACATGGAAATCTTAATTTCTGTAACAGAGCTTCTCATTTTTGCAGGTATCGGTTGGGCTATCCTCGAGAACCTGGCTGATTCGGAAGAACTAGCACCTCAAGAAGAGCCCATTCCGGTTCCCATTGAAAATAGAAAGCCGCCTTCTGCCCATTAGAGAGCTTTCTGAATGGTAGTAGGGTTTTCCTTGGGATCCTCACTACTCATTACTGGTTCGCCATTCCTCAAATGGGTGAATCCTGTTCTTCGGTCTACCCGTGCCCTTCCCAGAGCCTCTTTGGGTGAATTTTTTCGCCTGGAGGTACTTTCCATCATCGCCGTTAATCCCCCCGACCCATGAGAACTGTGCAAAATTCCTCAGATCTTGTTCGTACCTACCTTAAGGAAATTGGTAGAGTTCCGTTGTTAACCCATGAAGAAGAGATTGTCTTGGGTAAGCAAGTACAGCGATTGACCGCCCTTGAGGCGAAGAAGGTATCCCTGGAGGAAACCACTGGCCGTGAATTGTCTTTTGAGGAATGGGCTGAGTCTGAAGGGATAACCGCGACTGAGTTGAAGAAAGTTCTGAAGGAAGGCAACTTAGCCAAGCGTAAGATGGTAGAGGCTAACCTGCGACTGGTTGTGTCGGTAGCCAAAAAGTATATCAAGCGCAACGTAGACCTGCTGGATTTAATTCAGGAAGGCACGATTGGTATGCAGCGGGGGGTAGAAAAGTTTGATCCTACCAAGGGATACCGCTTTTCTACCTACGCCTACTGGTGGATTCGCCAAGCCATTACCCGTGCCATCGCAGAAAAGAGTCGCACCATTCGCTTGCCTATTCACATCACCGAAAAGCTAAATAAGCTCAAGAAGGCTCAGCGCAAGCTGTCCCAGCAGTATGGTCGGGCTGCCACGGTGGCCGAGTTGGCGGAGGAATGCGATTTAACGGCAAAACAGGTCAGAGACTACTTGGAAAAGTCTCGTACTCCCCTATCCCTCGACTTGAGGGTGGGTGATAATCAGGATACTGAACTAGTAGAACTGCTAGAAGATGACGGGCAAACTCCCGAAGATTTTGCCACCCAGTCCTCTCTGCGCAACGACTTAGAGCAACTGCTGAGTGAACTGACCCCTCAGCAGCAAGAAGTGCTGTCCCTGCGGTTTGGACTTACCGATGGTAAAACCATGACTTTAGCCAAGATCGGAGCTCGTCTTTCCATCAGTCGAGAACGGGTAAGGCAGATTGAGCGGGAGGCCCTAACCAAGTTGCGCAAGCGACAAGCTGATATCCGGGAGTATTTAGTTAGCTAGCTCCAACCAGAATTTTCAGGTGCTGATTTACATTTAAACCTTCAGCGAGCCTTTAGGTCTAGTCCCGCTAGCAAGGTTTTCCCATGGGAGAGAGTTTAGCTGAGTATCTTCCGAAAGATAAAGGCAAGCTGAACCTTTTTAGAGACGATTTTCAGGAGTGAAGTTGTTAGCTTCTAAAACAACACATGTCGTTCATTGAGAAGCTGCAATGAAAGCCGCACAAAAATTTGCCCTCTCCCTTGGAATTATTTACTTAACCATGGGCATCATGGGATTTATTCCTGCCCTGGTTTCCCAGCCCGAAAGTTTGCCATCCTACGTGAGTAAATTGGGCGTGGTGTCTGGTTATGGATATTTAATGGGGTTATTTCCCGTTAATACTCCCCACAACATCATTCATATTGTCACTGGTTTGCTGGGGATTATAACCAGTATCTCCCTGGATAGCGCCCGCCTTTTCTCAGGTCAGCTTGGAATCTACTACACCACTCTGGCCATACTAGGCCTGGTCCCGGTAGCCAATACCTTTTTTGGCCTGTTTCCCATCTACGGTGCTGATGTTATTCTCCACGGAGTGACTGGGGCCATGGGTATTTACTTTGGCTTCCTGGCTACGCCTTCCCTGCTCAAGTTATTTAAGCGCGAGTTGAAAGAGGATGCAGTGGCCAGCGAAGTGCTTTAGATCGTCCCGTGGATGGGTAAACCTTGTTTAAGTAACCGATGGGGCGTTGCTCTCTGCAGCGCCTCTTTGTTTATGGGAGCTCTATCTTCAGCATCCCCATGAGCCACAGCTGAGGCATTACCTGTGAAGATTCTGCAAAGCTCTTAGAATAATGCTTCTACACTGCTTACCACTGATTTTAAGCGCTAAACTAGCTCTAGCGGTAGAAGACATTGGCACCATATGGTTACTAGTTCAATACGTCAGTATGAGACTCAGGATTCCTTCGCAAAGCTTTTTACGGTTGCGGAGTATGCTTTTTGTTTTATTGCCCTTTTATATTTCACCGGAGCTTATAGCAGCATAACTAGTTATTTTCTAGGTAGAAGTATAGCCATTTCATTGGAATCTTTGCTTCGCTATCTGGTTATCCCATTTTCTTTCGGATTAATTATTTTCCGGTGGCAGCTTAGTTTTGTAGTAATCAGACGTGCGGTTCTGATGTGGCTGCTCCTAGGATGGACTATTTTGTCCTATTTTTGGTCCGCCGTTCCTGAAATAACATATTTAAGTATGCGGGGATTACTGCTTCCCGCTATTCTTTTTGCCCTCTATTTCTCCTCACGATTTAACCTTAAAGATCAAATCAAGATTCTAACTATATTTTTCTTTTTGGTTTCCTTTTTAAGTTTGATTGTAGTCTTCGCTGTTCCTGCAGTGGGACGCCATCCTATGAGCGCTTTTGATGGAGCTTGGCGAGGTCTGTTTGGGCATAAAAACAGATTCTCGAGGTACATGCTTGTTACCCTGATCCTGCTATTGTCTTCGTTTTTGGGAAAGGAAAGCAATAAAGTTATCCCTCAGAGAGTAGCTTTAGCCGGGGCAATTTTTATCCAATTAATGATATTGGCATCTACGTCCAAAACAGGTCTTTTCCTATCTATTGTTTTGTTCAGTTTTCTATTTTGGCTGAGGGGATATCGGTGGCATGGCCTCAGGTCAATTCTAAAGCTGACCCTTTCGGCCATAGTTACGGCTACGGTTGTAGTCTTGGTCACCTCCAACTGGAATGCCCTGCTTTTAGGTATTGGGCGTGATCCAACCCTTACAGGAAGAACGTTGATTTGGAGTGAAGCAATTTCCGCCTGGTTTGACAGATTTTGGATTGGCTATGGTCTGGATGCATTTTGGGATGTCAGTCTTCCTTTCGGACAGCAAATAGGCATGGCCGTAACCGGCGTGCGAAGATTGGGTTACGTTGTGCCTAACTCCCACAATGGCTATATTGACACAGTCCTGGCGCTTGGCTTTGTTGGATTAGTTTTGTTTTTGTTGACTTTGTTGTCCTCCTTTAACCGAGCATTTCGTTCTGCTTATATCTTCCCTGGCACTAATTTCCTTTTCGCATCTAGCTTCCTGGTTTTTTACACCATTCAAAATTTCACAGAGAGCGTTGTACTAAATGTGGTTGACTTTCAATTCATGATGTACTGCTCCGTTTACTTTTCTCTGTTGCTGCCTGAACGAGAATTTGACTCTTTAGATCAGCCTTTGGAAAACGAGACAATCTGAAACGCATCCATATCTTTGGCTAAGGACAAGGTTTAGGGCCGTCCGAGGGGGGGGGCACACCACCTCTCCGGATATTTCTTTATTAAATTATTCTTAAATCCCATTCCTCTGGATAGATGTATTTCTGTAAATCAATCCCGCTCATTCCCGCGGGGATCGGATAACGTTATCCTTGAAGATAAAAAACGGGCATTTTGGACTTTCACAACAATTCGTTTGTTTAATTTGTATCCATAACATATTTCATTTGGGTCATTACTTAGGGGCAAAATAAAATTCACCTACGTTTAACTTGCTTATCAGCTTTAACAGTAAAAAAATCTTAAGAAAGTCTAAAGAAAAAGCGCTCGTTTTTTCATGCTGCGCATTACTGTTCAGGCTTAATCAAGTTTTACTTCCCCTGCGTCCCACTGAGTTGCGCTCTGACAGGACAGTTCTCTCAACTGCAGCTTTTACCTGCCAGGCCGTGCAGTTAGCCGATTCTACCAAGGGTTGTTGCCATGTCACCCACTGCTACCGAATCTAAAATTAAGCCCGATGCGGCCCCCCAAGATGGGGCTTCCAAAAAGCAAAAAGCTGCTGATGTTGACCGCCGCTTCAAACGCCTCGACATCACCATGAAGCGCCACCAGTACCGACCCGATGCCCTGATTGAAGTGCTGCACATCGCCCAGGAGGCCTTTGGCTACCTTGAGGAGGATGTGCTGGAATATGTCGCCCATGGGCTGAAAATGCCCCTTAGTAAGGTTTATGGCGTTGCCACTTTCTACCACCTGTTCTCCCTAAAGCCCAGCGGTGCTCACACCTGCGTGGTGTGCATGGGAACGGCCTGCTACGTGAAAGGGGGCGGTAAGGTGATGGATGTGCTGCAGGAAAAATTGGGCATTGAAGCGGGCGAAACTACCCCTGACGATAAAGTTTCCCTGATGGCGGCCCGTTGTTTGGGGGCCTGCGGCATTGCCCCGGCGGTGGTTTTCGACGGCGAAGTGGGCGGCAAACTCAGTCCAGAACAGGCGGTCGCCAGGGTAGCTGTCTGGCAGCAGGAATAACCCCTCAGGGCCAGCCCCTGGCCAGAAATAGCACTGAACAAACGCCCCAAGGTTCACAGGAGAAGGGCATATGGACTTACAAGCATTGCAAGACATTGCGCAGGCGGAACAAGAGCGACAAAAGCCGACCCGAATTCACTGCTGTACTTCCACCGGCTGCCGGGCTGCCGACGCCATGGGGGTGTACGGTAACTTGAAGCAGGCTGTCAAGGACCAGAAGCTGGACGACCAGATGGAAGTGGTCGGCGTTGGCTGTATGGGCTTCTGCGGTCGGGGTCCCCTGGTGCAGATTGATCCCCAGGACGATCTCTATGAAGAAGTAACTCCCGACCAGGCCGCCAGTATTATTGAGGCCCAGAACGGGGGAACTGCCCAGGCCATCAAGGGAGATTCGAATCACCCCTTCTTCTCCCGCCAAACCAAAGTCGTGCGGGAAAACAGCGGTAAGGTGGACCCGGAACGGATTGAGGAATACATTGCCGTGGGGGGCTATCAGGCTCTTTACAAAGCCCTCTACGAGATGGACCCGACCGATGTGGTCGACCAGGTTTCCAAGAGCGGTCTGCGGGGTCGGGGCGGCGGCGGCTACCCCACCGGCCTGAAGTGGGCCACCGTGGCGAAAATGCCGGGGGATCAGAAATACATCATCTGCAATGGGGACGAGGGCGACCCAGGTGCCTTCATGGACCGCAGCGTACTGGAGAGCGATCCCCACCTGGTGCTGGAGGGCATGGCCATTGCCGGCTATGCGGTTGGGGCCAACCACGGCTACATCTACGTACGGGCTGAATATCCCCTGGCTATTCAGCGACTGCAGAAGGGCATTCAGCAGGCCAAGAAATACGGCCTGCTGGGCAGTCAGATTTTTGACTCCCCCTTTGACTTTAAGATCGACATCCGCATTGGCGCAGGAGCCTTCGTCTGTGGGGAAGAAACGGCCCTGATTCAATCCATTGAAGGCGGACGGGGCAACCCGATTCCCAGACCTCCCTATCCGGCCCAGAAGGGACTCTACGGCTGTCCTACCCTGATCAACAACGTGGAGACCCTGGCCAACATCACCACCATCATCAACCGGGGGGCCGACTGGTACTCCAGCATTGGCACGGAAAACAGCAAGGGCACCAAAATCTTTGCCCTTACCGGCAAGATCCGCAACAACGGTCTGATTGAAGTACCCATGGGCATCTCCCTGCGGGAAATCGTGGAAGACATGGGCGGCGGCGTCCCCGACGGGGAGATCAAGGCGGTACAGACCGGCGGCCCTTCGGGGGGCTGCATTCCCAAATCCATGCTGGATACGCCGGTGGATTACGACTCCCTGAAAGCGGTGGGCTCGATGATGGGCTCCGGCGGCATGGTGGTGATGGATGAAACCACCAGCATGGTGGAAATCGCCCACTTTTATATGGAGTTCTGCCGGGGGGAAACCTGCGGCAAGTGCGTGCCCTGCCGTACCGGCACGGTACAGCTCTACGCCATGCTGTCGAAGATTCTCAGGCGTGAGGCTACCGCCGCCGACCTGGCCACCATGGAAGCCCTCTGCGAAATGGTGCGCGATACCAGCCTCTGCGGTCTGGGGCAAACCGCCCCCAACCCGGTACTGAGTACCCTCAAGTATTTCCGCGAAGAGTATGAGGACCTGCTGGTGCAGCCCGCCTACCTGAACGGCCAGGTAGCGAAGG
>CAZPYG010000194.1:0-9338 GCA_964590465.1 uncultured bacterium | reverse complement strand
TAGAGCACTCGATTCGTAATCGAGCGGTCGCGGGTTCAAATCCCGCCATCGGCTTCCAGGTAATTCAAGGCTTTCGCCTTATATAGCAAGGCTTTCAGCGACCGCCTTCTCTACAGGCGGGCTCATCGTGTTTGGTGTTTTTAGACACAATTAGGCAGGTTTAGCAGGCGTTTTGAGATAAGGTTTGAGATAAACTTGGGGTAAGATATCGAGGGTAAGCCTACGCCTCAGAGCAAAGGTTGGGCCATGAAATCCGGTAGCCCCAGAACCCGACGCAAGGCCAAAGTCGGAACTGTAACGGTTCGTAACTCGAATAATCGACTCCAGCTTGTCTTTACCCATCTGGGAAAACGGCACTTCGTCTCGTTGGGTCTGGCTCACAGCCCCCTCAATATGAGGAAGACCCAGGAGATTGCCTTCGAAGTGCAGCGGGACATTGAGTACGGCGAATTTGATGCCACTTACCAGAAATACCGCTCCCTCAGCAATCCCACCCCAGATGCTGCACCCTCAGGTCGACGCTCCAAGCTGATCACCTTGTGGGAGAAGTATGTGGAGTACCTGCGACCGAATGCCTCTCCCAAAACGATTAACGGCACCTACGACCCGGTGACGGCGCATCTACAGAAGTGCAAAACCGATGGGCTGCTGGACCCCCTCAAATTCCGGCAGGAACTGCTCAAGGTGACCACCCAGTCCCAGGCACGGCGAACGTTGATGCAGCTTTCCGCCGCCTGCAAGTGGGGCTTGAAGCACCGCATGGTGGCCTCCAATCCTTTTGAGGGGATGTATCTGGAGTTGGAGCCGACTAAAGCGCCACCGCCAGTGGCCTATTCTGCAGAAGAACGGGACCAGATTATTCAAGCCTTCGAGACCCATAAAGGACGAGGCTTCAGCTATCAGCACTATACGCCCTTTGTGAAATTCCTCTTCTGGACCGGCTGTCGCCCCTGTGAGGCGGTCGGGTTGCGCTGGGGCAGTGTGACTCCTGATTGTGATAAAATCCATTTCCACGAAAGCATTGTCGAGGTCTCAGGCAAGAAGGAACGTCGAGAAGAGACCAAGACCAGTGTCAAGCGCTGGTTTACCTGTACTCCTCGGTTACAGGCGCTACTGCAGTCAATTCGTCCAGAATCGCCCGACCCGGAAGCCCTGGTCTTCCCAGCCCCCAAAGGGGGCGCTATCAGCGAGAAGAACTTCAATCAACGGGGTTGGCATGGCATTGTGAGCAGTCTGGGATTGCAAAACAAAGAGGGCATTGATATGACGCCCTACAACTGCCGGGATACCTTCATTACCCTCCAGGCCATAGCCGGATATTCCTCAACGACGATTGCCCGATGGGTAGGCAATTCCTCCAAGGTCATCGAGGAGCGGTACCTGGATAAGCTCAAGATGGATGGGCTACGTCCAGCGGATGTGTAGCCTCTATCTGGGAGGTCTAGTACACCTGTATAGTGAAGTAATCTTTTTCGCATCCGGAATTTTCATTGCAACTCCCGATTCAACTCATTCTTTGAATATGGTCAACTCAGGATGCCGGAGCGGTAACCCACTACCAGGTTAGGAGAGATCACAATGCAATTTGATTGGGAAACATTCACCTACGACGAAGAGTGGTTGAGGGAAGTTGTCCGGCAAGAAGAAGAGGCGGGCTGTGATATTGCGGCGGGCTATGATTGGGGCGCTCATTTGGGTGATGTCATGGCCAATCCTGAAGGCTATAGCCACGTCACGATGCTGCGCTCAATGGTCATGCAAGCCTGGAAGTGCCTGGTTACAGAATGGGATCTGGGGATCGGCCAAGAAGCCGCTGAAACAACAGGACAAGAACTTATTCTTGAACGTCTGCGCCACCCCCAACCCGCTATTCAGGAAAGATTAATAGCCCTACTGGAAGCAAAATTGTCAAAGCCCCAAGGGGAGTGGGAGATGACGGAAGCGGTTCACGCAGAAATTCGTGCCGTGTTAAGCCAGGTGTTGACTCAAGAGGACTGGAGCACAATTGCCGCCAGTGCAAGCGACCGAATTCGTCATCAGGTGCTTGCACAAGATTTGGCGGCAGTCGCAAGTCGTGGATGAAGGTGCGTGTTTGCAGGGCAGGACAGCCCTAGACAAGGTTATTCGGTTGCCCCATTGGGCTCAGCTAAAAAGAGTTGGATAAAGTCTTCCGCCGCTTGGGGATTGATCTTACGGAGTCCCCGACGAATCTCAAGCAGGGTTTCCGCGCCAGGATCTCGAGTTTCGCTGGACCAACGACTGATATTCGAGCGATCAATTTCCATCGCTTCAGCTAATTGATTCTGGCTTATCGAGTAAGCCGTCATAACCTGCTTGAGCGCTTTCCCTGCTTTTCCCATGCCCCAGATTGTGTCAGAGGGGAACCGTCCTAAACACGATTCATGCCTTCCATGCGTTGGGATATGCGGAAGTGAGGGAATGGAGTCCGTTGCAACGAGGGCGCTTACCCGGCCAATTCGTGAGCATTTTGACCCGAAAAATTGTTGTCAAGTAGGTTTAGCGCTCCCTGCAGCCCGACGTCCCGGATTGAATCTGTTGTGTGAGGCTTTGCTGGGCCAAGAACCATGGCTGAACCCGTTGCCGTAGAATCCTACCATCTAAAATTCACGCTCACTTTATCTCAATCTTTATCTCAAAATCTCCATAGCCTTATTTGCTTGGTGTAAAAAGCTACCCGATTGGAGCGTCTTATAATTTAGATCAAATCTCTCTTTTCCCATATAATTGCCTGAAACCCCTATAAATGGAGAGTTTTGAGTTCTTGAATCGTCTTGTTTTTGTCGCTGGTTTCTCCTATTCAGAGTCAATAACTCAATTACGAATCGAGTGGTCAATTCATATGTATCAATCGTTTGAAGTACGTCAAAAGTTGATTACCCCAATTTTACCCCAATAAAATATCCAACCTAAAGAACGAATTTTCGACGTTTCAGGCGTTCGTTTCCGTGGATTGAGGGGGGCACTGATAGCAAAGCAGGTGTCTTAAGTTACTGAGTTGCCTAAGTGAGTCTTCGATAATTAGTCGAGCACTCGCGTTCAAATGTACTGAGATGCTCTTTGCTCATGAAACCTCCAGAACACTATGGTTATGAGTTCAGCACACGACCAGGGACGTTACTGTCGCAGTCAAAACCAAAATGGACTGACAGCATGCTTTAAAGAAATGCTTGGCTGTTGGTTAAACTCAAGACAGGCCGACTTGACCGATATCAAAACTCACGGGCAAATCAAAGACTCAACCAGGCCTTTTTAAGCCCCCTCTCATCATCCCCTCATCGAATCAACAGCTTCCCCTGGCATAGTGTGGGTATCCGCGTTAGCCATGCTGGCCAAGCAAAAGGCAACGGCTACCCGTTGCCTTTTGACAATTCCCCTTTGGCTCGGCGTGGGTGTTGATTTAGACGGAAACCCGCCATGAAACGTCTGATAAAATTTGCCCTGGTTGCCTTCTCAGCCATTGTGGTGACGGTCGGCGTTGGGATTCTCCAGGCTGGAGGCTGGGAGAACTTCAAGCTGCAGAATTTTGCCCTGGCGCAGATTTTCCATGACCAGAGCCAGGAACTGGACGATCTGCGTAAACAGAACGTCAATCCTGAGGATGCCACCCGCATTGATTTGGCTCAATTGATGAATGGAGGCCCCCCAAAGGATGGCATTCCCAGCATTGATACCCCTGAATTCGATACGTCAGCGACCACTCCATTTCAGGAGGACGATATCGTCATCGGGGTCGTTATCAACGGAGAGGCCAAAGCCTATCCATATAACATCATGAACTGGCATGAGATTGTCAACGATACAGTCGGAGGCGTCAATGTCACCGTCACCTACTGTCCGTTATGCGACACCATTGTGGCCTTTGAGCGCGGCGATACCACCTTTGGCGTCTCGGGTAAGCTCTACCAAAGCTGTCTGGTGATGTACGATCGCGCCGATGACACCTTATATGCACAGCCCTGGGCTATGGGCGTGGTCGGGCCGAAGGTGAATCAAACCCTGGAGCGCATCCCAGCGGTAAAAACTACCCTGGCCGATTGGCTAGCCCAACACCCCGACAGTCAGATTCTCTCAACACGGACGGGGCACAATCGCGACTACACGGGCTATCCTTACGGCACCTATTACACCGACGAGGAAATTATCTTTCCAGTGCGGAACCAGGACCAGCGGGAAGTGCATCCTAAGGAAATTGTCAGCTACGTCTGGCAGGCCGACAACCAAACGCCCTTGAATCAATTTTCTGGCAGTAGTCACGTCTTCATCCATGAAGCGGTGCAACAAGCTGGCAGTCAGGAAGTGGAATTTGCGGGACGAACAATTCGCAGTCGCTGGGATGCAGCGCTCTCTACGGTGGTGGTCGAGGAGCCGGATGGCACGGAAATTCCCAGCACGACGGCCTTTGCCTTTGTGTATCCGGCTTATTTCGGTGAGCCGGTTGCGGACTGATGGCAGCCTTACAGTTTTGTACGGATACTTATATCCCCGTGCCCAGTGTCACCGCTGACCAGATGCGAAAGATAGCCCATGAGTCTCGAATACTGGTTTATGTTCCCGATCTCAGTGCTGATTGCCACCATTGCGATGGCATCGGGGGTGGAAGGGGCCACGTTTTTTACCCCGCTCTTCATCATTGGGCTAGGGCTGCCGACGGAAGTAGCAGTGGGCACGGGGCTCATTACCGAGGTCTTTGGTTTTTCCAGCGGGCTCTATGCCTATATGCGTAAGGGGCTGATTGATTACAAACTGGGGCGGATGCTGTTGCTGATTACGATTCCGGTGGCATTAGTTGGGACCTGGGCAGCAAAGGGAATTCCAGGGGATGTGTTAAAAGGCATTTTGGGAGTTGGGTTATTTGCCATTGCGACCAGTTTTCTCCGTTCGCCCGAACCGGAAGCCCTGACCGCGATGGACCTGGATATTAAAGAACACCAGGACAAAGAACCCCAAACCTGTATTACCTCTACCGCAGGAGAAATCTACTGCTACACCGTCGCCAACCGCACCGAAGGTCGCTTGTTGTCGGGCATTGGTGCCTTGTTTTTAGGCATGGTTTCTACCGGACTGGGAGAAATGAATGGGTATTTTCTCATTCAGCGCTGTCGGGTACCCAATAAGGTGGCGGTAGCCACCAGCGTGTTCATTGTGGCCATTACGGCGTTGACGGCATCCATTGGCCATGTAGTGCAGTTTGCTCAAGCCGGGGGGGACACATTAGCCCCTGTGCTGAGTCTGGTGATGTTCACGGCACCAGGGGTATTGATTGGTGCCCAGTTGGGATCTATCGTTGCGAACCGCTTATCTCAGAAGTTATTGGAGCGCAGTATGGGTATTTTGTTCATTCTAGTAGGAACAATTGTGCTGGGAGAAATTATTCTGCGCAATCGCGAAACGGCTGTGACCCTGCTTCGTATGTATGCGCTGTAGTTTTATCCAGAGCAGGCAGACAGGCATCTATACCAAGTCCAGAAATGGAGTTTTCTCTAAGGCAAAACTCCACTTCTGGACTTGGACAAGGTTTATGTTATCTCGCGTCATCATTGCTTTAAGGGAGTTGGTCAGTTATTAACAGCTTCACCTGACTCTGGTATGACTTTTTCTTCTAAAGCTTTGCGAGCTACACGGGTAACATACAGGGTAACGGCCACCGTTGCGATCAACCCTAAAATGCGAATGGCCCATTAAAATGCGAATGGCCCATTGCACAGTAGGATTGCTGGGCTGACTTTCTGTGCCAATTCTGGCCAGGTCCCCCGCCAGCGAGCCAGTGTAGACGTACATCACGGTTCCCGGAATCATGCCAATGGAGCCGAGAGCATAGTCTTTCAGCGATACGCCAGTGACCCCAAAGGCATAATTTAATAAGTTAAACGGAAAAATCGGCGAAAGCCGAGTTAAGAGCACAATCTTGAAGCCTTCGTTGGCTACAGCCTGATCAATAGCGGCGAATTTATGCTTGCCTTCAATCTTGTGGCTAATCCATCCCCGTGCCAGATAACGCCCCACCAGAAAGGACGCAATGGCCCCCAGGGTTGCCCCAAGAAAAACATAGACAGAGCCCATGACCACACCAAAGACGACGCCTGCTCCCAGGGTCAAAATTGAACCGGGAAGAAAAGCCACTGTCGCCACAACGTAAAGCACCATAAAGGCGATACCACCGCCCACCCCCAGGCTATCCACCCATTGCAAGGCATTCCGTAATAGCTCT
Organism: uncultured bacterium; assembly: GCA_964590465.1. Taxonomy (GTDB): domain Bacteria; phylum Cyanobacteriota; class Cyanobacteriia; order Phormidesmidales; family Phormidesmidaceae; genus CAZPYG01. Next base: position 3,109 of record CAZPYG010000194.1, on the reverse strand, counting down.
TGGGGATTGAACCCGGCTGTAGTCTCTGAGTTTTTGGCCAGGGCAGGGGCCGCAACAACTATCCAGGCCATTACGCCTAAGCCTAATTGGTACAACCTCTTTAAAACCCGTTTTATCAACATTTGACTCATGGATAGGGTGGTTGCTTCAGGAGTTAGCTTAGTTTTGTGAGAAATTTCAAAACCATTTGGGTGCGCGGCGTCAGCAGGGTACGGCGATAGGTGTCGGCGGCTTTTTTGATCGCTTCCGCCTGGGTGGGATAGGGATGAATTACCCCTGATAGGGCATTCAGCCCCTGCTTGGTAACCATAGCCGTTGTGATTTCGCTAATCATTTCCCCGGCATGGCGCGCCACAATAGTTGCCCCCAAAATTTTGTCTGACCCTTGCGGATGCAGAATTTTAAGAAAGCCGTCCGATTCGCCGTCCGCCAGGGCACGGTCTACCGTAGAAAACGGAATTTTGATGGTGTTAATATTCAGCTCCTGGGCCTGGGCTTCGTCTTCGTACAGACCTACATGGGCAATTTCCGGATCGGTATAGGTGACCCAGGGCATGACCAGACCACTGAGCTTGCTTCGGCCTAGGCCGAAGGGGGCAAACAACGTATTTTTAATGACGATGCGAGCCGCTGCGTCAGCCGCATGGGTGAACTTCCAGTTCATGCAGATATCGCCTGCGGCGTAAATGCGGGGGTTGGTCGTTTGTAGAATGACCGCTTTCTTAAAGCGCAGGTTGCGGTTATCGACGGCGATAGTTTCACCATCTACGAACTGAGCTGCTCCCAGAAACACATCAATGCCCATGTTCCGGAACCGTTCAGCCGAGTCATGGTGGCTAATGCCAGCGCGAATTTTACGCATACGTTCCATCACCGCCGCAAAATCCACCTGAATTGCTTCCGGTGGCTGAATGCCAAAGGGGGCCGCCGCCGCCATATCGGCCACTACCCGCGAGGAGCGAATCAAGCATTTAGAGGGAACACACCCCACGTTCAGACAATCGCCGCCCATCAAGCTTTTTTCGACCAGGGCGACCTTCAACCCCAGGCCCAGGCCAGCCGCTCCGGCGGCAACCACCAGGCCAGCTGTGCCCGCCCCAATCACCACCAGGTCATAACCAGCTGCCGGTTCTGGATTAATCCAATCAGGGGGGTGAACATGGGCCATGAGTACCTGATTATGCTCATTCAATGGTTGTAAGGCGGGTTCACGCTGGATAGTGTGTGGCATAGTTGAAAACAATTTTCAAAATTTACAATTTTTGGTTTAAGGCTTGTTGCGCAATGCGAGTGATGTAAACCGTTACGGCCACGGTTGCCAGAAAACCTAAAATCCGCACAACCCACTGGGCGATTTGCGCCTGAACACTCAGGTCCGACGCTGCGCCTAAAGTCGCCAGATCACTGGCCAAAGACCCAATGTAGACATACAACAGAGTGCCAGGAACCATGCCCACTGAGCCCAAGACGTAATCCCTTAAGGAAACTTGGGTTACGCCAAAGGCGTAGTTAAGCAGATTGAACGGAAAAATGGGGGACAGCCGGGTCAATAACACAATTTTGAACCCTTCCCCAGCAACGGCAGTATCAATGGCCTGAAAGTTCGGATGGTTTTGAATTTGTTGACTCACCCATCCTCGGGCAAAGTATCGACCGATGAGAAACGCCAAAGTCGCACCCAGGGTTGCCGCCAGCACCACGTACACGGTTCCCCATGCAACCCCGTAGAGGGCTCCTCCCCCCAGGGTAAGCAGTGAGCCTGGAATAAATAAAACCGTCGCCAGGTTATAAATCACCATGAAGGCAACGACCCCTGCCGGTCCCAACCCGTTTACCCACTGCAAAGCAGTCTGCAATAGGGCAGGCAGATTGATGGCATGGAAAACGGTACCCATTACGATGACAACTAAGATACCCAGGAAGACTTTCAGCCAAAACTTTGCTCTGGTCATGGGCGATCGCGCCATAGCAGTCTTAAAGTCCACAGAATGTGCTAAATCTCTCTGGCTAAACCATAGGGTGCGTTCATGAGAGGACGCTTAATTTTGTCTGATGAAATGCCAAATGAATTGGGTCCCAGGTTGTAAGACATCTCTGGAGAGCATCCCGATTTCGCTCTTGCAACTAAATCCTTAGAGGCTCAGCCGACGCTTGAAATATTTCCAGACGTCTCTAATATCGAACGCTAAGGAAATCAGGGTAAACAGAGACCAAATAATCAGGTAGCCCTGGAACAACCCATCAGCACTTGATAGGGTTGGTAATCCATATAACAGTAGTGGAATCCACAAAAAATGCCCCATTCCAAGTATTTTTTCAAACCCAAACTGCGAATAAAGGGCCATCATCAATATGGCCGAAATCATGAAGATAAAAAAGATTAGTCTCGCCAGTGGTTCACCCCAAAATGCAATGCTGGTCACATTAACAACCATCAGCAGCATGACCCAGATTGGTACCCAGATTTGCTGCCGAAACAGTTCTGTAAAAAAGTTAAACGGATTGCGCCGAAACATAAGTGACTCCTCAATAAAGAATTCATCTTGTATCCTAAAAATCAAATCATAGCGGAGCTTAAACTCAAGGTCCCTAGGTTATCAGAGGCGCTGAAAAACTGATCTTGGGCTGTAGAGGTCTTAGGAATGGAGATAGTAAGGCATCTTTCCTGTCGGGTGCATCCCACCTTTGTCATCCTGAGTAGAACGGAGTGTAGCGAAGGATCTCAGGCCTTGCACAAGATCGGGATTCTTCACTTCGCTATCGCTACGTTCAGAATGACATTTGCAAAACTGGGATACACCCTTTCCTGTCCTGGTACAGCCGAAACGGTATCTCACTTTATTAAAGGTCTATTACTTATCTGTTTTTCTCTACCGCTAAAGCAAATAAACCGAGTCATCACAGTCTATTTTTCGTTGATGAAATTGACTACCTTGTCAACAGCCAACTTTATTGCTGTGAGTAAGAAATGAGGCTATACATGCTGCAGCCTACGCTCTGCCTGCAGAAAGGATGTACTTTTCCATGATCATAATGGGTCATCTCGTAATCCAGCGATTTTCTCAGGAAAAACTCAGCCAGGCATCAAGGGAGGTTCAGATCCGTCGCG
>CAZPYG010000193.1:0-9434 GCA_964590465.1 uncultured bacterium | reverse complement strand
TCTACCCCAGGCGGCTGGGCTTGATCACTTGGCCTGGGTACAAAGCCCAGGGCCTGGTAAAAGGGAATGGCATCAGGAGCAGCGTTTAACCAAATTGCCTGCTTCTCACTTTTCCCCTTGCATTCCTCAATTGCCGTCATCACCAGAGCCCGACCAATGCCCTGACGGTGATGTTCTGGAGCTACGAAAAGGCTGCAGAGGTTCCAGAACTTTTTAACCAGAATAACTCCCACAATCTTCTGCTGATGCACCGCTTTGAGGTGACAGGCCATCGTGGGGTTGGCTTCCCACCATTCCAGATTTTGGGTCACATTTTTGATGTAGCTGGCTTGCAGGTCTACAGCCTGGGTCACGCTGGTGCGGATGACCCGAGCCAGCAAGGCCAGAACTTCAGCCTTATCTTTGGGGTCAACGGGGACGATTTGAGTATCCATAATCGATCATCCTCATGAATTATTTCGTGGGCAGCAACGGCACGAAAATTTCTCAAACACCCAGCTAAGGTTAGGGTTTCGCCAGTGCCTAGACTCAGTGATGACCCATTGGGAGAAGGCAGCACCAATCGGGTTCCCTGAGGGACCGACAACAGTGAAGCGGGAGATAACGAATATCGGCTTCTGCCGCGTTTTGTCGCGAGTTCCGCATCCCTAGAATCGGCAAATTCCTGGGCAGACTTATCCTTCCACGGATAGGGAAAAACGACTGCGCCTCGACTGGTAGCCACTTCAACACAGGTTAAAAATGAGAGGACATCCACAATGACGACAACATCGCTGATGGGAGCAAATTGCAAGACCCCCTGCCGGCCCCACTCGCAGGCACGTCAAATTCAGATTGATTAAATTCCATCAATGAACCTGCTGATTTAGAGAGGTGTTATGGTCCTTGTGGGGCTTAGTATCTACCTGAGCAGCATAGGTTTCTGCGATTTCGTCGTAGGCGGTTTGGGCAATGGGGCTCCTTAATTTGTCCATACCGATATCTGGATAGGTTTAATGGGCATGTCTTCGTTCAGTTGAACTGGCTATTCAGCCTAATTTCAGTCGTTCATCAATCTTCTGCGACATACAGGTTCCAAATATCGGGATATTGTTCCTGGAAGGTGAGCCAAGTATCTCTTTCGATGTCGGGATCGTTTGAACGCACGATATTCATTGAAATCTGCAGGTTCTTCAAAGCCGTATCGAACTGACTTTTAGAGCAGCCATATGCCTGAATCATCTCGTTACGCAAGCTGGTGGTATCCCACGGCTCAACTCGAATTTTCTCAAAAATATGAGCGCATAAGGGATTCAGCTTGTCGATCGGCTTGTAAGCAGACTTGAAGTGAACCTCTCGCAAATAATCCATCGCCATCAGCACGGCAAATCCGCCTTTGACCTTGCCGTAGAAGATTTCGTCGGGAAACTCTGCGGGCAGACGATTTTTCCAGCCCCACACGGCTGAAACCTTTTCTCCCCAACCTTTCTCTCCTTCCTGCTTTTCGGGTAAATCGACGTGTTCCCACAGAGAGGGCAGCTTAGATTTTGAGGTTTCAAGGATGGTGCAGATTTCCAAATCCAAAACTAACAGCCGGGCTTCTTCAAAGGTTTTGATCATCAGCGTTGACCCATAAAAGTTACGGGGACGCGGGACGCTCGAAAAAGAGAAGCCCCTTATCCTCGGGATGATTCAGCGAGGGGGAGAAGTCGTAATCCAAATGCTCGCCAATGTTCAATAGAAGACCATCAACCCGATTATCCAGGCAACGGTCAGCGCTGGTACGCTGATTTACACGGATTGGCGACTCAACTGATTCGAACCGCCTGGTATGCTGACCTCCTGCAGGAGGTTGCCCAGGATTTACAGCCTCAACGTCCTCAGGGACAAGAACCGAGAGTGATCAAGCGGCGACCAACCCCATTTCCCCGGATGAGGCCCCCCCGATCTGTTCTCAAAGCTACGCTAGCTGCATGATTCCGCTTAAGTCAGTGACATTGAACTCTAAGATTCCTTTCGTTCATCGGTTGAACTTGTAGAACCTGGCTATACTTCGCCGTAGGTTTCGTCGGCAATTTTGCCACGAAAGACGATGTAGTTGTAAATGTTGTAGAACAACAAAATCGGGATTAAAAAGCCGACAAAGGTGAGCATAAACACCAGGGAACTGGGTGCTGCTGCCGCTTCGTAAATGGTGACGCTGGGGGGAATAATTTGTGGAAAAATCACGAATCCCAGGCCAATAAACGAGAGGGCAAACAGCATAAAAGTCCAGAGAAGAGGAGTGTTTTCCTCTTCCCGATAGAGGCTGCGCAGCAGTAGACCCACCAACACCAAACCCAGCACGGGAATGGTTCCGAATATGTAAAACAAGGGCGGTTCCAGCAGGCGTTCTCGGAGTTGTTCGGAAAATACTGGGGTGCTGACTGTGATGAAGACGGCTCCGGCCAGGGTAGTCCAGGCCGCAAGTTTGGCAGTTTTAAAGTGAGAGGCCTGCAGTTCTCCGGTGGTCTTCAAAATTAGGTAGGTAGAGCCCACCAGCACATAGGCCTGAATCAGCGTCAGGGCTACCACAACTGAGCGCCAGGTGAGCCAATCAAAGATGCCTCCAGCAAAATGACCTTGAGCATCTACGGTAATTCCTTCGAAAACGCTGCCCAGGGCAAACCCCTGACCCAGGGCGGCGAGGAAGCTGCCGACCCCAAAGGTGATGTTCCACACCAGTTTGTTGTCAGCATTTTCCCGAAATTCGAAGGACACCGCCCGCAAAATTAGCCCCACCACCATAACCACAGCAGGCAAATACAGGGCGTTGAGGATGGTGGCATAGGCCAGGGGAAAGGCCCCGAATAGGGAGCCTCCCATTAACACCAGCCAGGTTTCGTTGGCATCCCAGACGTTGCCCAGGCTGGTCATCAAGATGCCGCGCCGCTCTTCGCTACCGGAGGTGAGGGAGAGAATACCCACCCCCAGGTCAAAGCCATCCAGCAAAACATAGAGAAACAGGAACAATCCCAGAATAAAAAACCAGACCTGGGGTAAGAATTTGGCTAAGGGTTCTAGCGAGGTATCCATAGGGGCTCCTATTGCTGGGCTTCGGCGGGGCGGCTGTTGGGTTCGTGCTGGGCCTGGGCCAGGCGAGGCAGTTGCACAGTGGGTGCCGGTAAATCTACATTCGGGCCCTTGCGGATGATGCGGCTACCGAAGAACAGCATGGCTACGAACAGCACCGAATACATCAACATCAGCCCCGAGAAGGAAAACAGAATTTCTCCGGGGGGCAGATTCGAGGCTGACTCTACCGTGCGCAGCTCACCATAGACAATCCAGGGCTGACGACCGACACACCGGACAATCCAGCCGGTTTCTACGGCGATGTAGCCTAGGGGAGCCGAAAAAATCCAGGCTCGTAACAGCCATTTGTGATTAGTAATTTCAGACTCTGCTAGCTTGCCGCGCAGCCACTGGAACGTGGTAAATACCGCCAGGGCCGCCAGGAACATACCGATGGCAATCATCGTGCGGAAAGAATAATAGACGAGACCAATCATGTGAGGTCGGTCTTCCGGTGCCCATTCCTTCAGTCCCAGCACCGGTTCGGTGAGGGTGGGCTTCAGCTCCAGCAGGTAGCTGAGGGCTCCAGGAACTTTGATCTCAAAGTTGTTTTTTTCGGCCTTGTCATTGGGAATGGCGAGCAGACTCCAATCCGCCCGGGCTTCAGCGGGTACGGTTTCCCACTGGGCTTCCATGGCGGCCAGTTTGGTGGGCTGGTAGTGGTAGACCTGTTCGGCGCTGAGGTGGCCAAGGAATACCTGTAGGGGAGCGACCACCAACAAAGTGGCTAAAGCTACTTTGAGAGACTTGCTAAACAGGTTGGGATTGCGCTTATTAATCAGGAACCAGGCGCTAATGCCACCAATTACAAACAGCGAAGTTTCAAAGGTAGCGAAGAACATGTGCAGAAAACTGTTCACCATAAAGGGGTTGGCGATGGCCTTGAAGTAGTCCTGCACCACGAATTTGCCATCTACGAAAATGCCGCCCGCTGGAGTTTGCAGCCAGGAATTGGCCGACAAAATCCAGAAGGTGGAAAGGTTCGCCCCAAACGCCACCAGAATGGTCGCCAGATAATGAATCAGCGGGGGTACCCGGTTCCAGCCGAACAGCATGATGCCCAAAAAGCTGGCCTCTAGCATGAAGGCCATGGTGCCCTCGAAGCCCAGTACAGTACCAAAAAAGTCTCCGACTGCCTCAGAGAAGGGAGCCCAGTTGAGACCGAACTGAAAGGCCATGGGTAACCCCGTGGCTACCCCAATGCCGAAGTTAAGGACATAGAGCTTTGACCAGAAGCGGGCGTGGTGGTAGTAGTCGATGTTGCGGGTTTTGAGCCACAACCCTTCAATCACAATCAGATAAATGGCCATTCCCGTGGTGAGGACGGGCCACAGCATATGAAAAATGGCGGTCATGGCGAACTGCATGCGCGACAACGCCACCGGGTCTGAAAAGAATGATGCTACGTAAGGTAAACCTTGATACATAAGGAAGAGGAATTGCTATGAAAAAAACGAGATTGAGAATTTCCATTGAAGCTAAAATCCTCGTTTTTGGTTTAGCAACTCTAGATTAAGAAAGGCAAGGCTTTCCGGTGACAAAAGGAAGAATTACAGGTTTGCTTAATAGATGCCCCCATCGGATCCCAGGATGAGTAGACGATTGGGCAAGGGGGCTGAGGCGTTAAGCGCAGATGAGCCGCAAGTAGAGCAGCAGAGGATCGGGGCAGCGGGGATATGTATGCTGCCATGCCCTACGCTAAAGGACAAAAAGGTTCCACTCGATTACGGCCCCTGGATTTTGCTATGTAAAGAGCTTGGTCAGCTCGCCCTAGGACCCCATCTACAGATTCTCCGGCTATGGCTTCGGCAACCCCGATGCTGATGGTCATGCGGATGTAGTCCGATTGCCCTGGAATTTTGCTATCAGCCACCCGTTGGCGCAGGCGCTCGGCCACGGATGAGGCGGCTTCTAGGGGAGCATTGACCAGCAGCAGAGCAAATTCTTCGCCGCCTAAGCGCCCCAGAATGTCTCCATCCCGCAAAATTTTAGAGCAGATGTTGGCCAACTGTTGAATGGCCTGATCGCCGCTGGCATGGCCAAATTTATCGTTGATGTCTTTGAAATAGTCGATATCCAGCATCAGCATGGAAAAGGGTTGAGCTTGATTCACCGACTGGTTCATGACCTTTTCCGCCAGGTCAAAGAAGTAGCGGCGATTATATACCCCAGTTAGCGGGTCAGTGCTGGCCAGTTGCCGGAAGGTAATTTCTCGCGCAATTTGGGCTGAGATATCGCTGAAGGAAAGTAATACGCAGGGCTGGTCGTTGTAGGTGAGCTCTAAACCGGAAATTAGAGACCAAAACCCTGAATTATCGATGCGGCGCATACAGGCTTCAAAGTTGGCCACGCGCCCCTGGGCCTGCACCTGACGAAAAAAACGCTCGCGATCGCTAAAGTTATCCCAAAACTCCAATTCTTGATGGCTGCCGGCCTCTTGCAGGGTGAAGCCGAACAGTTCCGCGGCTCGCTCATTAATAAACAAAATTTGTCCCTGAATCAGGGTGCTAATTAATACAGGAAAGGCTGGAGAATTCAGAATTTGCAGCAGCCTCTCACGACTCGTCTGGAGGTCATTTTTGATCTGGTTCATTTTTTTCAGAACCAGGTTGTAATGGTCAGCAATAGGCGTAACGTCGGTTTCTGGTTCCACAATCACGGGCTTGGTAAAGTCGCCCATCATGTAGTGGAGGTTCATACTGGCAATCAAGTCCTGGGTGGCAGTGCTGGCATCGTGCTCGGCAATGTTAAGGCCCATTTTCTCCTGTTCAGAGGTCACCCGCAGGGGACAAATGCGATTGACCAACCGCAGGGAACCGTAGCTAATGGTGAAGGCATAAAGCCCAACCATCACAATGCCAAGACTCTGAACCCCAAGTTTTTGCCAAAAGCTATATTCCGGGGCCCAAAGTGCTGGTTCGCTAAATAAGGCGACCGCCAGGGTACCCCAGATACCGCAGATCAAATGGGCAGGAACGACCCCTACCGCATCATCAATTTGGCGACGGGCCATCTCCCGGGTTGCCAGGGTACATAGAACCCCACCCATCGCCCCGGTGACCGCCGCTCCCAGGGGAAGCATGATATCACAACCGGCAGTGATGGACACTAGTCCTCCAATGACGCCGTTCATCACCAGGGGCACCTTAGGCCGCTTATCCAGAATCCAGGTGGTCAGCAGGGCGGCTAACCCGCCCGTAGCTCCTCCCTGGGCAGTAATCACCAGAATTCTGGGCACTTCATCGGTAAAGGCCAAGGTGCTGCCGCCGTTGAATCCAAACCACCCAAACCACAGCAAAAAAACTCCTAACACGGCAATGGGCTGGTTGTGGCCTTCTATTCCTTTAGCGCCTCCTTTAGCACCAAGTCTAAACCGCCCCAACCGGGGACCAATAATCAATACGGCGGCCAGGGCCATCCAGGCTCCGACCGAATGCACCATGGTGGAACCGGCAAAATCATGAAACTGCAGACGCCTTAGCCACCCTGCAGAATGTTCAAACCAAATTCCTCCCCAGGCCCAGTGTCCTGTAATGGGATAAATCAATGACGAAACAATGACCGAAGCAATGAAGTAACCTAAAAAGGTCATACGTTCGGCTACTGCCCCAGACACAATGGTGGTCGCTGTACCACAAAAGGTCAACTGGAAGAGAAAAAAAGCATAGTCCTGGCTGCTCCAGGTCGCGGTAGATGGAACTTGGGTGCCCAGAATCCCGTAAAGCGACTCTCCGAACATGAGATGGAAGCCGACCACGCCAAAAATGGAGCAAGAAATGCAGAAATCGACCAGGTTCTTGATAGCTACATTAATACTGTTTTTGGCTCTGACCAGGCCACTTTCCAGGCAACAGAACCCTGCCTGCATTGTGCTCACTAAAATGGCACAGAGAATAATCCATATAATATTAAGGGCATCTGGCATAGGTTCACAGACTGCAGCTGGAAGAAAACTCGTGATGAAAGCCCGAGCTTTGGGCACCGGCAGAAAGGGACAATTCTCCGGCCAAAGCAAGCTTTTGGGGTTTAACCATTAGTTTTGCTAGGGGAGTATGGTGAGGGAGCGAAATAAGGTTTTGGTTAAGCCACGGGAAACAAGATGGGAATGAAAGAATACTCAATAAAAGAGTCTAAAAATACTAAGTACGTGGACATAATTAAACTTCGCTATGTCATGTCGAGCAGAGCGAGATGTCTCGCTCACTGTAAAGGGTTCAGATTCCTCCCGCTGGTCGGAATGACACAGATAAATCTGTCCACTTACTTACACTACCCTTTGGACTTTATACCAGTATTCCCAGATGCTCTATTAAAGTAGCTGCAGTTTCAGCTGACTGGAAGAAATTTTTCGAGTTGGCCAGTTGCCTTAGGGCCATGGTGTTCGGTTCGCTCTCTTAGAAAACTTGCTGTACATGCTGAACATTTTCCCGGGAACCAGGATAAATAGCCAAGGACCTAGACATACTAAAACCGGGGCCGATATCTCAACCCCGATTGTGAGTCAACGTCCTGGATGGTGTCTATCCCTGAGACAATTTTCCCTGTTTTTTGGATAGAACAGCCAGGAGGGAAAGCGCCTGAGTTGCGGTTTGATGATTGACTAACGCCACCAAGATTCTTCCCTTAACTTCTGGACGCAGCAGCCATCGCCCTATCCTCAAGCCGATGGGTTCTCGATGGCCACCGGGCAACTCCTGGTGAATGAAGGAATCTAAGTTCCGACTTTTTAGTTCTTTAAAGAACCAGGCGACATCGCTCTTATCCGATGGTTGGGAAACGTTACCGGCAATTTCATCATGGTTGAAGGATAGTAAGGCAGTCAGCTTAAATAGCTGGCTTTGCTGGACTAAAGTCTGGGTTTCTCTTCGATTAGGGCGAATTCCCAGGGAAAGACGTTCTAAAAATCTGGCCAGGGGGGGGATGGGAAGGGCATCTTGAATATCGGATATATCGGGAGCCATGAGCAGAGAAGGTTGGTCAATAATGTCACCCATTGCCTCTAGCAGAGTAATATACTTGCAGCCAACGCTGTGGCCTACCCAAACATCCGGCAGGTTTTCAGAATAGTTTAATTCCGCTCGAATCTTTCCCCGTTCTTCTAAGATTCCTTTGGCAATGGCTCCATGGTTGAAGCCAAAGGAAAACGGCATTGCCACAACGGTGTAGCCTGCATCATAAAAGCGGTTTAATAAGTGGCGATAAGCGATAGTTGGTAACAAACCGTAAAGGGCTCCACCAATAAATTCGACCACCCCGACGGGAGCCGGATGGGGAGCTACCCAGCTATGGGATATGGCCCTAAATGACATTTTCATGGGTCTTAACGCAAGAAAAAATGGATTCGATATCAATCTGTATCAGGGATCAGGGGCTGGAAGTTATTAATCTCCTGATCCCTGTCATGGGTTAGCCCAGTAGAGCCAGTCCGGAATTTGTCAATTCATTATTCTGACGCCTGGTAGGTCTGTTATTCCCGTCAGGAACAGCTTCCATGGCGGTTGATTGATCCGCCATGGAAACCCCCTTCCATGGGCATGACGCAGTCACCGGCAACAGCGGGATGCCCTGCCGGTATCGCCTATTTAGTTAGTTCAAACAGATTCTTTCCATCGGGAGTCGGTAAGCCGTAGGACTGCTGATCCAGATCGACGACGGTGGCATCAGCAGAGAGGAAGGTACCGCGCTGCTGAGGGCTCAGCAGCAGTTTGGCATTGCTGGCTTCGGAGGAAGACAGCAGCATAATTTCTGCGAAACCACGCATTTCCAGGTCAGGAGCGGTGGAACTAATATCGGCAGGTTGCAGGATGAATAAGCCCGAAAAGCCCGCAGGAAGGGTGTAGTCTTCGGTCATACCGTCGCTGTTCAAGGAACCAAAATTATTGCCGAGGCCAGCATCGAAAATAGTGATGATTTTATTGGATGATAGGGGATTACCACCAGCGATAAATTTGAGGGAAAAGGTGACATTTCCTGCCGAGACATCAGTCAAATTTGAAATAATCAAAAAATAAGCTTGGATGGCTTTCCGGTTAACCGGTGAACCTTCAGGAGTAATGGGTTTAACTAATAATTCAAAAGAAGAAACTAGAGCAGAATTCATAACAGAATACCTTGTTAGAAGTGGTGTATGGAATCGTTATCCATATCCCCAAGATATGCCACTTGAATCTATTCACCCATTACCCATGAGGGTCATTATTAAACTCTGCTAAGTCTAAAAGTGGGGTTTTGCCTGCAGGACAGTGACCGTTTTCGAGCTGGGCTTGTTATATCTGGCCCTACTAAACAAAATCCATAGCTACAGTCGCTACCATGAGGAGCAATTCGGCACATTATCCTAT
>CAZPYG010000192.1:0-9492 GCA_964590465.1 uncultured bacterium | reverse complement strand
TCTGCCTCTTCTTCATGATGTATCCGATCATGGTGAAGATCGACTTTTCCCAGGCTAAGAAAGCCGCCCAGGCCCCCAAGCCAGTGGTTTTGACCCTGGTGGTGAACTGGTTAATCAAGCCTTTCACCATGGTGCTGTTTGCCCAGTTTTTCCTGGGCTGGCTGTTCCGTCCCCTGCTGGCAGGAACCGAGATGATTCGGGGGGTAGAAGTTGCTCTGGCGGATTCCTACATTGCCGGGTGCATCCTGCTGGGCATTGCTCCCTGTACGGCCATGGTGCTGATGTGGGGCTATCTCTCCTTCAGTAACCAGGGCCATACCCTGGTAATGGTGGCCATCAACTCCCTGGCCATGCTGTTTCTCTATGCGCCCCTGGGACGCTGGCTACTGGCCGCGAATAATCTGGCCGTACCCTGGGAAACCATCGTGCTGTCGGTGCTGGTTTACGTCGGTCTTCCCCTGCTGGCTGGAGCTATTTCACGGACATGGATTCTGCGGCATAAAGGCCGGGCCTATTTCGAGAACGTCTTCTTGAAGTATCTCAGCCCGATTTCCGTTATCGCCCTACTGACCACCCTGGTGCTGCTGTTCGCCTTCAAAGGTGACCTGATTGTGCGCAATCCCCTGCACATTCTGCTGATTGCCGTGCCCCTGTTTATTCAGACCAACTTTATCTTCCTGATCACCTATGTCATTGCTCAGAAAATGGGGATGTTCTACGAAGATGCGGCCCCAGCGGCGTTGATTGGGGCCAGTAATCATTTCGAGGTTGCGATCGCCACCGCCGTCACCCTCTTCGGCCTCAACTCCGGTGCCGCCCTGGCCACCGTCGTTGGGGTACTGATCGAAGTGCCCGTCATGCTGATGCTGGTAGAAGTCTGCAAAAAGACCGCCTTCTGGTTCCCCCGAGAACCGGAAAAGGCGACGTTGCGAGATCCACGGTGTGCGAGGCCGTTGGGGTAAGAGAGGTGTAAGGGTGCAAGGTGCAGGGTATACGGTGCAGAATCTGACCGTATACCCTAGACCTTGAACCGTAAACCGTAAACCTTGAACCGTAAACCGTAAACCCATGTATCCACTCAACCCGAGGTACCCATGAAACGAGTCATGTTCGTCTGCAAAAAGAACTCCTCCCGTTCCCAAATGGCGGAGGGCTTTGCCAAAACCCTGGGGGCTGGCAAGATCGAGGTCACCAGTTCTGGATTAGAGGCCAGTGAAGTACGCCCAGAGGCCATCGCCACGATGAAAGACATTGGTATCGACATCAGCGACCAGACCTCCGATGCCCTGAGTGAGTTCCAGCCGGAAGACTTTGATGCCGTGATTTCGCTCTGCGGCTGTGGGGTTAATCTGCCCCCGGAGTGGCTGACCCGTGAGTATTTCGACGATTGGCAGTTGGATGACCCGGCGGAGCAGCCCGAAATCTTTCCTCGCGTACGGGATGAGGTTAAGGCGCGAGTTGAGGCGTTAATCGCCAGGTTAAGTCCAGAAGAAGCCGCAGTGTAGCGGTCGTATCCATGAAGCGAGATTACGTCGTTCAGTTTCACGAGGCCCAAGCCACCTCTTAATTCGGCGTTTGAGGAATCTCAATGGCTCAGGCTCTGATAATCGGCGGCAGCGACGCAGGCATTAGGAGTACTCTGGGAAAGAAAATACCCCCGAGTAGGGGCGCAGTCCCTGGGCCCTTGGTGAGTGCCTGATAACGTGGGTAATTTTGTTGCAAGAGATCTCCTTAGGAATGGGAATTCAATAATGTGGGATAGCCGTCTCGGCTGTCCAAGAGCAGGCAAGATGCCTGCCCTACAAAAATTGGATTTTATTAGATCCCCATTCCTTAGTGCCGCCCTGGCAACCTCACGTCATCCCCGCATTGAAGGATTGGACCTGCCGGGAGGGTACTTTCTGCGCTGGATGGGGGACAGTTTTCAGGTCCACCAACACCTGACCGAGCAAAATCCTCAGTCAGCGATCATCGTCGGTGGCGGATATATCGGCCTGGAAATGGCGGATGCCCTCACCCTGCACGGGCTTCAGGTGACCCTGGTGGAACACTCGCCGACGGTGCTCAAAACGGTCCACGCCAGCTTTGGCAGACGGGTGGCCGATGAGCTGAAATGGCATGGAGTTACCGTCGAAACAGGCATTGCATCTATAACCGGGGAGTACAGATAAACCAGCGCTTGACACTGGTCTTGGTCTCTTCTCGACTGGCAGATCGTGCGGCCTGAACAAGACTCAATGGGGTCAAACTCGCCATGGGTTAGGGGCCAAAAGTTTTTCAGGAGAGTCGCACAGAACCTCTGGAGAATGCCACAATTAAACCAAAGCCCGGGAGACTGTCAGCCATGACCACAGCCCAGCGACTGACCTTTGAGCAATACCTTGCGTGGGACAATGGCACCGAGAAACGCTACAAACTGGTGGATGGGAGATTAATCGAATTGCCTCCCGAATCTGAGCCGAATACGTCCCTGGCCAACTTTCTGTTCCTACAACTTGTCAATGCTGGGCTACCGTTTCGTCAGATTCAACCCCACGCCTGCGAGCTTCAGGTTCCGGTTTTACAACGGGGTGACCCCGCCAATCGATTTCCGGACCTGGTGGTGCTGCGTGAGGAGCATCTAGAACTCACCCAAAAGCGGCTCACGATTACCTTTGATATACTGCCCCCTGATCTGGTAGGGGAGGTCGTTTCTCCCGGTGAGCGAAACCGGGACCATGACCATGGTCGCAAGCGGCAGCAGTATGCCGCCCGAGGCATCCCAGAATACTGGCTGATTGACCCACAAGAAAATACTATTACGGTGCTGCACCTCGACCAGGGGAGCTATATCGAGGTTGGGCAATTTGCGGGTGGCGCTCAAATTGAATCCCCCACGCTTGCTGAAATGGGGGTTGCCCTAACTTTGACCGCTGGACGAGTCTTGGATGCGGTCAAGTAATGCTTGACAACCTACATTTTTCATTGACGGACCTCGTGTGTTGAGTGTGGGTTAGCCACGCCTATAGACCTGGCGGTGACACCGCTTCCTGCCAATGAGATTCGTATATGCTGTAATCAAAGTAGTACTCGTCCTTAGAAAAGCTTCATGAGTGTTGTGATTCCCGATCAAGTCGTAGAGGCCTCGGCGTTGTCAGAGGATGAGTTCTTGCAGGAAGTCTATAGAAATATTGTCATCCCGCAAGCTGTTGTCGATGAAATTTCTAAAGTTGTAAAAATTTATTCTCAGGCCGCATCGGTACCCCAGGCAGAATGGATAACGATTCACACCATTAAGAACACAAAAACTGTAGGAAGTTTTCGAGCAGAAAAGCTCGATGCAGGAGAATCTGAAGCTATCACCCTCGCGATTGAACTCGGGGCAGAACTTCTTCTAATTGATGAGCAATTAGGAAGAAAATTAGCCGTCAGAAAAGGGCTGAATATTACAGGTTTAATGGGTGTCCTTTTAGAAGCTAAAAATAGAGGCTTGATTACCAAAGTCAAGCCTGTGGTTGATGCGCTGGTGATCTAAGCCCGCTTTAGAGTAAGCTCTCAGCTTTATGCTGAGGTTTTGCAGATTGCTGGTGAGCCGCAACGACCGCATTAATGTAGCTGAAAATCTCGTCGAGTTCGCCAATTGCTTCTAATTCAAGGGCTTCCTCAGGGCTCAAGTCATTGTTTATCAGGTAGGGCAAACATGGCGCTTACGTTATTTGACTCGGTGGCAACGTTGAACCCCATTGATGGGGCTCGGCTAACGCGGGTAGAACCGATGGAAGAATCTGCTGAACAGCTTGGGTGGGTACGGTAGTGGATGGGGTTGATCAGGACGAGGGGAAGCCATATCTGGTGGAGTTTGCTGACCTGGAAGGACGGGATATGCGATCGCGTACCTGGCGGAGGATGTACTCCCCTTCTCGGCCCGTGGGCATCAGCTTCGTCCACTTATTCGGGTCGGCGTAACCCAGGGCACCGAGCTGGTTGATCGTATCCCGAACCGCCGAGTAGTCGCCGAGGGCAATCAGGCGCACGAGCTCTTGCTGCCGGGTGGGCAGCTTAAATTCATAGGTCATGATGTTCACCTTTGGTTTAAGGAAAACGGGGAATTGCTAGCACTCCGTAAAGGTGCGAAACCGATAGGCTAGACCGTTAAAATGGCCTCAGGCATTTCGGCTTAGCTGTGATAAGACCGGAATGTTCAGGGGTTTGGGAGAGCTGCGAACTCTCTCATTCCCCGCCTAGACCATCCCCGCGAAAACTACTGTACTGCAACCGTTCAGTGAATTCAACCGTAGGCTGCAATGGCTCTCTCCAGGGTAGATTGGGTGGCACGCAGTGGAACCCAACACTCCGATCATCTGGGGCCTGTTGGGTTCTGCCGTCGCGCCCCCGGAGATCGTTCATCTTGCTCATCGATAGGTTCATCTCAGACCCGAATAGATTCATCTCGCCGCTCAATAGCTTCTTCTCAGCCCTAAGATCATTCATCCAGCAGCGAAGATCATTGTTTCATCAATGCGATTCTTTCTATGCATAGACGAAATGCTTTAATTGCCGCCGCCGATCGTTCATCCGGTACCTTAGATGGTTCTACCATCAATGCGATAGCTTCATGATGCAGGGGCAGAGAAAGGCACAAGCTACGAAATACGTGAATCGGGTGGCTTGGCTGAGTTGTCAAAGACAACAACAACATACAAAACCAAAGGTATTTCGTAAGCGCCAGATGGAGATTGGAAATTAGCAGTAAAACCTGCAAGGTGCATACTGATGGCTAAACCCCTGCTGCCTACCAGTCAAACCAGTCATTTACATCGTTCGATATATGGCGAAAGGTGTCATCCACATCGTCGGCAAAGTCTTCTACTGCGTCGTCTATGTTGGTAAAGGGCTCATAAATTTTGATGTGGGTGACATCGTAGATGGTATCATTCACGTCATCCAAAGCATCTCCAATGTCTTCGGTCACTTCTCGTATCGAGTCAACCTGGCCAATGTCGCCATCCAGAATATCGTCAACATCTTCGGCGATATCAATGATGCGAAATAGCCCGGCCACCTCAACCAGTTGCTCTGATGACGCTTGAGGTGAGGTGATCCTAGTAGCCATAGCAGGCAAGCCAACGCTAACGGCAGTGCCAGCGGTAATCAGAGTCGCAAAGAATTTTAAGGGGTTCATAGTTTTCGGGTAGGTTATGAGACAGGAACAATCGTCCTCTACTGCAATTGAAAAGAACTGAGAAAACGATCGAGAGTATCTAAAGATCCGCTGGCTGTCAGCAGGCCATACAGGCGTTGTTCCGCCAGAAAAAGCCGTAGTACATAGGCCTGTCCGTCGGGGTTAGTCAGGGCATACTCTCGCCCCGGTATACCCTCTAGGGAAATAGCGGTGCCATTGGCAGCTATGGTTGGGGCGTTGAGTTCGATTAGTACCAGGTTAGCGACATCCTTCAACACAGCATCCGCGTCGTTGGTATCAAGGCCATCGGGCAGATCTGCAAAAGCAAAGCCATATCGATCATCTGGGGCGTACAGGTTGTAACCCACATACTGCCACCAGTTCAGGGTAGTGCCCTGGTAATCAACCTGCTGGGGCGTAAAAACGGGAGCCATCGGCAAATCTACTGTAAACCCACCGTTTTCGCTGACGAAAGGCCGCCATAAAGAATCAATCGCAAAGGATTCCATAAACTGGTTGGCCCCATGTAGATCAGCAGAAGAGGTCATCACAGCATAGAGCCGACGATTAGCCAGATAAAATCGAACGGTAGAGACTTGCCCTGCTTCCAGTTCAAAAAATTCAATGCCGGGAATTTCTCCAATGGTGACCTGTCGCCCACTGTTGCTGAGAACCTGCCAGTCGAATTTCTGCAGGAAGGGACGGGACTGCAAACTATCAATCACAGCCTCCTGGCCCATGGTTAAAATCTCCAGAGGCAAATCGGTGTAGGCCACAGCGTAAAGGTTATCTCCCTGGTTAGCGGTAGATATGGTCCAGGTTAAGGTGTCGCCATTGACTTCTGTGGTGGCGAAGGTGGCGTCTTGCTCAACCGGAAGCTGCACCGAAAAACGCCCAGCTTCGGAATGCAGGATTTGACCACCACTTATTGGGGTTGGTTCAGGGGCCTGACTGAGCCGGGAGTCGAGGGTCGTCGTCTGGGCCAGGCTCACCGGAGCAATGCTCAGACCAACCAGGAGACTAAAACCCAAGCCTAGAATTCGAGAATGTATTCCCATAACACCAGTTGATTTTATAAAGGTTGCCTGAAACGAATCAAAACACTCATACAGCCACTACTTCTTTTTAAAGCGGTGAAGTAAGTAGAAAATAAGGACTGACCGCAAGATGCCCCAAAATTAGATGACTGGAGCCAAATAGGCTTCCTGTCATTAGGCTGTTAGTGGGTGATAGAGGCTGTAAAGCCCTTGCCAGCAGGGGCTTTCAGTGTTTTTCTGTTAATCTACTTAACGCCCGGCTGAGTAGAGAATTCAACTCCCCCGTGGCCGCTTAAGCAATCAGGGCATAATGGTCTAAAACTTGAAGAGTTCTTACCAATTTCAGACTTTTGGGCTGTACTTTGACCCAGGTGAAACATAAACGTGACTAACCTGGTTAGTCACACCACTCATAAAAAACAACCTCTAGCTTTAGAGCTAGGGGTTTTTCTGTGAATTGAAAAGCTCAAGGCTTCTTTTTCTCGGAAAGTCTCGCTAAATGCTGTTTGAACTATCCTTCTATGGTTTTAGAGAACTCTTTGCCTGGCAATTCTAACCCCTTCATACTTCTTCGCCGTAGCTCCATCATTTCGCCAATTTCAGTGGCCAGGTACGGGGTTGAATCGACTAATTTTTCCAGCAGGGTTTCATCCATTAGCAGAAGTTTCACATCGCTGAGGGCAATCACCGAAACGTCGCTGATCTGCTCTCCCAGGAGGGAAGACTCTTCGCCAAAGAAATCTCCCCTGGTGAGTGTGCTGAGGCGGTGCCGTTTGCCGACTGCATCATCAAAGACCATTTCAAGATGGCCTTGAATCACAAAATACATCCCCAAAACCTGGTCCCCACTGGAAAGGACCACTTCATCTGTGGCATAGGTTTTCAGGGTGCCGGATCGACCAATGTCTTCAATCATCTGCTGGTCGAGGCTGCGCAACAGGGGAATACCGCTTAAAACGTCCATGGCCTGAGCCAGTTCATCCTGGGGGGATGGGCCGGGGGGGTGGTAGACGTATTCTGCCTCAATGGGGTAAGGAATCGTTAGCTGATGGCGCTTGGCAGCGTACCAGAGTCGGGTGATAAAGGTATCGGGGCAAGCCAGCGATCGCTCAAAGCTTTCAAAAAACATAATGGTCCGGTAATTGATGGAAAAGTCGCCGTAGGAAACGGTGCGAATAATCGGCGCCGGATCGGATAATACCCCTTCTGTTTCAATTGCAGTGTCGTACAAAATCTGGCGAACTTTGTAGGGAGGATCGTCATAAGAGAACCCCATGTCGAAGGTCTCAACATGCATCGGTGTGGGCCGACTGAGGTTTCTGAAGACGCTGCTCGCCATTTGGGAGTTCGGCACGACCTGCAGGTCACGGCTTAGCGTTTGGAGGTGTAAGGAACGCCAGTTCACATTGATGACTTTGCCGATTTTGCCATCTATCTCAATCCAATCCCCCACGCTGACGGGCCGCTCAAACAGCAGGGCAATGCCCGAAAAAATATTGCCCAAACTATCCTGCAGGGCCAGACCAATGACCAGAGAACCAACTCCCAGAGCGGTAATCAGGCCCCCCAGGTCTGCATCCCATACGGTCGACAGCACAACGGCGGCCCCCACCAGAATCAAAAAGAACCGGCTCAGGTCTAGAAACAGCTTGGGCACATTGGCCTGCCAGGTGCCGGCCTGGGCATCCTCAAAGAGCACAATGTTGACGATTAGCAGAGCGGCATAGATCAAAAAGATCCACATCAGGGTCTCGACGATGCGGACCGGAATAGTCGCTCCCGAGAGGGACAGAACCTGCGTGAGCAGCAGGAACAGCACCACCGTGGGCAGAAAAAAGTTGCGCACAATGTGGATGGGTACGGCCAGGGAGTTCCCCCGACGCTCAAGCCGGAGCCCGATTTCCCCCAGCAGCAGCAGCAGGGCCGGAAAGCCCAATCCCAGAACCAGTAACCACTGCAGCAGGGTTTGGTTATCGGTCATCGGAGCGATGTTGGGCATGGCTAAACCTCCGTTACTGTAGTCAGGGTGCGTTCTTTGACTTCCCAAAGGGTCAGTTTGCCTCGTCCCTTGACCGCGATCTCAGGCAGCGGCTCAACCTCAAAAATGCCTTCTATGTTGTTTCGAACAGCTGGCGTGACCTGAATCACGTTTTGCTTGGGGGAATCATGGATAGCCCGCGCCGTTCTCACGGTGTCGCCTAGCAGGACGTAGGAGAACTTACTTTTGCCCACAATCCCCGCTACCACAGGGCCGGTATCGATGCCGATATCCAGGCTGAGGTCGACCTGCTGCTGCTGACTGTAGCGACGCATGGCGTTAAGCAGGGCCAGGGCAAAGTCGACGGTGCGCTTGGTATGATCGACCCGCTGTTCCGACAGGCCGCAGACCGCCACATAGGTGCCCCCCATGGCTTTGACTTTCTCGACGCCGTACTGCTCCGAAATGTCGTCGAAAACCTGCACCAGCTCGTGGAAGCAATTCACAATGCGTTCATCAGGCAGGTAATTCAGTCCTTCCATTTCGGCGTACAAAACGGTGAGGCTGTTGTAGGTATCCGGTTCAACCACTTCACCCCGCTTCAGCCGATTGACGACCCCCGAGGGCAGCACGTTGAGCAAGAGGCGTTCGTTTTCCTCGATTTTGACCTGGAGGGCCTGCTCTTTGATGTGCAGGGCCTGGGCCATCTGGTTAAAGGCATGGGCCAGTTCCCCAAACTCATCCTGGGTTTGCAAATTCACTTGAATATCCGTATTCCCCGCCTTGAGTTCTTCGGTGCCAGCCACCAGTTTTTTGATCGGGCGCATAAAGCCGCGTACCAGTTGGCTGGCCAGCAAGGTCACCAGCGGAATTAAAAATGCGGCCGTCACCATCAATCGGCGGGTAAAGCGCTGTACCGGCTCAAAGGCTTCAGCGGCACTGATTTCTGACAAAACCGCCCAAACCCCGTTGTCTCCCATGGCCTGATAGGAGCCGAGCACATCTACCCCGAGGTAATTAGGATAGATGTCAATGCCTTCCTGCAAATCCAGGGCTCGCTGCGTCCCCACCGTTTCTACCGCCTGGGTCAACACGGGAGTGTTAAGACGAATAACTTGCTCCATGATGCTCTCAGCGGTGCCAAGGGCTCGCAGGGTATCGATATAGCCTGATGGACTTTTGGCATAGGGGCGGGCGACACTGCGTAGCAAGAAGTCTTCGCCCACCACATAGGTTTCTCCGGTGCGACCCAGGCCAATTTTTTCCCAGGATTCTTGGGTGGTCATCATGGCGTTAAGGTCATCAATGGAAAGCTG
>CAZPYG010000191.1:0-9499 GCA_964590465.1 uncultured bacterium | reverse complement strand
TTTTTCTATGCGGATGAAAGGACTTGAACCTTCACGTCGCGAGGACACTAGAACCTAAATCTAGCGCGTCTACCAATTCCGCCACATCCGCGCATATCAGCTTTTGAGTGTAGCAAATAAATGGCGGCTTTGGGCAACGTCCCCGCAGAATTTCGGGAGGCAGAGGAAATGTCGCCCCAGGCTTTTTACCGCACTCGCTCAGAAACCACCGGTGAACGATCAACATCCGGCTGAGGATTGCCGCTGGCATCGAGGTACCCTAGCTCCTGCAAAAAGGCTCTTAGGGCAGCGGGAAAACTGTCATAGGTACGGGTGATATTTCCTTCGGTGTCATAGAGTTCTAAGCCCCAGTCCTCTTCGCGGTCGTAGTGGGCCATCATGTAGTTCCAACCTTCCAAATATTCGCCCATACGGATTTTTTGAGCCACATAGCCTGCCAGCAGACCGTTGACTTCGTAACCTTCTGCTTCCCGCTGGCCAACGCTCTGGTAAATGTCCCAGGCGGTAGACCCCAGGCGTTGGGTGAACTGGGTGGTGGTGTCGATGTATGTTCCGTCTTTGAAGGTCAGAATTACGCTGGGCGGATAGGACCCGGCATAGGAACTAAAGGTGTAGAAAAAAGCATTATCCAGGGTGACAAATTCGGTCAAACCATCGTTGTTAAGGTCTTCAAATCGACCACCGCCCCCGTCCAGATAGCCGAAGTAAATGGGCTGGAACTGATCTTCCTGCCAGGTGTAGGTGGTAATGGCCATGCAGCAGTGGGCACCGCCTGTGAAAGACTGCAGGACAACCTCGGGGGTGCCATCGCTGTCAAGATCGTTGAGGTCAACGCTGCCAAACATGTACACCGTTTCGGTAACGGATTGCTGTAGCTGATCTTTGTAGTAGAGGTCAAGCTGCAGGTTATCTCCCTGAACTTCAGAGTCGAAGTCGATGGGTTGATAGCTGACGATGGCTTTTACAGGGCCCTGAATCAGCTCCTGATTCGTGAAGCCCTCCATGTCAGCTCCCAGTTCCAGGGATGTTTGTAACTCCTCCTGGGCCAGGGCTGGTAGTCCTACCAGTAAACCGCTTAGCAGTACACCACGAACCATTGCTTTCATTGTCTTCTCCAGCAAACAAACTTGTGAACCAGGGCTGAGGTCGCACTACCAGCGTCGCCAGTGCCGCTTGCCTACCACAAAAATTCCCAGGATAGTTCCCACCAGTTGGGGATAGCTGACCGTCACTAAAAACGCGGGAATGGGCAACAGCCCCTTGAGAAATAACAGCAGTAAGATGCAGGGCACCAGCGCCCAAAGCACGCCAGTGTCCAAGTAAATTTGGCGAAACAGTCGCTCCAGGATCACAATCCCCAAGGCCCCCATGCCGAATCCGGCAGCCAGGGGTAATACCAGAAGAACCAACCGCAGCAAGGGCAGCAGGGGGCCAGCCAATCCCTGGGTCAGAACACCAAACACCTGGGCAAACAGTAAATCTGCAGCAGTTGCCAGCAAAACCACCAAAGCCGCTACCTGTAGCAGAACTGCCCAGGGCAGGGACTTTAAGCGCCAGAAGGGATTACGCATGACATTGGGGTAAGGTGTTCTTCGGCTATTATTACGCTGTTTCTTGAGATTGCTAGCGGTTTGTAGCGCAATTTGTCAGGTGGATCAATGCAGGAAACAATTGCTGTGTCTGATGTGATGCTGTTGGGCCATTGCTTGGTTGGCCTGGTAGCCGCCCAAATTGCCCAGCGTAAGGGCTACGACCTGGGCTGGTGGATTATTTGGGGCACTATAGGCGGTACCGCGGCTCTGATAGATGTGTTAAGACGACCATAACCATCACGGTTTGAGGGGCATGGGTAAATCGATAAAGGCCGGTTTGAGGCAATGGATACCTGATCTTGACCATCGGGTTTGGATTTTGGCCGGAGGGCGGCTTCTATCCCAAGTTGGTATCGGCTTCACTTTGTTCTATGCCCCCATTTTTTTCGTTAACCAGGTCGGCCTATCGGCTACCCAGGTCGGGCTAGGGATTGGATTAGGTTCAGTGTCCGGTATGGGGGGGCGTTTGCTGGGAGGCTCTCTGTCGGACTCCCCCCGGTGGGGGCGTCGTAAGACCTTAATGTGGTCTGCGTTAATTTCAGCCCTGGCGGATGGGGTGCTGGTTTTTGCCTATGGTTTTCCCCTATTTTTAGCGGGTAATTTACTGATGGGGTTTGGGGTTGGCCTGTACTGGCCCGCGACGGAAGCGGTGGTCGCCGACATCACTACCGAACATCAGCGCAACGAAGCTTTTGCCCTGGTGCGTCTGGCCGATAGTTTGGGGCTTGGCCTGGGGGTGGTTTTAGGGGGAATGCTGATCTCCCTGACGGAGGCCTATCGGGCGCTATTTGTGGTGGATGGCATCACCTTTCTATTATTTTTTGGGATTATTTATTTTGCCATTGCAGAAACTTTCCATTACGGCCACGAAGACGGGGCATTCTGGCGAGGTTGGAAGGCCGTGATGCAGGATACGAACCTTCTGGTTTATGCCCTGGTCAATATCCTGTTTACCGGCTACCTGGCCCAGGTGCACAGTACCTTACCGGTGTATTTAAATCGCTTTGCGGAAACCGCTTCCGGTCGGGGCTTTTCAGAGGGCACTCTGAGTGTTCTATTTACAGGGCATGTGGCCTTGGCCGCAGTCTGTCAATTGCCGGTAGCCCGGCGGCTAAACCGGATTCGTCACACCCAGGGGTTAATGGTATCGGCACTTCTGTGGGGCATCGGGTTTTGTTGTGTATGGTTCACCGGGGCCTTGACGCTTCCCTATGTGCTCGCGGCTCTGGCCCTGGGATTTATGGCCCTGGGCATGGTTGCCTACACGCCCATTTCGTCAGCTCTGGTGGTGGCATTGGCCCCTGAGGCTCTGCGAGGGGTATATCTGTCGGTAAATTCGATGTGCTGGGCGTTTGGCTACTTGATTGCTCCGCCCCTGGGTGGCTGGGCCCTCGATCAAGGCCCGGTGGTTGCCCAGAATTTCTGGCTAGCTATGGCCCTGAGCGTTATCCCTGTGTTGGGAATATTGGTCTGGCTCGATCGCCGGTTTCAAGCCGCCGAATAAAATCAACTTGAGACCCTTTGGACTGGTCAGCGCCACAACGGCTCTACAGCATAGGTCGCATTTCGCCGGAATTTATCCTGACCACATCGTCATACCGTCGAAACAGTAAGTAAGTGAGTTGAGCTTACGCTCAAACCATGGCGCTGGTCTGCATTTTGAAATGGCAGGAGAAATCCTTATGTTTGCTGGCCTTGATGTGATTGTAATTCTGCTGGTAATGATGGGATTTATTTACATCAATTCGCCGCCTGACACCAAAGCGGAAATTAAGTTTGAACCCTTAACCTTTATGGTGGTGGTCATTGTGGTGAGCATGATGATTGTGTCGTTCACCTAAAAGAATATCGATAGGGGAGTCAACAGGGCCGATAAACGGTTGTAGGCCGATTGAATTTGTTCTACTTCTAGGACCACCTCTCGGGTGGGATAATTTTCCAGAATTTCTAGCAGCGTAATGGTGTTATCGTCCGCTGCGGATAACACAATGGCCGCCCGCAATGCCTGACGACTGGCCTCCCCAGAAGGGGGATGAACAGCGTCTCCGAGGCCATCTAGCATCCATTCACCAGGTCTGCTGTTCAGGGCTTTATCCAGAAGCACAGGGCTGGCGGTCAGTTCATCGACTAACAGCGATCGCAATTCTGCCGGTTGTTGTCCAGCAGCATCCAGCAAGCTTGCCAGCTCTTCAGGGGCTTCCCCCGACTCGGCCAAAATCGCCAGATCCTCGACGGCTACCGTTCGGCTAAAACCGCGATAGCGCAGCAAAACTTGCTCAGCCGCCTCAGCTGCCGACAAACCCACCAGGGCCGTGACCAGGGCTGTCATTCCCAATAATTTCAGTTTATCCATGGAACCTTTTCCCTGTCTGTTGTTTGACCATGACCGCCGCCCCAGCCTCTCTACCTTTGATTTATCCGAGATATTAGACCGAACCCCCTGGTTCAACTAACCCTGCGGGCTCTCAGAAGCGGTTCCAGCAGGCTATTCGAGCAGACTGTTCGAGCACTAGCCTAGCTTGTTCTACCTGCCTGCATCATCCGCCTTTAGGGACTGATACAAACCAGCCTGGTCAGCACCAAAGCAAAGCAGCAAGCAAACTCAGACGAGGGCTGAGGTGCTTGCTGCATTAGTTTTTAGGGGAATGGTGTTGGCTTTAGCTTTCGCTATCTTCTTCGATCACGGTTTCATCGATTACCGCTTCTTCTACAGTTTCTTCTACCGTTTCAGTTTCAAGGGCCTCGGGGGTTTCCTCTGCTGTCATGTCGACTTCAGTTTCCTCCAGGGCCTCTGGGGTTTCGGTCGCCTCAATCTCATCGGTCATGTCGGTGGCTTCAGCCTCTACAGGCATATCCATCATGTCGGTGGCTTCAGCTTCGACCGCTTCGGTGGTTTCAGCCGCTTCTGCTTCGATGGCATCCGGCGTACCGACTTCATCCACCATATCGTTGACTTCTGTTGTAGGCATCTCGGTTTCCGCCTCAACTTCCCCTTCAACAGTTTCCATGACGTCAGGGACAGCCATTTCGGCCTCGGGTTCAGCCGCTTCTACGGCCTCGGATACCTCAGGAATTGTCTCAGTTTTATCGTCTTCAGCTTTGACGGGCAGGCCAAATGCCAGTCCAGCCAGAGTTAAACCACTTGCAGCCAGAGTTAACTTACGATTCAGCTTCATGACATTGTCTCCTTACAGGTGTCTTCGATGGGGCATCGGTGGCTGCAATAGAACTTAACCACCAATGTGAAAGCGAGACTAGCATGCCCTAGCCTGAGAAAGCACTAGGGGTTAAGCAGGAAGTATGAAGTTAGGGTTAAGCGATTTGGATAACTTTGTTTAAGGAACTTTAAGGGAAATCCTGCGGTCATTAGGGCGTTAACCCCTTTATAAAAGCACCCTGGGAATTGACCTGGAATGTTGAAAAGCCTGATTGAACAGGATTCAGAGAAAATTGTAGATCAAAAAAAAATAGATGGACGGGGAATCTCAGAAGATTTTCTCTGCAGATAGGAGATTGACCGGATGGTTCATCGCCGCTTAAGTAGTGATCACGCCTTGGGACAGGGATCACCCCCCTGAAGAGAGCTAACCAGAGGGGAACCGTCAGGTGCCGACCACATTATGGGTGACGCTGTAGAACACCATCCATCCCAGGTAGGGAGCGCTCACAAAAGCAGGCACAATCGCCAGACCGACAAAGCCGGTATTGCCAATCTTCGCAGGTTATCCCTTACGAGGGACAACGGTGCCGGAACCAAACGTTAAAGTTTGTAACAAGTGCGTTGTGATTTTCCCATGACAAAAGATAGCAACGCCTGATGACACACCAGGAGGTCTCCATGACCTACTTAACCGTAGACGCCGTTAAAGAACCCTTAAAGCAGTTCGAAAACTTTGATGCTGATACCCAGCTTGCTCTGTTGTGGTACGGCTATTTGGATATTAAGGAGCAATTGACGCCCAGTCCCGATCACAATACCGATGGTATTAGCCGGGCCATTGTTGACAAGGTGATGGTTCTGTCTAAAGAAGAACAGCTCCAGGCCCAGCGCGACATTACCAACCGGGCGGACACTCCCATCAGTCGGGAATACGGCGCTGCCAGTCCTCCGGCCAAGCTGGAATTTTGGCTGTTGCTGGCCCAGGGCATGGAATCTGGCAACGTTATCAACGTCCCCGATGACTACAAGCTGCCCGAGCATACCCAGGAATTTGTGAACCAAAGTAAGGGGTTGGACTTCGAAGAGCGCATTAACTTTACCCGTAATGCCGTTACCAAGATGGGTCTGAAAAAAACCACCCTTGGATAGTCTCCTGACAAATCATGGACGGGGTGATCCCAGTTCATAATCCTCTGAGTCAAGGTTAGTCTGTTTGGGCTAGCCTTGCTCAGGATTAGGCAACTGCTGGATGCCGCTATTCACATTCCTCCACCAGGCTTTCCGGATGCTCAGAAAAGGAAAAAACGGGGGAAAACTCAACATAGGGGTTGCCAGCATCTGTATATAGTTTCGCTTTAACCAATGCTGGAGTAAAACTCCCAGACGAATCGCCACCTCTTGCTTTTGCGACTTGCCTAAGAACTCAAACTATCCCAGCGTTGAATGTCACTGCAATAAGCTGAAATTGACCTTCGCAAATCGCCAGAAGTCTTGATCTGCCGTAGGGTGGGCACTGCCCACCAGCCTTAATTCAGTGCCATTAATCCCAGCGGTACCTATCAAAGGTTTAGTTCATGGCCACCGGTGCCAGCAGTTCCGGGTCCTGGAATAAAGGTGTACTCAGATATCGCTCACCAAAGCTGGGCTGAATAATCACAATCAGCTTGCCGGCATTTTCAGGCCGACGTCCCACTTCCACGGCCGCTTTTACTGCCGCTCCAGTGGAAATACCTGAGAGTAGCCCCTCTTCCCGAGCCAGGCGACGACCGTAGTCAATGGCCTCGTCATCGGATACCTGGACGACCTCATCAATCAGGCTGACGTTCAGCACTTCGGGGACGAACCCGGCGCCAATGCCCTGAATTTTATGGGAGCCCGGACGCCCACCAGACAGCACCGGACTACTCACCGGCTCCACCGCAACGGCCCTAAACTCGGGCTTACGCCGCTTCAGCACATCGGTGACTCCCGTGATGGTGCCGCCCGTGCCCACTCCGGCCACCAGCATGTCTACCTGACCATCGGTATCGGCCCAAATCTCTTCGGCGGTGGTGCGGCGATGAATGTCAGGATTCGCCGGGTTGCGAAACTGTTGCAGCATATAAGCTTCGGGCAGGGTGTCCAGAATGTCCTGGGCCCGTTGAATGCAGCCCGACATGCCAGCAATTCCCGGGGTCAGTTCTAGCTCTGCCCCATAGGCCCGCAGCATGGCCCGACGTTCTGAACTCATGGTTTCTGGCATGGTCAAAATCAGGCGATACCCCTTGGCCGCCGCCGCCATGGCCAGAGCGATACCGGTATTGCCTGAGGTGGGCTCGACCAGGGTGGTTTTGCCAGGGGTAATCAGCCCTTCTGCTTCGGCGGCCTCGATCATGTTGATACCGATGCGATCCTTCACCGAGGCGGAAGGGTTCATGCCTTCTAGCTTGACGACCAATTGAGCTGTACAACCTTCGGCAGCGGGAATGCGATTCAGTTTAACCAGGGGGGTGCGACCGATGAGTTGGGTAACGTTGTCTGCAATTCGCATGGCTTTGCCTAGATGTAATACATAATGTCGACTTGCTGTTTTGCGTTGCGCTTGTCTACCAAATCTTGCAGCGTGTACTTCTGTAGCACTGCTTCCGCTGATTGGCGCACTTCTCCCCACACGTCTTGAACCACCAAAGCCTCTGATGTCTTAGGAGTTTTCGCTGTTTCGGTCTGGGCATCAAACCCCTCAATACAGCTCACCACATCATAGAGGGTAATGTTCCATGGATCTCGCGCCAGCAGGTACCCCCCCTTGGCCCCCCGCTGGCTTTTGACTAATCCGGCACGCCGTAGGGTAGCCAGTAGTTGCTCCAAATAGCGGTCGGGAATATTTTGCTGGGACGCAATCTGCCGAATCTGTAAGGGTTCGCCCTTAGCCTGGTCAGCACTCAGCTCTAGCAGAGCCAGGAGGGCATATTCACTTTTACAAGAAAGATCCACGGTGAAGGAGAGGTTAAGTAGCATTATCCCCAGTATACTCCGGTTCCCCACTGGGGTTTGCAGGAATCTAAAACTTTAGCCAGCGGGTCAATGTATCGGTAGTTTTCCTGCGACGGCTGTCGGGGTGGCCATGGTGCTGGTAGCCCTGCGGATGTTGTTCGCAAATTAATTCACAAACGCCCGTAACAGAGCGTTACGCTACTCCTTAGTTCGCTACAGTTTGCTACGCTAATTCATAAATATTGCTTAGTTAGTGCCTTTCGCGGGACGTCTTCCATGCCTAGAACACAACGCAACGACAACTTTATCGACAAGTCTTTCACCGTCATGGCGGACATGATTCTGAAGATGATGCCCGCCAAGAAGAACGAAAAAGAAGCTTTTGCCTATTATCGAGATGGCATGTCGGCCCAGGCTGATGGTGAGTATGCCGAAGCTATGGAGAACTATCAGGAGGCCCTTACCCTGGAAGAAGACCCCTACGACAAGAGTTTCATTCTCTACAACATGGGGTTAATCCATGCCAGTAACGGCGAGCATGAGATTGCCTTGGACAAGTACCAACAGGCTTTAGATCTAAATCCCCGCATGTGCCAGGCCCTCAACAATATGGCTGTCATCTACCACTACAAGGGGGAAAAGGCGGAAGCTGCCGGCGACAGTGACACCGCCGAAACTCTATTTGATGAAGCCGCCCGCTATTGGATAGAAGCCATTACCATTGCGCCTAATAACTACATTGAGGCCCAGAACTGGTTAAAGAACACCGGGCGCATGAAGAATGATGTGTTCTTCTAAATCTTTTCTTTGATACGGTTATGCATGAATAACGCCTGAGCCGTGGGGGCGGAAAGCCTGAACCCCATGGTCTGGGTCAGACTCGGTTTAGCATTTGAGCACCATGATTGATCTTGAACAGGTTCGCAAAGTAGCCCTTTTAGCCCGGTTAGAATTGTCCCCCGAGGAAGAGGAGCAGTTCACTGGGCAACTCAGCAGCATTCTGGAGTATGTTGAGCAACTTGGAGAGTTAAACACCGAGAATGTGGAGCCCACCACCCGGGCCATTGAGGTCAGTAACGTGACCCGATCCGATAGCCTGGAACCGTTTGGGGGCCGGGACGACATCCTCAACTGTGCCCCCGACCGGGAAGCAGACTTCTTCAAAGTGCCGAAAATTTTAGACGAGGGGTAATGTCATACCGGTGTGGCTGAGTTGGTCAACCCCGAGCATTTCGGGAGGGTCTAAAATCAGCTCTTTCCAGGCGTCTTCCTGGTACATGTCCTGGGCCACCTGATGCAGCAAATGAATCACCGCGTCGATGTCATTTTCGTAGCCTACCTCGATGGCAAAGTCCACTCGCGACCAGAGTCGGGTCATGTTTTTGACCCGGCTAATGGCGCTATTGGGAATCGTAATGAGTTCCCCCTGGGTATTGCGTATCTGGGTAATTCGCAGGTTGACGTTTTCTACCACTCCGGCATCATCGTCAATGGCGACCACGTCCCCTACGGCAAACTGGTCTTCGAACAAAATGAGTGTGCCGTTGACCAGGTCTTTCACCAGGCTCTGAGACCCAAAGGAAATGGCAAAACCCAAAATCGCACCCCCAGCCAGTAGAGAACTGGTGGAAATGTTGAAGCTGTTGAGGGTGCTGATCACACCAACGGAAATAAAACCTACGGTAGCCAGTCCCTCCAGGGCCCCTGTAATGGTAGATGCCTGCAGTTCCCGTCTTTGATCTTCTGCCGGATTGACCGACATCTCAGTGGGAAT
>CAZPYG010000190.1:1698-9662 GCA_964590465.1 uncultured bacterium | reverse complement strand
TGGCGGCTCGGGCTCGGCGAGAGGCGATTGAATTTACTGATCGGGGTGACTACGCAGCAGCCAGTGCCTCTTTGCAGAATGCTCGCATGGCCATGGCCTGTATGGCTCCTTCTGAAGCACTGTTGGAGGAACAGAGCATTTTGGAGGATTTGGATACTGATTACCAGAGTGGCCGGGTGACCAGTGCTCGGAAGAAGGCGTTTTCCCAGTCTTACAATCTTTCTCGGAGTGGTCGGTCTAAGCCCCGTCGGTCTATGGATGAGAAGTAGATAGAATTGAAGCGGTAGCAGAGCAAAGTTGGGGAAATTAAGAATCTACTTATGCCAGACGCATTGTGCCACTTTACTCAGTCTTTAAAGTCCCGGTTGGGCTCCGCTACCCCAAACCGTCAACAGTTACAGCAAATTGCTACAGAACTGTTGGAGTTGTCTTCGAACATCCATTGGGCTCAGGATCAGTACCCTCTTGCTCCCCCAGGCCATGAAAACTTGTACGACATTTTTGTGGATTCCCAGGGAGGACCTTCGCTCTATTTAATATCTGACGGTGTTGGTTTGGGGTTTGGCCCCCACGACCATCAGGCTTGGGCGGTCATTGTCGGCATTCAGGGCAAGGAGTACAACATCCTTTTCAATATCACTGATGCAGAGCAGAGACGGGTTGCTAGAGGTTCTGACTATTTCGTTGGGCCAGGGGATAGTCTTGTTTTGGAACCCGATGCCATTCACGCCATTGATGCTGATCAGGGAGAGCATCCAACTTATCATCTGCATTTGTATGGGCGACCCCTCGTCTCGCTACCAAGTTTCAAGGATCGTCGGTATTTGCTAGAGGATGACATGCCTTAAGCCAAATATGAGCTTGGCATTGTGCGGCCTAAATGGGGAAATTTATGACTTCATCGGAATTAGAACTGCCCAAACCTTGACATAGCAACTATTCCCTGAGGGTTTGCAATACGAAGATCTCGTCTTATCTTTCCAGTTTTTGCAACCATTGAAGGATTTGGTTGACCAGATCTGGATCTGCTTCTAGAAATTGCGTTAATGGACAACCCTCCAGCAAGGTTGGGACTACGACGGCAACAGGGGGATACTCAAACCGCGCTAGTTGGTTCAACACCGCCACCTCAAAGCCCTGGGGTTCGGGGCCAGTGGGGTTTTCATACAGCAGGAGGGCGACGGGAGCGGCAGCGCTGAGGTCGTCTTCGCAATAGGCTTGCAGGTCGCCAATGGAACGGGGGCGACCATCAGGGCTGGGGGGACAGCCTGCCTTTTTCATGGCGGTGTAGAGCTGAGGGGCGGGATTGCTGGGGTCGCTGAAGCGGCTGCCATCGATGCAGATCAGTTGGTGGGTTGGGGCTGGCTGGCCGGACTGGATGGCTTGGTTCAGGCTTTCCGGCAAGTGTGCCAGGTTGAGTTGTTGGGTGACGGGGGTGGCACCGACAGGAGTGGTGGCTGCGACTTCAGGATGGGGCGTGGTGGGGAGTTGGTCGTGCCAAGCTTGATAAAAATCGGGGTAAGAGAGATTTTCAGCACAGCTCCATATGACTTTGTAGCATTCACGGAACCGCTTAAAGTCGTTTTGGTGAACCTCGTCGCTGAGGTTGTCTTTTAAGGCGGCAACCACCCCAGCATACTGTTCCGGTGCGGTAAGGATTTCTCCCAAACTCTTTACCGCTTGCTGTCGAGAATCGTCAAAATCAGTGGTGCGGAGGAGATCCACCAAAGCTGAAATTACCATCGGATTGTCTTGTCCGATATTCTCTAGGCGTTCTGCCATCTCTTCTCGAAGGTATTTATATTCAGTCGTGCGGAGAGTATCTACCCAGGCCAAGATCGCCACTGGGTTGCCTGGGTCGTTTTCTCCCAAAATTTTGGCTGCTTTCTCCCGAGTGTGTGCCCATTCGGTGGTGTGGAGGATCTCCTCCAATGCCGAAATTGCTATGGGGTTGCCTGGGTCGATTTTTCCTAAACTAAATATCACTTCCTCCCGAATGTGTACATTTTCCGTAGAGCGAAGGCTCTCCTCCAATGCCGAAATTGCCAGTAGGTTGCCTGGGGCGATTATTCCTAAAATCTCTATTACTTCATGCAGCACATTTTCCGGTTCTCCAGTCGTGCAGATAAAGTTAACCAACGCCTCGATAACTGCTGGGTTACCCTCTCCGATTTCCGCTAAGCTTTCTATCGCATTACATCTAATTCCGCGATCTTTAGTAGTGCGGATGAGATTCATCAAGGCGGTAATAGCTTCCGAGTTCTCAGGATCAATTTTCCCTAAACTCTCTGCTATTTTTCGACGGATATCTTCATCTTCAGTGGTGTGGATAATGTTAACCAGAGTTGAGATTGCTACCCGGTGTTTGGGGGCAATTTTTCCTAGATTCTCTGCTGTTTCTCGACGGATATCTTCATCTTCAGTGGTGTGGATGATGTTGACCAGAGTTGAAATTGCTACCGGGTGTTTTGGGTCGATTTCCCCCAGAAGC
Source organism: uncultured bacterium (assembly GCA_964590465.1). Taxonomy (GTDB): domain Bacteria; phylum Cyanobacteriota; class Cyanobacteriia; order Phormidesmidales; family Phormidesmidaceae; genus CAZPYG01. Next base: position 7,171 of record CAZPYG010000190.1, on the reverse strand, counting down.
ACTGCCGCTTTCATCCGAGTGTATTCAGACTCAGTAGTGCGGATTTGCTTTACCAAAGCCATGGTCACATCTGGGTTGCACTGGCCAATGGCTACTAGACTCTCTGCGGCTTGCCGTCGAGTGGCTTTATCTTTAGTGGTACGGATAACCTCTAGCAACAACTCGATCGCTGTTGGGTTGCCCTGAGCAATGTCACCTAAGTTCCGCACTGCTTGCCGTCGAGTGTTTTCAGACTCCGTGGTGCGGGTGAGATTGACTAGAACGGTAGTCGCCTCTGGATGACCGGGGTCAATTATGCCTAAGTTCAATGCCGCCTTTCGTCGAGTATCTTCTGCCTGCGTGGTCTGGATGAGATCCAGCAACGCTTTGATCGCTTGTTGATTACCAGGATCAATTCGCCCTAAGCTCACTGCGGCACTTCGCCGAGTATCCTCTGCCTGCGTGGTATGTAGAATCTCTACCAAGGCATTGATCGCTTCTGGATGAGTTGGATCAATTGTACCCAAGCACCAGGCTGCTCGCAATCGAATCCATTCAGCTTTGGTGATGCGGAGAATTTCTACCAGATCCTTAATTGCCTCTGGATTGCCATGGCCAATTTTTCCTAAGCACCAGGCTGCCTGCAGTCGGTTGGCTTCACTCGCGGTGGTGCAGATGATATCCATCAGGGCCGAGATCACTACGGAGTTTCCCTGGCCGATTTCCTCTAGGCTCCGCACTGTTTCCCAGCCGGCATCTTCATCTTCAGTGGTGCGGAGAATTTCCATCAAAGCTGAAATCACTTCTGGGTTGTTGGGATCGATTTGTCCCAGGCTCCAGGCTACTTTGTGACGAATCCAGTCATCTTTAGTGGTGCGGAAGATCTCCTCTAACGTTGAGCGCACCAAGGAGTGATCGGGGATAATTTGCGCTAAGTCCTCGGCTGCTTCCAAGCGAGTAGCTTCATCCTGAGTGGTGCGAATGAGGTTTTCTATAGTCACGGGTATTAGAGGGTGACCGCGATCAATTACCCCTAAGCCCTGTACTGCCCACAATCGAGTCTGGTCATCCTGAGTGGTGCGGATGAAATTTTCTAAGACCGGTAGTATTAGGGGGTGGCTCAAATCGATGTTTCCTAGACCCAGTATTGCCCGCCATCGAGTCTGGTCATGGTCAGTACTGCGGATGATCTGTTCCAACGCCAAGATCGCCGCTGCGTTGGTCTGACGTAGTTTTTCTAAACCTGCTGCTGCCTGCTGCCGAGTGTTTTCCTCTTCAGTAGTCAGAAACGTGGACGCTTCAGCAGCGTGTAGGAAATTCTCCAACGATGAGATTGCCTCAGAGGCTTTTCCAGCAAGTTCTCCTAAGTTTAATATTGCCTCCTGCCGAGTATCTTCATCTTTAGTGTTACGCATAAGTTTCGCTAATGTGGATATAGACTCCACGTTGTTGGAGTCAATTATCCCCAGGCTCCAGGCTGCCCATAATTGAGTGTCATCATCCTCAGTAGTGGAGAGGATATCTTTCAGGGCTGCAATCCCGCTAGGATTTGTCTGGCCAATTTCCTTTAACCAAGACCATGGAAAGCTACGAAAATCATAAAAGTATAAAAAATCTTGACGAAGGCTCATCTATCAAAATCCTATAGTAGGTGGATAAGTGCCGCAATCACCTCTGAACCATCTTCGTTCATTTCTTTTAAGCTCTGTGCTGCCGACAATCGAATTTTATAGGCATTAGTAGTTGTACGAAGGATGTCAATCAAGGTTGAGCTTACTGTCGGATTGTCAGGAGCAATTTTTGCTAGGCTTTCCACTACCGAACGTCTCGTGTATTCTGACTCGGTAGTACGAATGAGATTTATCAAAGCTGGAATCGTCATTGGATTGCTTGGGTCAATTTTCCCTAGACTCTCTGCTGCCGACGATTGAATCCATTCATTTTTAGTGGTGTGAATGAGGTTCACTAAAGCATCAATCGCCATAGGGTTGCCGGGGTCAATTTCCCCCAAACAATCTGCTGCGCACCAACGAATTTTATCATCATCCGTAGTACCGAGCAGCCGTGCTAAATCCCTGATCAATACTGCGTTGTCCGAGCCAATTGTCTTTAAGACTTGAGCTATCTGCGACTGAGTGCTTGTATTCGCAGTAATGGGGATAAATTTTACTAGAGTTTTGATCACCGCTGGGTCTTCAGGGGCAATTTTCATCAAACATTTTATCACTTCTAGCATCAAACGTTCTATCATTTCTAACCGCGTGTCTCTGGCTTCAGTAGTATCAATCAAGTCAATCAAAGCCTTGATTGATACTGCGTTGCCGCCAGGGGCAATTTTCCCTAAATACTCTACCGCCTGGCGCGGAATCCATTCGATTGGACAGGTTTGGAGGATTTCTACAAGTTCAGTGATCGCCAATGGTCGAATCGTTTCTGAAATAACTTCTCTTGCTCCTTCCTGGATTGGCTCCAAAAAAGTTTGCCATTCTTGCTTTTCTTCATTGAAGTAGCCAAAGCCTAATCTAACTACTGTTTTCACAATCTCATCAGCCAAGGAACAAGTCTGAAACTGATTCACTGCTGCGGCAGCGAGGAAAAGGGCTTGATAGCCATAGAAACCGTAAGCTCCATCCTCAAATTCGACTAAGGCTTGAATAAATGCTTCTTTATCGACAATGGGAATATCAGCTCGTCCCAGCCAGAGCAAAATCACCTGTTTCCATTGCTTCTCAAAAATGCGATAGGCTTTCCCCGGTACGGGGCGATCCCCATGGTTGCGGGGCAAAAAATAATCCCAATCCTCAATGCCCAAGGTGGCAAAATATTCTTGAAAGGTGGCGTGGTAAAACGAAAACAGCGCTTCCCCCGAGGCTGCTGTCCCCACCCGATTCAGCCAGCCCAGCCGTAACGCCTGCTCACAGAGTGGATCATCCAAGCCGCCGAAGACCTCGGTTAACAACGCCTCCGGTAGCATAAACCGCGCCGATCGCCCCGTCGCCTCATCCACCGCCATCGCCTGCAACGCCAGTGCCGAGAGCTTGGCCTGCAATGCCTGTCGCCCGGTCGGGGTCGTCGGCACCACCGCTCGCTTCCATTCATACACCCAGGCCACAAACTGGGCATACAGCCCCGCCTGGGTCTCCGGCAGTGCCCCCTGTTGTTGCAACCACACACAACACAACAGCGACAACCGCAGCGGATTGCGAATCAAATCCAATAACTGGGCACGGCTGGCCTCCTGCAATTCCGTCCAGAGGGCCTGCCCCGCCTCCGGTTGCGCCGCCGCCCCAAACCAGCTCTGGATATAGTCCTTAATCTGGGCTGACTCAAACTCCAGGTTGCGATATTCATCAAACTGATCCAGCGCCCCCCGGTAGATATCCCACACATTCACTCGACAGCTCAGCACCATCCGTGCCGCTGCCCAAAACCCCGTCACCAGTGCTTTGTGCTCCGCCTGCACCCGCCCGGTCAATTCATCCAAGCCATCCAGCAACAGCCACACCCGACCAGCATCGAGCTGCGCCAAAAAGTCATCCCATAGGGTGTCCTGGCCGGTGGCATCCCGCAGCCATTGCCGCAGATAGTCGCCCACACTGAGATCGCCCAAGGCCCGCAACGGTACCCACACCGGCAAGCCCAATTGGTTAGCCAACAGCCAATCCGCGATCGCCAATAACCGCGTCGTCTTCCCCGACCCCGGTTCGCCAATAATGGCAATTCGTTTGCCCTGGCTTTTGGAACTTCTCCCCTGCCGCAACACCTGCTGAAAAAACTCCGCCTCCGCGATCGGGCGAATGGTTTCCTGCTCCGGTGGTTTACTCTCCTGTCCTGGCTGGTCAGTTTTCTGCTCCGGTTGGTCAGCCTCCTGCTCAGGGCGACGGGCGGGCGGTTTAACCTTGCGCCGCTCTACCAGTCCCAAGGGCACATAGACATCCACCCGATTGAGGGCGATGTCGTTCTCGCGGGTAAACAAATTCGAGGTCAACGCCTGCCGTTCGGCCAGCATCTTGCGCCCCACCAACTGCCATTCTGCCGGGGTCAGTTCGGGTTTGGCCGGATCAACCCGAGACAAAATTTTGGCAACATCCATCCGCAGCTCATCCAGGGTAAGTTCCATCCCCTGAATCAACCGGGAAATGGTAAGCTCCGCAACGCCTAACTGTTGACAGACTGCTGCAAACCCTGAGTCGATATTCTGGCCAATTTTATGGAACAGGGCAACTTGCTGGGTTGTAGATGCCTGCAATTGGGATTCCAGATGTATCACAGCCTCCAGCATTTGGGTAATGTCTGCCCCCTGGCTGTCCAGAGGCTCTTGCAGTTGTGCCAGTTCTACCTTCATCCCGGTGAGCAATTGCAGGGTGAGTCCGGCAAAGGCTTTGCCATTGCTGACAAAATCTTCCTTCAAGGTTTCTCGCAGTGCTTTGGGGAAAGTGGTGTGCAGCAACTCCGCCACCTGCTGCCGCACCTCTGCCGAAATCGCAAAGCCGCCTTTGCCTGCCCGAGCCGCCATATTCAGCCGAATGAAAATATCGCTCCATTCTTCGACGGTGAGATTGCCCTGCTGAGTCAGGCTTAATTCTTCTGGCGCGAGAAACTTATCGAGGCGACCTTCCCGCAGTTCCGGATAGCGGGTTTGGGCTAGTTCCTGGTTGGCGATAGTGACCCAGTTGTGGATAGCCTGGGCAGCAATCTTTTTGAGATCCTTATGGATTTGCCCTCGCTGTTGTTCAGCAGCCAGGGTGATAACGGCAGCGAGGGCTTTACCAACCGCTTCGGTCAAATGCTGAGTTTCTATGGATGTCCATTCACTCTCCTGGTCATCTATCAAAGCATCAATTGCATTGGCTGTAATACCAGCTGCCAGGTCTCCCAACAGCGTTGGCAAGACCGTTCCCCAAGCAATCGCCTGCCCTGCCAGGAGAGTGGGAAATACTGCACTTCCTAGGACACAACTGCTACCAATTGTTAGCTTTAACAGGGATCGCCGGTCAAACTCCACCATGCTCCCCGATCCTCGATTTCAGGGTCAATTTAATTGTGACCAGCCTAATGCCTGAATGTTCAAACCTTCAGGATTTGTTATGGCAATTTTCTAACTCTCTAGTTTCCTGGAGTTCAAGCACATTGCGCTAGTTTAATCTTGGGATGTCCGCGAAACATTTCACCACTGTTGCCCCACATCCCGAATTGCCTGGGCCACCTCAATAATTGCCGCGTCTCCCCCCAGGGCAAAAAAGCTGTCAGTAAGTGCAGGCACCAGTTCCAGCAGTTCTTCTCGCGATAACGACGCCAGCGTTTGCAGAACATCGCACCATTGCGGGTGTGTCAATTCGCACAAGTCTAACCGGGGCAAGACTTCCAACAGTGCATAGGCCCGATAATAGTCCGCCTGTATCTGAAAAATCAGCGTCACCACCTCCGGCAACATCTCCTGGGGAAACTTTGTTGCCATGTTTCGGATAACCTGGGCTCTCCAATTCTCATCCTG
>CAZPYG010000190.1:0-1598 GCA_964590465.1 uncultured bacterium | reverse complement strand
CGAATGACCTGGGTATCGGCCAGTACTTCAGCCCACAGGGTTGGTTCCCGAGTGGATAGGGCTCCCAGGGCAATGACTCGACGAGCTTCATTCTGTATCCCTCGTCCAATGTCTATCATCACTGGCACGACCTCAGGAGGAAAATCTGGAGCCATGGTTTTGATTAACCTCACCTGGGCAAATTCATGCTCAATTTTGCGGATTTGGGTGATGGCCTCCGGCCAGAGAGAGGGTTCCAGAGTCGCCAGGGCCGTGAGCGCCCAGGCTCGTCGATACACATTTTCAATCTGGCGGGCAGCATCCAGGCTTTGCTCCAGTGCATCTTTAATAAAAGCGGGATTCTGGCTGGCGATAGCAGCCATGCCGATGGCACGGGCATAGGGATCTTGAATGGTTGTGGTCAATGTCCAGGCCTGGGTCAAAACCTCCTCGGGCATGTCCTCTACCAGTTCCCTCAAGATGGAACCCTGATCCCGCTCCGGGCGTGCAGCTTTCACCTCATCCAACACCTGAGGCCACAGGCTGGGCTGGTAAGTGGCCATACACCCCAGGGAGACAGTTCGTTGGAAGTCTTCCGGAATGGTTTTGACCCGCTGATGTGCCTCCGCTCGCAATTCTGGCATTCGCCGGGAGAGGCTAACCAGCATCACCGAACGACATACCTGATCGGGAATGGAACGCACCACCTTGAGGGCTTCGGGCAACAAGGTGTCGGGAATGGAGGGCAGCAGAATTTTGAAGGTATGGACCTGTCGCCAGGGCTTGGGAATCTGCTGCAGATGGGCCAACCCCTGGGCCGGTTGCCAGATGCCCTCCGACACCAGCACCGCAATCAGCTCCGGGGGAATCGTCCCCATCAGGGTATTCAGGGATCCCTTCATCAGGGCATAGCGGCACTGTAGCCCCAACGCTTGAGCCGGGTTCTCAGCAAAGTGGGTTTCCGCCAGTCGCCAGGCTCGGGCAATGTCGCTGATGAAGCCTGCCACCTGGCCCAGGTCCTGGCAAGCCTGGTACCAGCCGTTTTTGCCATCAGAAGTAGTTTCCTGCAAGAGCTGGTGGATTTCCTCTATCCGTTCGGCCTGCTCCAAATGCCAGGTTAGATGGGCATGGATGTAGCCATCACTGGGGACCGTGTGCCAGAGCCCCTGCTGCAGCTTCCGGCGATAGCGGTCTAGCAAGGCTTGATGGGCCTGGGGCAGGGTCAACCCCAAGCCAGGTAAAGTGCCCGGTTGACTCGCCTGGGGGTCACTTACCAGCAGGTGTCGGGCCACGTCGTGCATCAAGTCATGGAGCCGGTAGCCCAGGGTCTGGTCTGACTGCCTGCTCCCCGAGAGCAGCAACGCCCGTGATTTGAAAAAGCGCAGCAGGGTTCTGGCCTGGTGTGCTTTCATCTCCCACAGGGTGGCGGCCATGGTTTCAGTGAGGGTAATGTCTTCCGGCAGCACCCCCAGCCAGGCGAATTGGGTCAATTGCTCCGGCGGCAGGCGTTTCAGGCTGAGGTTAAAGGAGGCCAGCAGGCTCAGGTTGCGCTGCTTACTACCCTGGCTCTGGAAGCCAAAGCCCTGGATATCGAGCACATCCAGATCGGCAATCTCCTG
>CAZPYG010000189.1:0-9668 GCA_964590465.1 uncultured bacterium | reverse complement strand
AGGCCCATCTTGTTGGAGAGCACCTGCTCCCACTGCAGAAAGCCATCGGTAAACGCCTTGGTCAGCACCGCCTGCAGCCGCTGGTTCTTGGCGGATTGCAGCTCTCCGGTGAAGGACTTCCAGCGAGTTTCGCCCCTGGAGATGAGCTTTTCAATGACATCCTGTGCCCCTTCCGTACTGCTCTGCACCGTGTAGGTGACATAGAGCCGCAGGGTTTTGGGTTTGCGTAAGCCCTGCTGGGTGAGCTGCTGCACCCTGGCTCGTTCTGCCGTGAGCAAGAACTTCAGGGCATCGCTGGGGGCAAAACGAGCCAGGTCGGTGAGATCCTGCTGACGCAGTTGGTCAGACGAGAAGGAACCCAGATGGACGGTTAGCCGTTCCCCTGCCGGGAGATCCTTCAGCCCCGATTCCAGCTGACTGACCATCGTCTCCACCTGCTCCTCGGTGAGAGTATTGTGGATGCCCTGGCAGTCGAAGCCAAAGACGAACCGGAGATTGTCTCGCTGATTGCCTTTGGTGAGGATGTAGGCCCCACCCAATACTATTCGGATACACCTCAGCTTTACCGGCAGTGTCCGTGTGTTACGTCGAGCGGTGCCCGCCTTTCAGAGCGCTCGGCCTCACGAACGGGATTTTTTTTCAGTTGGCTCATGACCGAGTTAGCAGAACAACGCATTCCACCCCGACCGGGGCGCAGTAATCCACGGGTGGTGAAAAAGCCTCGAGCGAAATTCCCCGCCCGCAAACGCTCCCATCCGGGGAGCGGAACCGTTCGACCTCAGCTTAATTTCTCAGTACGAATACCGACCTGAACCTTATCCGAACAGTATTGTGGCAGAGCCCACCCTACGGTAGATCGAGACTTCTGGCCATTACGCCAGGATTGATTTCAGTGACATCCTGTCATAAGGGATGCATACAGATAGATTGGATTCCCGTTTCCATAGCCCTTGGCGCTGGGTGTGGTGTTGGGCATTTGGCTGGGCAATAGCTTGTTGCAAAGGGGAGGCTCGAAGGTGCTGAAGTCAATTTACCACCCCTGACCAGAATCTGATGGCTTGCCTGGGCTAGCAGCCAGGGTATACCGGGTCCATCTGGTCATTAACCCACACCAAAATCAGGGAAATCAGTCAAAATTTGGGGAACAGTCTCCTCAGCCAAAAATCCATTGAGATCAGAGGTTGGGTGTGAACCATCCACAAAAGCAAACTGTTCCACAATCAGATCGGTGGGTAAATTGTTAGGGTTTCCTGCCGCTAACTGATTTAAGTAATCCAGGTAAGAGATCTCTAAAATTGGTTCCAGTTCTGGGGGCAAAGAGTTCACCCAGTTAGCCAACCCATCTTCGAAAACCTCAATGCCATCAATAACGCTTACATTTTCAACCGGATCCCACTTATTAAAGTGGTAAAGCAAATAATCTGAAATATTTTCCGGAGAACCATTGGTGGTTTGACCAAACGGATTGGCCAGAAGGTCTAAAGAGGAATGATCCCACCAACCCGCTGATACCATAAAATTCTTAATGCCGGGGTCTAAGGTGCCGGCGTAGTTAGCCAGGGCGACTTTGGTCATGGAGGGAAACAACTGGTCATTGCCCAAGCTGAAGCCATCATAAATTTTGATTAAAAGGGCGTTGGTCGCCTCAGCAACCTCCGTTAAAAACGCCCGAGTTTGCCCGGAAAAATCCCCCGGAAGCAGGGCATCAACCGCACCATCGACCTGAATGGAAAAAGGAGTATCTCCGAGTTTAGACAGGCCAAAAATGACCACATCATCCACGAAACCCCTGAGGCCGTTGACAGTTTCATATAACTCACTGACAACCTGAAAGACCAGTTTGTTTTTTAGTTGCTTATCATCAACCGTCGTGGGAGTATAAAGAACATTGGCAAAAGATTCTAAATCAACCAAAACATCAAAAATATCGTTGCTGCCAGCACTGATAACCACATCTGGCCGATTCAGGAAGAAGGCTGGCTGCCCCGAAAGTAGACCCGATTTTCGGGAACCGGAAAGATCCTCTGAAAAAGCAGCTTCTATAGAATTCAGCAGATCTCTTTTGAAAAGAAAACTCTGAACCTTTAGACCAATCGGCAGCATATCCAGGTCATTGCCAGCAGAACCAAACAAACCAGTGGTAGCCCCCGAAACGGCATAACTCACACTCTCTTCCAGGGGATTCACCTCCAACGGACTGGAGGGCAACCTGAACCCGGCGACGATTGATTCAGGAGCAATTCCCAACTGTTCTGCGACCGTTTCTCCTAAAACCAAATCATTGGAGGGTTTGCCCTCACTATAGGGAGGAGTGGGGAAGGGGGTGGGAGTCCCCAGGGAAGTTAATAAATCACTTAAATTCCCAACATCCAATAAACTATCGCCTAAAAAAACAAGGGTCATATTTCTAGGGGTCTTAATAAAGGGGGCTTACTCATTATCCATTAGACATTAGAAGACGTGATAACAAATAAAAAGTTTCAAGAATTAAATATTCTTTATAGACTGGTGATTGTTAGCGATATGGGGTGAATTGAACTCCGGGAAGATGAAGTATTGGTTCCTGCTTGAATGATGAATCAGGAGATCGGCTCCGCCGTGTTGAGGTGACCCCAAGGGAGATGGTCCCACAGTCCTGGGCAGGTAGGGGTTGGGTAGTTTGTCCTGTACTGAGCATCCAGCTTTGCAGACGGGGGCAGTAGTCGGAACTCACAGAATTGAACTGTAGGGGCACTGGGTTTGATCTTCCCAGGATATACCGGGTAAAAAATACAGTTAAACCTTGTCCAAGTCCAGAAGTGGAGTTTTGCCTTAGAGAAAACTACAGATCTCGAGCTGGACTTGGGTTAAAACCAGTCATTGGTGGGATGTTTTAGAAATCTCTTCTCGGTATTTTAGGAGTGCTTGCTGGGGCGTAATAGCTTGCCCAGCCTGCCGCAAGTAAGTTCCCGCCCTCTACCTCCTATGTCACCCCTTCCCTACCAGGCCGTAATTCTAGACCTCGATGGCGTGATTACGAAAACCGCCCAGCTCCATGCCCGATCCTGGGAACAAATGTTTGACCAGTACTTAAAACAGCACTCCACCCCAGGGCAGAAATCCCTCGCCCCCTTCGACATCGACTCTGACTACCGCACCTATGTGGACGGCAAACCCCGCTACGATGGCGTCCGCAGCTTTTTAGAGTCCCGCGACATCCATCTCCCCCAGGGAACTCCTGACGACCCTCCCGACCGGGAAACCATCTGCGGTCTGGGCAACCGCAAAAACAAGATTTTTTTGGAACTGCTGGAGACGGAAGGGGTGGATGTCTATGAGGACACCGTGGAGAAAATCCACCAGTGGCGAGCCCAGGGGTTGAAGACGGCAGTGGTCTCTTCCAGCCGCAACTGCAAGCCGATTCTGGAAAACGCCGACCTGCTGCATCTGTTTGACACCAAAGTGGATGGCGTCGATTCTGCCAGGCTCGACCTTACAGGCAAACCCGCCCCGGATATTTTTCTGGAAGCCGCCAAAGAACTGGGGGTGGAACCCGCTCAGGCGATAGTCTTTGAAGACGCCATTTCAGGGGTTAAGGCCGGACGGGCTGGAAACTTCGGCCTGGTGGTGGGGGTCGATCGCCAGGGCAACCAGCGGCAGGATTTGCTGACCCATGGAGCCGACCGAGTTGTGACCGATCTGGGAAACCTGGACCTGCAGAACTCCACCCCCCCACCTAACGCCCTGGAGCAGATAGAAGAAATCCGGCAGCGGCTGCAAGGCCATGAACTGGCTCTATTCACGGACTACGACGGCACCCTTACCCCAATTGTCGATCAGCCCGAGGAGGCCAGACTGGATGAGGGAATGAGAAGCCACCTGCAATCCCTTGCCCGCCACTGCCGAGTTGCCATCGTCAGCGGGCGGGACCTGCAAGACGTGCGGCACATGGTCGGTCTGGATAACCTTTACTATGCCGGCAGTCACGGCTTCGACATTGCCGGTCCTGGCGACCTGCACATGCAGCAGCAGGATGCCCAGACCAGCCTGCCCGACCTGGACCAGGCGGAACAGCAGCTGCGGCAAAAGCTGGCGGAAATGGCAGGAGTAAAACTGGAACGAAAAGGGTTTGCGATCGCCATCCACTACCGCAACGCCAAAGTCCCCACTGACGCCATCGAAAAGGTGGTGGACACCGTCAACGCCGATGCCCCCACCCTGCGCAAAAAAAGCGGCAAAAAAATCTTCGAACTCCAGCCCGACGTGGATTGGGACAAAGGCCACGCCATCCAGTGGCTGATGCACAAGCTGAACCTCACCCCGCCCCAGGTGGTGCCCATGTACCTGGGCGACGACACCACCGACGAAGACGCCTTTCGCGCCCTAAAGGATCACGGCATCACCATCCTTGTCGGTGCCGACGATTCTGACCTTGACACCCAGGCCCAGTACCTCCTCCCCGACACCAACGCCGTCCATGACTTCTTCCAGACCCTCCTGCAGCAACTCCCCAGCCCCACCTAATCCCCACCCACCTTACCCGCTCCCCATCCCCACACCATGGCCAACCGACACATCCAAAACTGGGAACTCACCTACACCGACTGGGACCCTGACCAGCAATCCCTGCGGGAAGCCCTCTGTGCCCTGGGCAACGGCTACCTCGTCACCCGAGGTGCGTTTGAGGAAGCCCATGCCGGCGGTCCCCACTACCCCGGCACCTACCTGGCCGGAGGCTACAACCGGTTGGAAACCGACATCGCCGGACACGTTCTGGAAAACGAGTCCCTGGTGAACTGGCCCAACTGGCTACCCCTGACGTTCCGGCCCGAAGGCGGCAACTGGTTCGACCTGGATGATGTGGATCTGCTGGATTTTAAGTTCCGGCTGGATCTCTACCAGGGGATTTTAGAGCGGGAAATTAAGTTCCGCGACAGCGATGAGCGGGAATTTGCCCTCACCTGTCGGCGGCTGGTGCACATGGCCAACCCCCACCTGGCGGCGATTGAGTGGGGGATTACTGCCCTCAACTGGTCGGGGCAAATCGAAATTCGTTCCGGGCTGGATGGCATGGTCACGAATCAGAACGTGGAGCGGTACCGCCAGCTCAACGGGCAGCATCTGGAAATTCTGGATAGCGGCTATGAGGGGGAAGATGCCGTCATCCTCACCGTACAGACCACCCAATCCCACATCTGTATGACCCAGGCGGCCCGTACCCGGGTTTACGAAAACGACGTGCTGGTGCCCACTCAGCGCCACGGCGAAGAATCTGAAGGGAGCATTGGCCAGCGGTTAGTGGTGCCCTGCCACCAGCACCAGGAGCTGCGCGTTGAAAAAATCGTTGCCATTTACACCTCTCGAGACTTTGCCATCAGCACCCCCAACCTGGCGGCCCGGAAACTGGTGCGGCGGGCGGGTAACTTTGCCGAACTGTGTCAGTCCCACCAGCGCCGGTGGGAGCACCTGTGGAGCATTACCGACATCGTGCTAGAAGATGGCGACTCTAAAACTCAGTTGATTTTGCGGCTGCACCTGCTGCACCTGCTGCAGACGGTATCTCCTAACACGATTGATCGGGATGTGGGGGTGCCCTCTCGGGGCTGGCATGGGGAAGCCTACCGGGGCCATATTCTCTGGGATGAGCTGTTCATCTTCCCTTTACTGACCCTGCGGATGCCAGAGCTGGCCCGGTCGCTGCTGATGTACCGCTACCGGCGGCTGGATGAAGCTCGCCATCTGGCCCTGCAGTCGGGCTATCGGGGGGCGATGTATCCCTGGCAGAGCAGCAGCGACGGACGGGAAGAAAGCCAGGTGCTGCACCTCAACCCCCGCTCAGGGCGGTGGATTCCCGACAACTCAAACCGCCAGCGCCACGTCAACGCGGCCATTGCCTATAACGTCTGGCAGTACTACCAGGCCACTGGGGATACGGAATTTATGGCCTACTACGGGGCCGAAATGCTGCTGGAACTGGCTCGCTTCTGGGCCAGCATCGCCACCTACAACGGCGAGCGCGATCGCTACGAAATTTGCGGCGTCATGGGGCCAGACGAGTTCCACACCCGCTACCCCGACAGCGACGCACCGGGCCTCAACAACAACGCCTACACCAACGTCATGGCGGTGTGGGTGCTGCATCGGGCCTCCCAGGTGCTGAACCTGCTGGATGAAAAACGCAGCACCGAACTGATTGAAATGCTCGACATCGACGATGAAGAACTGGTGCGGTGGGACAAAATCAGCCGCCGCATGGTCATTCCCTTCCATGATGACGGCATTATCAGCCAGTTCGAAGGCTATGGAGATCTGAAGGAATTCGACTGGGAAGGCTATCAGGAAAAATACGGCGACATCCAGCGCCTGGACCGGATTCTGGAAGCCGAAGACCTTGACGTGAACCAGTTCAAAGCCAGCAAGCAGGCCGATGTGCTGATGCTGTTCTACCTGTTCTCGGCGGAAATGCTGGAAACTCTGTTTGACCACATGGGCTATCCCTTCGATCCAGACTTCATCCCCCGCAATATTAACTACTACCTGGAACGCACCTCCCACGGGTCAACCCTGAGCCGTATCGTTCATTCCTGGGTACTGGGCCGATCTGACCGGGAAGGGGCCTGGAAACTTTTCAAGGAAGCCCTGCACAGCGACATCGACGACATCCAGGGCGGCACCACCCCGGAGGGCATTCACCTGGGGGCCATGGCCGGCACCGTAGACCTGATCCAGCGGATGCACACCGGGTTGGAAATGCGGCAAGACATGCTGCGGTTCAATCCCCTGCTGCCCAAAGAGTTGGACAGCATTCGCCTCCGCATTCGCTACCACTGCCACTGGCTATCGGTCCAGGTTGACCATGAAACCCTGACCATAAAGTTTGACCGGGGCGGGTCCCAGTCTGCCTGCATCGGCTTTCGTGATCAGGTCTGCGAGATGCAGCAGGGGGAGGAAAAGGTTTTCAAACTGTGAATTTAACCTTGCAGGTTGAGTTCAACTTCAACCCCAACTCCAAAATGGTCCGAAATGCCCCGCAGAGCGTCCAATTCCTGGGGCCAGGCGAAGGATTCCAGAAAATTGATGCCTCGATTCAAAGAGAAGCAGATATGGTCAATGTTGGCATGCTGCCCCCCGGTCACTCGCTGCACGGGGTCCCGGTCGCCGCAGGTGAGGCACTCCAGATCACTATCCGCCAGGGCCTGCCGCAGGGCCTGTTTATTGCGCCGTGATCCGTAGTAGGGGAGGTTGTTCAAATCCTGGTTGAAGTCCCCGGCCAGCAAAAACGGAATGTTGGGATAATCTGCCATTAACCGCTGCCAGTCTTTTTGCTGGTGGTGCAGCGCCGCCGCAAAGGACTCGCCACCGGAGTAGCTGCGCCAGGTGCTGCCTAACCAGGGAAGCACCATACCGTAAATTAAACAGGTTTGTCCGCTTTTGGCTTTTACCAGGGCGCAGGCGGTGCGGGCTGTATCTGCTGAGTCAATGGGGCTGGCTGCTCCATCCCGCACCCAAATTTGAATCCACCGTTCCCCGTCCCGGGCAGAACGGTCGGGTTGGCCACTACTAATGCTGCGATAAGCGGGACCTGGAGAAATGGTCTGGTCCGTTTCGGTAAAAACCCAGATATCGGCGTCGATGCTCTGTATCCAACCCTGCTGTCGCTCTGATTGAGGTGTTTGGGGTTCGACCCGCTCCAGATTCCAGGTGGCGATTTTCATGCAGACGGTTTTAGTCGAGGCAGCCCAACATCTTTACCCTGTTGCGGATGCGGTTGTATATATTCTTCTATACAAAGGTGTTTGCGGATGAAAATTTAAGTTTTTATTGGGCTGACTGCGGCCCAGCCCCTCAGGGATAAAGCACTGTTGGCTTATTTTGGGGCAACTCCCCTGGTGGAAGAGGGCGACTCTCAAAGCTGGTACAGGGCATTCATCATGGCAGGGGTGACGGCTGAAGTGGGAGCATCGAACAACATTTGACCGTGGCGCAGGCCAATGATGCGATCGCAATACCGCACCGCAAACTCCACATCATGCAGGCTGATGACCAGGGTCTTGCCCGTTGTTTGGTTGAGAGACTTGAGCAAGTCCATCATGTCCCGCGATCGCTCCGGGTCCACGCTGGAGATCGGCTCATCCGCCAGAATCACCAACGGGTCTTGCACCAGCACCCTGGCCAGACCCACCCGCTGCTGCTGCCCCCCCGATAGCCTATCAGTGCGAACGTAAAGCTTTTCCAGAATCCCCACCTGATCTAACGCCCGCGCGGCTGCCTCCACCTCCTGGGGCCACACCAGCGACCAGAGGGACCTGGCCAGGCTCCAACGCCCCAGGTGCCCGGCATTGACATTGTGAATAACGGACAAGTTACTGACCAAATGGTGCTGCTGGTACACCGTGCCAATGCATCGCTGCAGCCGCCGCAGGGCTGCAGGTTTAATGTTTTGCAGACTGTGACCCAACAGCCAGACGTTTCCCTCCGAAGGGACCAAACTGCCATTCAGCAAACCCAGCAGGGTACTTTTGCCTGCCCCGCTAGGGCCAATCAGCGCCACCCGCTCGCCGCCATAAATCTCCAGGCTGCAGTCCTTCAGGGCCACCACGGAGCCAAATCGACAGCGGACGGATGCCAGTCGAAAAATCGGCTCCCCACTACTCGATTTTGCCAATTTGCCGCCCCACCGCTTCAATTTCGGCGTAGTTATCGTTATCCGTTGGGATAAACGCCCCCGCCCCGAACAAGTCCAAAATCTCCTTCTCTGCTGGCACATTAGGGTCAAGACTGACCAGGGCAGTTTGCACCTGCTCAATAAAGTCCTCGCCGTAACGATCTGCCACACTGGGGTTAATGACCCAGTGGTAGTTGGGGTAAGGCGGGGTGCGCCAAATTAGCCTGACCTTACTTTCATCCACAGCCCCTGCCGCCAGACGAGCTTCCCACACCTGTTCGTTCAGGGCACCCACCTCATAGGTGCCAGCCTCCACCAGCTTGATGGTTGCGTCGTGGTTGCCCGAAAAGCCCACTGCCCCCTTGAAGTCTGTATCAATATTAAGGCCTGCTTCCTGCAGATAGTGCTGGGGCATCAGTCTCCCCGAAGTGGAAGACTCGCTGCCAAAGGTGAGGGTCCGCCCTTTGAGCTGGTTCAGATCGGCAATTTCAGACAGGTCCTCTAACCCGGTGCCGGTGTTGGCGATAAATACACTGTGGAATTCCTCATCAATGTCCCGCTGCACAATGGCCTGGGCACCATCCACCTGTAAGCGAGCTTGCGTCCCTGTCAGGCTGCCAAACCACACCAGATCCAGATCCCCCACCTTAAAGGCCGTCACCGCAGCAGCGTAATCGGTCACCGGCTCATACTCCACCGGCACCCCCAGTTCCGCTTCCAGATAGTCTACGAGCTTGGTGTAGAGCCGCTGCACCTGCTCCGGGTCCTGGTCCGGAATTGCCCCCGCCGTCAGGGGAATCACTTCCTCATCGGCTGCCCCCTCCCCTCCAGCGGCGCTTTGTTCCTGATTAGAAGGAGAACAGGCCCCCAGAGGAAGCAACAAAACCAGACCCAGCAATCCCACCGCAAACGATCCACGGACATAAACCATGGGAAACCCACAACTCAACAAAGGCAACGAAACCCATCATAGGCAGTCTCTCAACTAACCAGCAATCTCCCCCCCCTACCCCCCTACCCCCCT
>CAZPYG010000188.1:0-9762 GCA_964590465.1 uncultured bacterium | reverse complement strand
TGATTAAGCTGTTCTACAAAGAGCTGCTGTACTTCACCTTTGATGACGCTGGGGCGCGGGCGACCGGGTTACCCGTACAGGTTCTGAACTTTGGCCTGATGGCTGCCATTACCCTCACCATCGTGGCTGGCATTCAGACGGTGGGCGTAATTTTGGTGGTGGCGTTGATGGTAACCCCGTCTGCCACAGCCTATTTATTAGTCAAAGAACTCCACTGGATGATGGCAGTCGGAGCTACCCTGGGGGCCAGCGGTAGCGTAGTCGGCATGTATATCAGCTACTACTTTGACGTGCCCTGCGGACCTGCGATCGCCCTGACAGTCCTGGCCTGGTTTCTGGCCGCCTTACTCTTCAGCCCCAGCCAGGGAATCCTGATGCGACATGTCCCAGCCAGGCGTAACCGCTCAAGCGATATGGAATAAAAGGTGTACGGTTCACGGTGCTTATACCGAGATGATTGATGGCCATGAGCCGTACACCTTATACCGCTCTTGCACCGTGTACCCTCTTTGCCCTTTGCCCCCATCAGTTATGACACGTGCATCCCGTATGCCCACAACCCGAACCTTCGGGATGACCATTCGCACAGGCGTCGCTGCAATAGTAGTGACCCTCTTTTTCAACCGCTTTGCTGGTGTCCACAACGCAGAGACAGGATTCACAGGCACATTTCATTTGAGTAACGGTCGTCATGGCAATCTCCTTATCGGATAGAATTAAGCAGATACTTGAACAGGTGTTCAGGCTTTAACTATAACACCTGAATGCTTGTTCAGGTATCAAAACCAATTTTTTTAAGATTTGGGTGGGCTGCTTCCTGTTAACGAGTGGTCCGAGTGGCTGATGTTCCTGGCGTGTTCTTTATGTCTGATTCCCTTTTCCCTGAAAGCAAGGTCTGTGCTGGGCCTGGGGCCGAAGTGCCGGTCGATGCCATTTTGAGTATTGAAAAGGCCCAACGCATGGCTGAGTTTTTTGGAGTGCTGGGGGACCCAAACCGCTGGCGCATCCTATCGGCCCTGACCCTGGGTGAGATGCGAGTGGGGGAACTGGCTGAGGCCGTAGACATGACAGAGTCCGCTGTATCCCATCAGTTGCGGGTGCTGCGAACCATGCGGTTGGTCAGCTACCAGAAACGGGGGCGCAGCGTGTTTTACTGCCTGAAAGATAACCACATTTTCAACCTCTACCGGGAAGCTTCAGAGCACCTGGATGAACCGGATGATTAAGCTGGGGAAAAGAATTGTTGCAATTTTCCATGCTGGCTGCCATTTTGGAAATTAAGCTATCGCTGGGATTCTCTTTTGCTCTTGTCTTCTCAACTCTAACGACCAGCTGAGTAACCGTTCATGACCTGATCACCAGCGTCCGGTGGGCTGATGTTTATGGGCTGTTCAAGACCTTCATGTACAGTGCTAATTCGACACCAGCTAAGGGGGGATTTTTCTGTGCATAAATTCGCTAGCTGGTGCGGTGCAGAATTTCGTAATGTCAGTGGTGTTGAGATTCTATGTTTAATGGATAGCCAACTTCAAGATTGGCTTTCAAAGTATTCATTCAGGCAAGAGACATATCCTACAGTAACGGCTATCGCAGAAGACCCTATACCAAAGTTTCTATAGTGAAAGAATAGGATAACTTTGATAGCTGCCTGAATCGGAATGGAGTCATTGGAACATAAACTTTTGCCGTAAACATCAGTGTCAGTAAAAGTTGCTTCATGAAAAGGGTGGACGGAGAAGCGCTTGTCTTTTGAGCGTTATACCAGGGCTAGCTTGAGATCTAGAGTTTTCGCTAAGGCAAAACTCCACTTCTGGACTTGGACAAGGTTTATAAAGGTTTATATATAGCGGTTCTCGGTTGAGTGCATTACAAAGACTCCTTATGAACAAGGGGCTTAAGCCCCTTGCCCGTACCTCACCCGAATGAAAAGTGCTATAGGAATTGATGGAGGTTGCTGAGAAGAGCTTTGACAGGGCTACTGGTTCAAGCAAACGTTCGCTTGATTAAGGGTTTCGGGGTAAAGGTCGGCAAACCATTCTGTGGAGATGACATTCTCGCTATCGCTGACCAGGTATTGATTGACCAACGTGCGCCACTGCGGGTCATTGTCGGGCAGCACTAACCCGTAGAACTCGCAGGTCAGGGGCAGGTCAGGAATCAGGGCAAACTCCTCAGGGGGTTTGCCTTCCAGCAGCAGCGCGGCGTAGGTCAAAATACCATCGCCAACAAAGGCATCAATGGTGCCCTGCTGAACCGCCTGGATCGCCGTTTTGCGTCCCTCTGGCCCCGAGAAGATGACCGGTTCAGCGTCTGGGTAGGTGGTTTGCACAAACTGTTCGGTGGTGGTGTTGCTCAGGACCCCCAGCCGTACCCCTTCCAGGGGCAGGTTGGGATTAACCCGTTCTGCCTGACCCGCCAGCATCAGGAACTGGGCGCTGCTGACGAAGATGCTATTCGAGAAGGTGATGCCTGCCACATCGGAGCGAATGGTGTTGGGGCCGCATTCCAGGTGGGCACTGCCGTCCCGGACCAGGTCAAAGCGATTGTCCAGGGTGGAGGTCAGTTCGACCACCTGGATGGGGGTATCCAGATTCAGGTGGTCTGTTAGATAACGGCCCAAAGAGAGGGCCAGGTCGCCGCAGTAGCCATCCCAGGCCTCTTCCCGGTTGATGAATCCGAAGGGAGCGGCATCTTTGCGCAGGCCCACTTTTAGCACTCCCGTGCGGGAAATTTCGGCCAGAATGGTTTCTGCCCGAGGGGCGGGGGGTGGAGCAATCGCCGTGGGCATGACGGGAATGGGGGGTGGGCCGCCGTAGGCGGTTTCCAGCCGGCTGGGGGACAGGTTGGTAATGATATCCATCGCCATGGGCTGGCCTTCGCTGATGAAGTCGCCATAGCGGGCGGTCAGGTAGGGCAAAAATTCCTCCTGGTCCCGCAGGTGAGCATTCCAGAAGGCAATGCTGAGGATTTTGTAGTAGCGGGAGCCCACATCCCGATGTTCCCCTGCCAGCAGCTTAAAGATACCTCCGGCCCCATCCCGCCCCGGCTTGGAGGTAAAGTGGGTGCCCCCTTCAAACATGGCCAGGTACTTGGGCTGGGTCTGGGTCCATACGAAGGGGTGAATCTGCTCGGTTACCACCGTGGAAACAATGTCATTGCCCCCCGCCACCATCAGCAGGGGTACATCGATCTGGCTGAACCCTTCGGGTCCGTAGAGTCCGCCGCCGACGGTATGGGCCGCAACGACCGCTTTCACCCGAGGGTCTTTGAGGTCGTAGTTTTGGGGCGGCAAAAACCGGGCGCGACATTCCAGATACAGGGCGAAGTTGAAGATGACGTTTTCCTGGTCGCAGTTGTAGACCAGGCGATCGTAGTTGATTTCGGCCCCCGCCAGGGCCAGGGCGGTAGAGGCTCCCAGGGAGTCGCCCACCACGCCGATGCGGGTCAGGTCTGCGATCTCAGACCACTCCGGCGATGTCGCCGTCAGTTCTTCCAGCCGGTCAATCAAAAAGGAGATTTCTTGAGGACGGTTGACGAACTCCATGGGGCTGAGCAGGGTATTCAGCCGCCCCTCCAGGTAGGTCTGGCGGTAGGCCAGGTCGCTGCCCACATGGTCGGTAAGGATAGCAATAAAGCCGTAGGAGGCCAGATGTTCCGCCAGAAACCTAAAGCTTTCTTTGACGTCCCCAAACCCGTGGGAAATGATCACGATGGGGGCGGGCTCGGTCAATCCCCTGGGGACGTAAATATCGGAGTCAAAATCGTAGTTGACGGTCAGCCCCGCCGCCGTTTGCCGTGTGGCCGGATTGGTAACGGTAACCGTGTCTTTTTGAAAGGCATAGGGGCCGGGCTGGCTCAGGTCGGGTAACCCGGCCACATTCAGATTTGCTTGGGACGAGGCTGCTGCTGCTGCCTGGGCCTGAATAGCCGCATTCGCCGCCTGGTTGTAGCTGAAGTACAGGGCCAGTTCCTGCCGCAGAGCCAGCAGATCCATCAGGTCAATGTCAATGGATTGGGTGGGGAAGGCCCTCAGGGCATCCACCAGGGTCCAGCCCTCGGGGTCGGCACTGGCGGCAGCGTTAATAACGGCGGCTCTTAGGGCGAGTTGGCCATTTTCGCCGGGGGTCGCCTGCACCACCTTGCCCAGGTTAAACAGCACATCGCGCCCCAGGGGGGAGTAGGCCACATTATCCACGGTGACCACATCTAGAGGAAGCCTGAAGTTTAGCCCGGTTCGCAGTTGCAGCAACAGAGGATCACTCATGAAGCGGGCATAGAGCTTCAGGTCATCGGTAACTTCTCCGGTTTCCGCAAAGGTTTCGAGGGAATCGACGGACAACCTCAATACCAGTGGCCCAGTGGTGGTGATGCGGATTTCTTCAGCACTGTAGGCGGGGCGAGACTGGCTGGCCTCAAGCAAGGCTCCACCGATAGTCAAACATGCGGCGGCAAGGCTGGTGTGAAAAAAACGGCGGAGTCGGGAGGGACGGGACATCGGCATGATTCTGAGCTACAGAACCTCAGGTTTCCAAAACTCAGCTAGCTTACCTGAGAAAGGTGCAAATTTGGTGCAAAGCTTACAGGGACACGGCAATGATTTGATAGGAACAGGACACAGCGACACCTGTGCATAGAATGAAACTTGCCTTACCCCATTTTCCACCGCTGCCTGATTCGCATTTAAGACGATTACAACCTATCGGCCTGACGAAAGTGGGTTAGACCAGCATTAACCTATCCCACACCACTTTGTTCACCTGTGATGTACGGAAGTACCTGTCTCTATGGCTAACTATCGACCCAACGCCTTGTCCAATTCCCAGTCGCCCCGTCCCAGTTTGAGCTGCGGGTGTTGCGGTATCTCCCTGAATGCCTGGGTTCAATCTGCGAGAGAGAATGCTTTTGCCCAGGAGGTGTTTGGACATGTCTCGACTCTGGGCGATCTCATCAGTCGCCGCAATTTGATTCGGTCGGGGGCATTTCTCGTCGGGGCGGCGGCCACCCTGGGTCCCAGATCTTTCGCTCAAGCGCAATCTACCCCAACCGAAACCCCCGGCCCCGACGCCACCACGGTGTTTGTCAACGGCAACATTCTCACGGTGGATGCTGAGTTTTCGGTGGTTGAGGCCATGGCCATTCGGGGCAATCAAATTCTGGCGGTAGGGACCACGGAGGAGGTGCTTCAGCTTGCTGGTGACAATGCGACACAGATTGATCTGGCCGGAAAAACCGTTTTGCCCGGGTTTGTGGACCCCCACGTTCACGCCGTGACCGGAGCCTTAATTGCCGACTTGATGGAGTATGTGGGAATTGCCCGGTTTACGACCACCGAAGCGGTGTTGAACTTTCTCCGGGAGCAGGCCGCCGCGACGGCCCCCGGCGAGTGGATTGCGGCCCGTAACTTTGACCCTTCGGTGCAGGCTGGCCCCGAGGCCCTCACCTTTGCAGAACTGAATGCGGTGTCTACGGAGCATCCGATTTTTGTGCTCAATGCGTCGGGCCATTTAGCCTACGCCAACTCGGCGGCGTTTGCGGCGGCGGAAATTCCCCCCGATGTTGAAAACCCACCGGGCGCAGAATTTGTGCGCGATGCCGAGGATAAGCTGAACGGGGTGATGAAAAACAACGTGGCGTTTGGTCAGGTGCTGCTGCGTTACCCCGCCATCGCCGATGCTGACCCGGTAGCGGCGTTGCTCAACCTTGCCGCTCAGTTTAACCGGGTCGGGCTGACCACGGTGAGTGAATTTAGCCTGGGGCCTGCGGACCTGGAGATGATGAACGCCACAGCGGCCACCGGCAGGTTAACCACCCGCATTCGGGCCTATCCGTTCTATACCTACGACTCGGTGTGGGATGAGATGGACTTGCAACCCCAGACTGGGGACCAGATTGCCCGCATTGCTGGCTACAAACTGGTGTCGGATGGCTCAAACCAGGGCTACACCGGGCTGCAACGGGAACCGTACCTCAACACCGATAACTATGGCCTGGCCTATACCGAGCCGGAAGAGTTGACCCGTCTGGCCACCAAGCGATCGCAACAGGGGTGGCAACTGGCGATTCATGCCAATGGCGATCGGGCTATTGATAATGTGCTGGATGCTCTGGAAACCGTTCGATCTACGGGCGTTGATCTGCGATCGCTGCGGCCCAGAATTGAGCATTGTTCCATCCTCCACGATGAGCAAATTGCCCGCATGAAGGAACTGGGCGTTTCGGCCAGCTTCTTGATCGGCCACGTCTACTACTGGGGTGTTGCCTTCCGGGATCAGATTTTTGGGGAAGAAAAAGCTGAACTGCTCGACCGGGCCCGCAGTTGCGAAACCGCCGGGGTAGGGTTCACCCTCCACTCTGACTTTATGGTCACCGATCCCAATCCGTTACAGATGATCGAAATTGCGGTGACCCGCCGCACCCAAAAAGAGCCAGACTATGCCCTCGCCCCCTGGGAAGCCATCACCGTTGAGTCGGCGATTCGGGCCGTCACCTCAGAAGCCGCCTGGCAACTGAACTCGGACCATGAAGTTGGCAGCCTGGAAGCCGGAAAGTTGGCCGATTTTGTCATCCTTGAAAATGACCCCCGCCGCGTTACGCCAACAAAAATTAGCGAAATTACCGTGCTAGAAACCTGGATGAACGGTCAACCTGTCTTTCAGCTTTAGTTGCAGCTGGGCAGTTGTAGCTTTTTAACAGGGCGCATGTCGTAATGGGCTAATTGCTTGCAGGGGAGCCAGAAGCATCGGCATCGTTTTCGATGCCAGAGCCCATCAATTGCGCTAGCAGCCGGGTTTCGGGGAAGGGTTCCAGCACCAGAGTAGATCCAAAACCCGTAGCTAAGGTAGTCTTGCCGCTGCCGCTGTCGCCTGCAACACCGACAATAATTGGAGATTTAAGCTGTTTTAAGGCTTCCCGAATGGTGGAAGAATTGGGATTACAGAGGTCTAACATCGACTACACATCGACAGAGCGTCCTAATCTAAAATCGCATCAATGGCTCGTATTCGATTAGTGCCCCGACGAATGCCATCCCGCAGGTGATCGATGTCTTCGAGCGTGTTGCAAAGGTCAGGATTGCGGTTTCGGTCTTCCCGGCGATCGCAAATATCCCGACGCACGTTATCGCGAATGTCATCCCGAATTTCGTCGCGGATGCTGTCGCGAATGACATTTCCCAGGCTTTCACCAGCCCAGGCTGGCGGTAGCCCGATTAACGGCAAGGCGCAAACGGCTAAACCTAAACCAAAACTGACAATGAGTTTCATCACAACCTCCGGTTAAGGAATTAAGCTCAACGAGTTGAAGAAATGTTCAAAATTAGCCTGATCGTCATCGATGGCCAGCAGCAGATAAAACCGATCTCCCGTCAGGCTGAGAGTGGCGACAAAATACTGACCCAACCCCTGAGCGGTGAGTAACCGGGCGGGGAGCCCCTGAAATGCCACCTCCTCGATCACCAGGGATGCATTCAGCTGCTCATCTTGAATGTCATCCACAACGCTGGTGGTAGCGGCTTCTAACAGGTCTTTTTGGGAAAAGTCATAGTGCAAACGGCGGGGCACATCGGCATAGGCCACCAGGTAGTACTCGAACAAATCGGTGTCATCGGCGGCAGGGATGGTCACGGAATTCATGTGCCATTGCAGATCGCGCTCCAGCAGGGGACTGGTGCTGGTTTGTGCGGTCGGCGTCCCCGGTAAATCCACCACGTATTTCCCTGCCGTTGAGGTCACCATTGCCCAGGGCAAGGTTTGGCCTGTCTCCTCCACGACCGCTTCGGCCAGGGGAGGGGGTGGTTCTACAGCCTGGGCCGCAGGAAACGGGCTGCAGCCCAGCAAACACAGGGTTAGCATTGTCAGTTTGAGTTTCATGATGGTGATGACCTCCCGGAGGAAATCAGGACTAAAAGAACATAAACAGCGAGAGTTGCAGGGTGACCCAGGGGCTGGTGTCGTTGTTGGCAGCATCCCGGATGGCGCTGCCTGGGAAGGCGATCGCCCCCACCCCCTGCAGCATGAAATTCTGAGACAGAAAATAGCGGGTCGTCAGCAAAAATTCCTGGCCGATATAGCGAGAATTCAGGGCCGAAAGGGCCGGGTTGCCGCCCAGATTGTTCAAGACAAAATCGTCGGCATTGCCAAACCAGGGATTAGAGTCGCTGAAAATGCCCAGGCCGCCGTTGAGGGTAATCTTCACCAGACTGCGATCGCTCTGGTAAATGGTCGGGAAATCCGCCCAGCGACCGCTCACCGCCATGCCCGTCGGAGGTTGGGCCGGGGGTGTTTCCTCCGCCTGTTCCGGTTGGAGCGTTACCAGCAGCGCCAGGATCACCGTACCGGGACGGTTCGACTCGTACAGGCGATATGCCGCAGAGTCCACGAATGGCAACCGCTGCACCTGGTTCAACCCCTGGTCGGCAAACAGGGGGCTGAAGTTGCCGCCCGCCCGCAGGCCGAAGGTATCGGCAAGCTGTTGCTGCAGGGCTCCATCCTGCGCCGGGTCGCCCATCGGGGTGCGGAGGTAGACAAACACCTGCTCAATGGGCAACCCTTCCCCAAACGCCGGTGGAATCCGCAATCCTGCATTCGGGTCTTCTGCAGTATGGACACTGCCCACCAACTGTGGATCAGGGCTATTGCCTGACGCTGGCGGGAATTCCAACTCCAGAAATCCCAGATCCTGAGCGTTGGTAGACAGGGGCTGAATTGCATCTGACGATTCGGCGGTTGGCAACGCAACGGGCAAAGCCGCCTGGGCCCAACCTGGGGTTGCTATGCCAATCATGGACAGCATTGAGGTTGTAGCCCAGGTCAACCAGCCGTTATGCCAAAAGTACTGAACCATCAGTTGTCATCGCTGGTGGGCATCTTGCTCTTAAAGGAACCGCCGCCATCGACCCGCAGTTCAATGCCGGTGACCCAGCTAGCCGCAGGGGAAATCAGGTAGTTAAAGGCATGGGCAATGTCGCGGGGCACACCCCGGCGCTTCATCACAAAAGCATCGGCCAGGCGCTTCAGCATGGCTTCGTCATAACCCGCATCCAGGGTGGCGGCCCCGTTATCCACCGAACCAATGACGATGGTGTTGCAGCGCACTTCCGGCCCACTCATGGCGGCGATGCTGCGCACCATGTTGATCAGGGCGGCCTTGGCGTTGCTGTAGGAGATAAATTCCGGTGAAGGCGTCACCCCAACCATCGAGCCGGAGAAGGTAACGGAGGCGTTGGGTTCTTTTTTGAGATGGGGCATGCACAGCTTGGTCAGGTTGTAGCTGCTGACGGTGTTGAGCATGTAGGACTTCACCATGTAGTCGGTGCTGACGCCCCAGAGGGGGGTGTATTCACCCCAACCGACGTTGTTGACCAGGGCGGTAATTTTGCCGAATTTGTTCAGGGTGGCATCCACTAATTCTTGCAACTGCGCTTCGTCCGTCACGTCGGTTTTGAGGGCGAGGGTTTCCTGTCCGGTGGTTTGGGTGATTTCGTCAGCTTTGGCCTGGGCGGCTTCGTAATTTAAGTCTGATAGCACCACCTTTGCCCCGGCTTCCGCCAGCACTTCAGCGGTGGCACCGCCAATGGCTCCACCGGCTCCGGTGATGATCACGACGTAGTCTTTGAGGGAAAAAATATCGAGTGACATGGTGTGTTTTCCTGTTGAGGAATAAAAATTTGCAGTAGACGTTGTAGTTGTAGGGTGGGCACTGCCCACCACAAACCGCTGTGCGTGCAAACAACAGCAAGGCGCACAGTCAATGCGAGATGAGAAC
>CAZPYG010000187.1:0-9799 GCA_964590465.1 uncultured bacterium | reverse complement strand
CTCGGAAGCTGCCAACAGTGCTGACCATGGAAGAAGTGCGTACCATTCTCCAAAATGTGTCAGGAGTCTATCAGCTTATTGCTCAACTGCTTTATGGCGGTGGGCTCAGGCTGAGAGAAGCGATGCAATTGGCAATTTGTGTTTCCGTCTTCGACCCGTTGCCGGGACCCTCGCAATGGAATCGTGGTTCGCTACCATCTTCACGAAAGTGGTCTTCAAAAAGCGGTCAAACAAGCCGTCAGAGTTGCAGGAATTCAAAAGCGAGTAGGCTGCCATACTTTTCGTCACAGTTTTGCAACTCACCTTTTGCAAAATGGCTACGACATTCGCACCGTGCAAGAGCTACTGGGCCACAAAGATGTAAAGACCACCATGATCTACACCCATGTACTCAATCGAGGGGGACTAGGAGTCAGAAGCCCTTTAGATTTAGATTGACCAATACGGTTGAACTTTCAGCGTACATCTGGCAATTTAATAATGCGGGGAATGATTTCAGTCGGGGAAGAGAGAGGTGGCAGCCTCCCAAATCCCCTAATCATCCCGAGCTTAGCCAGGTAAGTCGAGATGACTGGGATCAATGTTATCCCCACTATCTTGCCCTTACCACTACAGGCCACCTATTTGGCCAGGGATCTGGATAGTTCCCCGTTTTCCTTAACCGAAAACGGAGATAAACCCGTCATGTGTGAACCAACCACCGGGGTAGCTCAGGCTGCTCCCCAGTTCAACCTGCCCTCCTTCAACCAGGAGAGCGTGCGCCATATTCTGCTGGGCGACTACAGCGCCCTCGTCGATGCCATTAATCGTATGGCCACCCTGGGATATTGTGAAAGAATCGCCTGGAGCCAACCTCTTCCCACCGGGCGCAACGGCGAATACATCAGCGTTATGACCCGCAAACGCACCATGCCGTAAAGGAGGTATCCAATAGACAACCAGTTTCTGGAAGCAGCCGAGTCACTTTTTGTACTGCCTGACTGGTACAAAAGCTGAGTAAAACTCTGGTTTTCATCACCCAGCCTGTTTCTATAACCGGCTGGGTAGTCTTTCGTACTACTCGACCAGTACAAGGGCGAAGTTGAGTTAGCTTTTATACTACTCGACTAGTACACAAGGGAGGTCAAGCCAGCTTCTGCACTGTGTGACTAGTACAGAAGATAGCCCTAGGATAGGTACGCTTCGCTTTGCCCCTCTTACGATTGCTTAAAGAGAGAAAGATTCAGGCCAAATAAAATAAGGACCGAATTTCTTACTCATCCTGAACTCTCCACCAGCATCTTTTCCTTTCTGGGTCAGGTAGTGCTTGTCATCTTTCAATTCTAGCAACCCAGATTCTGTAAGGCGGGTCAGAAAATCTCCCGTGCGCATCCCGAGTTTCTTCGCAACCTTCGAGGAATTACAGGGTGGGGAAAAAGACATTGAGGTAAGCCCCAATTAGAGCCGGTCCCCAAAACATGGTGATGACGGCACCAACGGCCAGAAAAGGACCAAAGGGCATGGGTTGACGACGGCTGATCAGGTGCAGCGCCATGGCACCGCCGCCCACAATGGCCCCTACCAGGCAGGCCAGAAAACCGCTCAGGAGGACCCCCTGCCAGCCCAGCCAGGCCCCAATCATGGCGGCAAGTTTGGCATCGCCCCCACCCATGGCGGTCTGACCCAGGGCGGCAGAGGCAGAGATAGTCACAATATCGAAGAGCCAGATACCCAGCACGGCAGCAAACACTCCGGCCATAAGCCCCTGGATTGCACCGGCCAGGGAACCCGACAGCAGGTGACCGTTCCAGGTTTGGAAAATCAGTCCCAGCACTAAGCCTGACTGGGTCAGGGAATTCGGTAGAGTCAGGGTATCAAAATCGATGAACGCCAGAGCCACCAGCCAGCTCAGCAGCACCCAGTAGCCAAAGGTGGTCCACCCTATCCCCAAAAGCCAGAACGCCGCCAGGAACAGGCACCCGGTAAATGCCTCAATGAGGGGATACCGAATGGCAATGGGCGCTTTGCAGTAGCGGCACCTGCCCCTCAACCACAGCCAGCCGAAAACAGGCACATTGTCGTAGGGCTTCAGGCGGTGGTGGCATTTCGGGCAGCGGGACGGGGGGTGGAGCAGGGACAGCCCTTCTGGCAAACGATAGATCACCACATTCAAGAAGCTGCCGACGGCGGCTCCAAACATAAATACGAGCATTGAGGTGATCAGGGCATCCATGGGGCAATCAGGAGGAAGGGGAACTTAAAGGACAGCTGCTGTCAGGATGCCCCACCGACAGATAATTTTGCCACCATCCATGACCGGAACTAAACTTCCCGTTACGGCGCGGCTGTCTTCTTCCATCACAGTTGCCTAGAATTTGTGGGAACTTTCATCCAGCCATTCTGGCAACGGCTATGGACTTTAACACTCAACTCATCTACGGGGGCGGCCCCCATGACCCAGCAACGGGAGCCCTGACCCAGCCGATCCACCTCTCCACTACCTTTGAACGAGATCCCGACGGCAATTACAGTCGAGGCTATATCTATGGCCGCAGCGACAACCCCAACCGCAAAGCCCTGGAAACCACCCTGGCCCATTTGGAAGGAGGGGCAGCAGCCATCACCTTTGCCTCCGGCTCGGCTGCGACCTTCAGCCTGTTGCAAAGTCTGCAGACCGGCGACCACGTAATTGCCCCCCAAAATGTCTACTTTGGGGTGCAAGAAATGCTCAAGAAAATCTTTGCTCCCTGGGGCTTGGCCTTCTCGCTGATAGATACTACAGACCTGGAAGCGGTTGCCGCTGCCCGGAACGACCAGACTCGTCTGGTTCTGATTGAAACTCCGTCCAATCCCCAATTGGCCGTTACAGATATTGCTGCTATAGCCGATTTGGCCCACAGCTTCGACGCCTATCTTGCCTGTGACAACACCATTGCCTCGCCGGTTCTGCAGCGACCGCTAGACCTGGGGGCAGATTTCGTCATTCATGCCACCACCAAGTATCTGGCCGGACACAGCGATGTGATTGGCGGGGCGGTGATGGCTCGGCAAATCAATCCTCTGTTTGAGCAAATGCGGTTGGTGCAAACCATCGGGGGCGTTATTCCGTCACCGTTCGACTGTTGGTTAACCTTGAGGGGCTTGCAAACCCTCTCTCTGAGGGTGCAGCAGCAGGCCAGCAGTGCCCAGGCTATTGCTGAGTTTCTCCAGCAGCACCCGGCGGTGGAACAGGTGCTTTATCCTGGTTTGACCGATCATCCTGGCCACAGCATTGCCCGGCAGCAAATGACGGGTTACGGCGGCCTGTTATCCGTCTTAATTCAGGGCGATGGCGACCGGGCCATGGCGGTAACCGCCAGTACGAAGCTGTTTACCCGGGCCACCAGCTTTGGTGGTACCCACAGCACCCTGGAACATCGGGCTTCGATGGAAGCTGCAGGGACGGAAACGCCGCAAAACTTGCTGCGATTATCGATGGGATTAGAGGCTGTAGATGATTTGATCGCTGACCTGGATCAGGCCTTATCGTCACTAAATACAAGCCATTAACAAAATTCACCGGGAGATTCCTTGGGTGAGAACCCGTTTTCTCAGAGAATGGGAACCATAGCCGAGTTCTTTCAATAAGAAGCACACTCCACAATGATGCTGCAAAAGCGGCTGGAGCCCCTGTTAAGCCGTAAGCGCGTTGCCATCTTAGAGGCGTGCATTATTGGGTTGGTCTCAGGATTGGCAGCGGTTTCCCTGAAGCAGGGGGTCGAGTGGCTGGCCCTATGGCGCACCTCGTCTACCTTACCCCAGTGGATTGCCCTGCCCATGATTGGCCTAGTGGGGGGATGGCTGTCCGGCCTGCTGGTAGAGCGGCTTGCCCCGGAAGCATCGGGTAGCGGCATTCCCCAGGTGAAGGCTGCGATGGGGTTTGCGCCGATTCCTTTAAACCTGCGGGTGGCCCTGGTAAAGCTGGGCAGTACCCTGCTGGCCCTGGGGTCGGGCCTTTCCCTGGGGCGACAGGGGCCGACGGTGCAAATTGGCGCAGGACTGGCGGCGCAGCTGAGTCGCTGGGTGCCCACGTCGCCGGAATATCGCCGCCAGCTGATCTCCGCCGGAGCAGCGGCAGGGTTGGCGGCAGGCTTTAATGCCCCCATTGCGGGGGTGCTATTCGTGGTGGAAGAGCTGCTGCAGGACTTTTCCGGGCTCACATTGGGAACGGCTATCCTGGCTTCCTTCATTGGTGCGGTGGTGTCGCGGCTGCTGGGGGGGCAGGGGCTGAATCTGGTGATGGATGCCCCAACCGTTAGCCTCTCGATTTACGACCTGCCCTTTCTGGCAATTTTGGGAATACTGGCGGGGGTGCTGGGAGCCCTGTTTGGCCGGGGTATTTTCGCCAGTTTGACATTTTTTCGGCAGCTCAAAGGTCTGGGGTTGCCGGGGCGGATCGGACTGGCGGGGCTGATTACCGGCATTGTGGGGTTTTTTCTGCCGGTTGCCGCGGTGGATAACACCGGTCTGCAGGAGTTTCTAGTCACCGGGTCGGCGGGCTGGCAGCTGGTGGCGATCGCATTTATTTCCAAATTCTTGCTTACCCTGCTGGCCTATGGTTCCGGCGCGGCGGGGGGGATTTTCGCTCCCTCTTTGGTATTAGGGGCCGCCCTGGGGTGCCTGGTGAGCTTTATGGCCCAGGGGGTTTACACCGGTTTTGGGGCCTGGCCCATGCCCGAGGTCCTGGGCAGCACCACCACCTATGCCCTCACCGGTATGGGAGCTTTTTTCAGTGCCGTCACCCGGGTGCCCATCACCGCCATCGTCATCGTTTTTGAGATGACCGCTGACTTTAATCTGGTGCTGCCCCTGATGATCGGGTCGGGGATTGCCTACCTGATTGCCGACAAAGCCAGCAGTGGGTCTATCTATAACCGGCTTCTGGCTACCCAGGGCATTCACCTGGATCCTATCCCCCAGGCCAATAACCCCTGGGCTCACCTGAAAGCTTCAGACCTGATGCAGCGTCGGGTGGAAACCCTGTCTCACCAGATGAAGCTGCCGGAGGTGGTGCAGGCTTTTTCGCGATCGCACCACCGGGGCTTCCCCGTCCTCGACGATGGCAAGCTGGTGGGCATCATCACCCAGAGCGACCTGGGGGAAGCTACTGCCCAGCGGTTAGACCCCCGCTGTACCCTCAACGACATCATGACCTCCCACCCGGTCACCGTGTCTCCGGAAGCCAGTCTGTCCCATGTGCTGCACCTGCTGAATCGCCTGAAGGTCAGCCGCCTGCCGGTGACCGAGGGTAGCAAGCTGGTGGGCATCATTACCCGGGCCGACATCATTCGCGCCGAATCTGACCAGGTCAGCGGTGAGCTGAAGGAACTGGGACCCCAGGCCCAACCCTCTTACCTGGTGTACCAACAGCAGGGACCGGCCACGGGTCAAGGCAGACTCCTGGTGCCCATCGCTAACCCCGAGGTGGCGGACTACTTGATTAATATGGCTGCCGCCGTCGCCCAAAACTTTAACTATGAGCTGGAATGCGTCCATGTGCTGCAGGTGGCCCGCAGTACCTCCCCCGCTGAAACCCGAGTAGACCTGGCCACCATCGAACCCCTGCGCCAGCTGGTCAACCAGTTTGCTGAAGTTAACGATGTGCCGATTCATTTTCAGGTGCGGGTGGCCCACGAAATTGGGCGTACCCTGCTGGAAGTGATCAAAGAACGGCATATTGATCTGGTACTCATGGGCTGGTATCGCCAAACCCTGACCCCCGGTCGGGTCATGGGCGGAGTGGTGGATACCCTGGTGCGCCAGGCCCCCTGCCAGGTGATGGTGGTTCGCCCCGGTCGCAACTTTACCCCCAACCGCTGGCTGATTCCCACCGCTGGCGGCCCCAACGCTGAAATTGCCCAGGAACTTCTACCTGGCTTACTCACCCTGGGACAAAGCCCTGAAGTCCGCCTCTGCAGCATCTGCCATCCCGTTGAGGGGAAATGCCTCACCCCCCACCACCTGTCAGAACTGGCGTCTGGGCTAGAAGCCACCTTAACCCGTCCGGTTCATACCCATGTGGTCAATCACGAATCTGTGGCAGAGGCGATTGTGCAACTTTCCCGCAAATACTGGAGCGACGCTATTTTGATGGGCGCTTCCCGGGAAAACCTGATGAGCCAGGTGCTCAGGGGCAACATTCCCCTGGAAATTGCCCAACAAACCGACATCACGATTATTCTGCTGCGTCAGGTTTACGAGAACTAAGCGGGATTACATTTTGTAGCCAATCTGCCGCAAAAATCCTTTCCGGGCAGCTACGTCCGCTTCGGCTTCAACGCCCTTGGGAGAGAACCCATCAATGACGCCCAAAATGCCTCGCCCCTGGTCAGTTTCGGCCACCACGACCTGTACCGGGTTGGCGGTGGCGCAGTAGATGTGGCAGACCTCAGGGCACTGCTTAATGGCGTTCAAGAAATTGATGGGAAACGCCTCCTCCATGACAATGATGAAGCTGTGTCCCGCCCCAATGGCCTGGGCATTTCGGGTGGCCACAGCGGTCAGGTCAGTATCATTTCCGGCGGTGCGGATCAGGCAGGGGCCGGAGGCTTCACAAAACGCCAGGCCAAACTTCACCTGGGCCGAAGTGCCGACGATGATTTCGTAGAGGTCTTCCACGGTTTTAATGAAGTGGGACTGGCCCAGGATAATGTTGGATCCTTCCGGAATTTCAAGGGAAATAGTTTTCAGGTCCATGGCATGCCTCCGATTCAGCGCTTCTGTCTTATGAGAATAAGGAACTGAGTCCTCCATCCGGCTAGAAGTGCGGTTTTCCTTAAGGTGAAGGACTTAGAAGATCTCTGGGAAAGAAAGTACCAACCGGAGGGGCGAAGCATCTGGGCAAAAACCATGGGAGCAGTCACGTCAATTTCCTTCCAGATGCTTCGCCCTTACAGCTAATGCTTATGCCGGGGATTCTGCTGGTCTCCTGCCTCGATCCCTGATATTCAATCTCAGGCATTCAACCAGCGAATAAAATAGAAGTTCGGCATTGCGTTCAATGGTGTCCTATCGCTGACGAAACTCTACAGCTAACGGTTGAAAAGGCGGATCCCGAACGGTTGGATCGGTGGCTGACGGCCCATATCAAGCCGCTTTCCCGCAACCGCATTCAAAAGCTGATTGATTGGGAATATGTGTTACTGAACGATCAGCTCTGCACCAACAAAAAGGTGGCGGTGCAGGTTGGCGATCGCATCCAGGTCACCATTCCAGAAGCTAAACCCCTGGATCTCACCGCGGAGGAGATTCCCCTCGACATCCTCTACGAAGATGGGCATTTGATTATCATCAACAAACCTGCCGGCTTGGTGGTGCATCCTGCCCCTGGCAACATGAGCGGCACCCTGGTCAATGCCGTACTGGCCCACTGTGGCGATCAGCTTCTGGGTATTGGCGGGGTGCAGCGTCCCGGCATTGTCCACCGGCTGGATAAGAACACCACCGGGGCCATTGTCGTTGCTAAAACCGACCTGGCCCACAGCCATCTACAGGCCCAGATGAAAGCCAAGACCGCCCGGCGGGAGTACCTCGCGGTTGTCTACGGTGCCCCCCAGGAAGACCGCGGCACCATCGATGCTCCCCTGGGTCGCCATCCCGTGGACCGCAAAAAGAATGCGGTGGTGCCGTTAGAAAAAGGTGGACGCCTCGCCGTCACCCACTGGCAGATGGAAGAACGACTGGGCAACTTTTCCCTGCTACGGTTTCGGCTAGAAACGGGCCGCACCCACCAGATTCGAGTCCACAGCACTTACGTCGGCATGCCCCTGGTGGGAGACCCCACCTATGGGTCAGGCCGCGACGTGGGGGTGAATTTACCGGGCCAGGCTCTCCATGCGGAACGGT
Source organism: uncultured bacterium (assembly GCA_964590465.1). Lineage (GTDB taxonomy): Bacteria > Cyanobacteriota > Cyanobacteriia > Phormidesmidales > Phormidesmidaceae > CAZPYG01. The sequence goes on along the minus strand of CAZPYG010000187.1, from coordinate 1,936 downwards.
TGGAGCTGCAGCATCCGGCCACGGGGGAACAGGTGGTTGCGATCGCCCCCCTGCCCGACCACTTTCAAACCCTGCTGCGGGTATTGAGGGTGAGGGCGAAATCGGCCTAGGGCAGCAGGCAGCATACGCTAAGGTACATGGGTGTCTTACCCCTGGTCATAGCGCTGCATGTCTTTGGCGGTAGCCCCGGAGGCCGTTCCTTGGGCGTACTTGACGTACTGCTGAATGTGGTAGTCTCCCGGCTGTTTCGTGGCCAGGACACAGGCCTGTTGTTCCAGGGCCTGCCACCAGCGGTGCAGGCGGGGGCAATCCTCCGGCACCGATAGCCCCCGGTAATGCTCCAGGGCAGGCCACCGCTCAAACCAGGGGTAGTAGGAAATATCCACCAGGCTGAGGCTGTCGCCAAGCCAGAAGGGACCTTCCCCAGGTCGCTTGGCCAGGGCTTCGGCTTCAATGAAGTGCAGATGCCGGGTCATTTCCTGCCGCCATTCCCCCTGGGCATCCGGCTCCTGGCTGAGCAGCAGTTTGTAGAAGGCGGGAATGAATTTGGTGTTGGCAAAGTCAATCCAGATCCGGGCCAGGGCGCGCAGACCGGGATCAACGGGCAGCATGGGCGGTGCCGGGAAAACCTCGTCCAGATATTCGTTGACAATGGCCGACTCCCACACCCGGGTACCCCCATGCTTAATAACCGGCACCTTGCCGTAGGGAGAAATTTCCAGAAAGTTGTCGGGCTTGTGGTTCAGGTCAATTTCTGTGACCTCAAAGTCCACCTGTTTCTGGAGCAGCATCATGCGGCTGCGCTGGGCAAAGGGGCAAACGGCAGCGCTAAAAATCTCAACCTCAGCCATGGGCTTCTCCTGACAGTTTATATTCCGTGAACCTACCACGCAGGGGAAAAGTTTGTCCGTAACCCAGAGAAGGATCAAAAAGCGGAAATTTCTCCTACGGTCCCCTTATCTCATATGACAGAATGAATGACGCTTTGGACTCATTCTGTTTCTCCTGGTCAGAGTCGCTCTGGGGAGCAGGGGGGCAACAGGTGTAGTCATGAATGGCACTGAATTAAGGCTGGTGGGCAGTGCCCACCCTGCGGCAGATCAATGCTTCTGGTGATTGGCGAAAGTCAATTTCAGCTTATTTCAGTGGCATTCGGTGTAGTCACGATTCAGGGAATTGGTATCCATTACAGGCAGACTAACTATGACCACTCTCAATCGCGGCGTTGTCATTGCCGGAGAACGTAGCGGCGTCGGCAAAACCACGGCTACTCTGGCTCTGCTGGCGGCCCTGGGGCAGCGCTCCCCGCGAGTGCAATCGTTTAAGGTCGGCCCTGACTACATTGATCCCATGTTTCACCAACGGGTGACCGGTCGCCCCTGCTACAACCTGGACCCTGTCCTCACTTCAGAAGCCTACGTCCGTCATTCCTTCGCCACCCACTGTCAAGATGCGGAATTCGCCGTTGTAGAAGGAGTCATGGGCCTGTTTGATGGGGCCTCGGGCAACTCCGACGTGGCCAGCACTGCCCACATTGCCAAACTGCTCAATCTGCCGGTTCTGCTGGTGGTGGACTGCAGCCGCCTGTCTCGCTCGGTGCTGGCCATTATTCACGGCTACCACACCCTGGATCCTGACCTTAACCTGGCGGGGGTCATCCTCAATCGGGTGGGCAGCGATCGTCACCTGGAACTCCTCAAAACCGCCCTCGAATCCATCGACCTCCCCGTTTCGGGCATTTTCCGCCGCCAGGCCGACATCACCATCCCTGACCGCCATCTGGGCCTGGTTCCCACCGCCGAACTCCCCCACATTCAAACAATCATCGATCGTCTCACCCACCTCGGCCAACAAGCCTTCCACTGGCCCCTCATCCTCCCCCTGGCCTCCCTCACCCCACGCACCTTCTCCCAAACCCCCCATCCCCCCACCCCCT
>CAZPYG010000186.1:0-9913 GCA_964590465.1 uncultured bacterium | reverse complement strand
TGCCAATCAGAAAAAGATCCCAGCAAAGCTGCTCCCTCACTGTAGGGGGCAAACAGCTTAAACTCGATGGAATTAGCCATACTGAATTCCTTTGCTTCCTTGTAAAATAACTTTTCTTTTCAATGTGAAGGGAAACATTCCTTGCCTCACCTGTCTTTCGATAGAGCTGTGGGGTAGAAATTAATATCGATCCCGACCGGCAACAGGGGCTTCTTCCTCTCGGACAGTGGGGCGTTTGGGTCGTGCAAAAAAGCCAAAATAGGCGGCAATAATGGCCGTCAGAGCGTGTAGCCAGATGTCATTACCGAAAATAGTAATTAAGCCAAAGGTTGTTCGCAGAATTGGGAAAAATCCCATAATCGTGAGTGCGCCATAGAAAATAGCCAATCCCTTGCTATAACCCTTGGAACCAGAATAGCTGAGATAGGCTAAAATACCCCAAAAACCAACGGCCAAATGCACAATATTATGCAGAACATTGATTGGGAAAAGGCCAAACAGGTACCCCATAACCTGCATCCAGTACCAGGTCAGGGGCGGTATCTGTAAAGCTTACAAACCCGGGAATAAAACCAAGAATGCCAATGAGCAAATAAACAATTCCGCTAATCAGCGCAAAAAGTCGAACGCTCATGTTTGCTCCTTAAAGAGATGACCTAAATCTTGTCCAAGTCCAGCAGTAAAGTTTTGCCTTAGAGAGAACTGTAGTTCTCGAGCAGGACTTGGCATATTCCGTTTTTTTAAGCCGTAAAATGGAGCGGAACCGGGAGTATTTAGAGTTTCCTAGGACGGGCAGGCGAGACGCCCGCCCTACAATGATTGCGAGAATCCTGATTCAGCGTGTAATTTGCTATATCAACATCTCATTCTTAAAGGATGGCAAAAATTACTCATCGCCGAGCTCTTCTTCCTCCTCCATAACCCCTTCTTCTTCGTAGATTCCTTCCTCTTCCTCCATGCCTTCTTCTTCAAAAACTTCTTCTTCTGTACCAACGTCTCCTTCGTTATAAATGCCTTCCTCTTCTTCACCGACGCCACCACAGGCCGGAAGAACGAGAGCCGTCAAGACTAGAGATAGGGCTGCAATCCCTTTTACCGAGGCCACACGAGAGAAGATATTTGAGTTACGAATCATAGGAACAGTCTCCTGAGAGTTGTTTTTACGGTGAACCTTACCCGGTCGCCGCCTTCAGACTGGCCATGCGAGTGGGGTCTTGCCCCAAAACTTCAGGGTTTCGAACCGCCGAATACTGGGGTTGATGCAACCAGTAGTCTCGCTGGCGCAGAAAAGGCGGCTTGAGCACATGGGTAAGCCTGTTATCCCCTGGGTTGGTGTAGGCCGGTACACCGATGGCGATGGCCGATTGCGGCACATTCAGCCGTAGCGTGCGGTGCAGTCGGTCCCACCAGGGAAAAATCACAGCATAGTTGGAGTTGGTCTCTTCCCGCATCTGGGAATGGTGGATACCATGCATGCGAGGAGTGACCAGGAGCCAGTTGAGTCGGCGTTCCACTTCCAGCGGCAGATACACGTTGCTGTGGTGGAAGAGGGTATTAACCTGGTAAACCAGCTCGTAAAGCATGTACGTCCCCAGGGATGCCCCAATCAGCCCCACCTGGGCGGCCCGCAACCCGGCAGAAAAAACCATCTCGCCGAAGTGAAAGCGAAAGCCGGTGGAGACATCCAGATCCGGGTCGATGTGGTGGGCGTTGTGGAAGCGCCACAAAAAGGGAATGCCGTGGTTGGCTCGATGCCAGTAGTAGAAGGTGAGATCCAGCAGCAAAAAGGCGAGGATTCCCCCCACCAGGGGCGGCCCCGGCAACCACCGCACCAGCCCGAAGGACTGACTTTCAGCTCCCTGAATGGTGAAGTAGGCGGCGGTTTGCACCATCCCGATATTGAGGAGGGCGGCAATAGCCGTTACTCCCGCATTCACCTTTAAACGCTGCCCCAGGGATGCGGTGGGTTGGCGCAGGGGGAATCCTCGCTCGGCCAGAAACAGAGCGAGGAACGCTGCCCCAATCAGCACGGGCAGACCAAAGATGACGTAGGTGGGAATGTTGTTAGGCATTCAGGCGGATGATTTGGATAGATCGTCACTGAAGTAAGCTGGGAAATAACCCCTGTAGGCGTAAGATGGAAAGTCACTGACATAAGCGTAAATTGACTTTCGCCAATCGCCAGAATCCTTGATTTGCCATAGGGTGGGCACTGCCCACCAGCCTTAATTCAGCGCTATCCCATTGGCATGAAATCGCCCAAAGCCCGAGCAAAACCGTTACGCTCTAACGGCTTTCAGGAGCGAATGGGTCTCCGGTTGTTGTTCGGCATTGGCAGCGGCGGATACCTGGTCAAAATCACCCCGCAGCATTTTCAGCACGTACTTTTCCTGATCAATTTCGTGGGGGGTGCGCACTCCCAACCGACGAATCACCGGCAGGGGAGGACACCAACCCTGTACTGCGTGCTGGAACAGGAACGGTAGCACAATACCGGGGAGCCAGAACCAATTCTGGTTCACGAAAATCCCCAACATCAGCCCCGTAAAGGCCAGCACCGAAGCGTTTGCCTCCAGCACTCGCTCGGTATCCCATTCTGTCTCCAGTTCATGGATGCGCTGGGTGATTTCTTCGTTAGACCGATTGGCGTAGCTTTTGACTTGTCCGATCATTTTCTGGTCAATTTTTTCGTTGACCGAATTTGAGGTATGGGAGCGCACTCGATCAAAGTGCTGGCCCGATTCCAAAATTGCTGTCCTGGGTTCGGTAGCCATAGCAATCTCCTGATTTTTTTCTCAACACTAAATTTCTGTCTGCATTGGAACTGGATTATCAAATATTGGGATAAGGCCAGACCTGCCGGATTTTGGAGCATTCATTCCCTCCTGGGAGGGGCAGGGGTGGGCCCATCGAAGACTTTCAGCTCACAATTTAGCCTAGAAATATCAACTGGTACTCAGTCTAAAAATTGGGCTGTAGAGCATCCTCAATAGTAAGGAAGAGATCTGACACTCAACCAAACCCTAAGGGTATAGGACAAAATCTCTTTACCCGGCAGGAATGGGGTAAACCTCCCAGGCTTGAATGGTTTTCTTGCCAAGTACCGATTCGGCCTGATTCACTTCTTCCTGGTTGCCGTCTACCACGACCATGAAGTCTTCACTGACCAGGCGATCGCTGAAATTGCCCGTCTTTTCCTCAGGAATGCCCAGGGATTCCAACCCTTTTTTAAGGCTCTGTGTAGCGGCAGCACCGACCCCCTGACCGGCGATCAGACTGGCAAAGGCGGTACCCAGAGAACCCACAGCCAAAACCTTACCGGCACCAGGAAAGGCCAGGGCGCTGATGCCGCCCACCAATCCGCCCCAAAAGGCTCCCGTCGCCGTCTGTTCGGGCATCTGCTTGGTGGTGTTGATGTCTCGGCCTTTGATTTCGGAACCGGTCTTTGCACCACCAGCTACTTCATCATCGGCCAATTGCTTCGCCAAAATCGATACCTGATCCATCGGAAAATCCGCAGATTCTAAGACACAAACGGCCTGTTCTGCATTTTTCTCTTCAGAGAAAAGCCGATGCCTCGATGGGTGCATTGGGTTGCCATGGGGAGTCTCCTGTGTAGTCGAAAAATCTAAATTTGGAATAAGAGTTTGTGATCAACGAAGCGAGTGTGTCATCTCCCTCAGGGAGGCCTGTGCTGTGCCCGTCGAAGTAGGCAGGGGTGGGTTAATCACGAACAGTCCAGCACTCATCCATGTCAAAAATTCTTTTCGTCAAAGCTCCGCCCCACCCTGCTCTGCGGGCACCCCTCCTCGGAGAGGATTTAGAGATAATGTTGTGTCTCCGGCTTGTGTTGATATCTCGTCAAAATTGGCAATACTTGGATACTCTGCTTTTTAGCCGCTATCTTCATCGGTCATTCGATATAACCTGTTTGCCAACAAAAAAGCGCAGTTAGTCCCATCTAACTGCGCTTGCGGTTCTCACGATTCAGGACCCTCATCCATGTCCCCAAAATTCAAGGTCAAGGGCCGCACCGTCACCTCCTGGCCATCGTTACAAACCGACCTACGTAATCCCGACGCTACCTGGGTTGACGAAGAGGTCGTGGTTGACCAGGGCCTGGTTACCAGCCGCAACCCGGATGACCTGCCCGCTTTCAACAGCAAAATGGTAGAAAAAATTTTGTGAAGGCAAACATCCAGCCCAGGCTCGGTCTATCTCTTAAAAACCCGAAACAGGTTCAGACTCCCTTGCCCCGTCTCATAGAGAACTCCCTGGGTTGCCCAGTCTGATTTAGCAGACTGCTACTATGAACCTGGGTATTTACCCATGGGCGGTCTAGGCCATAGCCCAGGATCCAAATGCGAAAGTGAAAATTGCCCCATTAGCAACGAACAGAATGTTCAGCTGGGTGGTTAAGGTCTGGCTCTATTCACTCTGAGTTTGCAGCACCCTGGACAAATCCCGCACCGTCAGCATTGGGCTGTTGCGATCCATGGCTGAGGGTGCGGGGCTTAGGCTCCTTAAGGGGAATGTGGCCTTTGCCAGGGTGCTACTGGAGCTGAACATGTTGTTTCCCTTTGCCCGTTCCTACTGTGGTTGAAGTCCCAATTGGCTTAGAGCAACCGCAGAATAAAGGGATAGCGATACACTTTGTCGGGATTTGTGAGGCTACTCACAATCGCCAGAATCGGCATTACGATTTGCACAATCGCCAGAATTGCCAGGAAGGGCAGGCCAATGAGGACCCAGGCCAAAATGCCGAAGACGGTCCACCAAAACCACATGTTGATATGAAAGTTGATGGCTTCTTTGGCGCTGTCTTTGACAACGGGATCTTCAAAGACAAAAAGAATCGCAATGGGAATACCGACCGTCAGAATTAAAGCATTAAAGAAGGTCGAGCCGTGGCTGAGGGAGTTCAGCAGTTTGCGTTTGTCGGGGTCATAGGCGGATTGCATAGTTTTCTCCTGATTTAGTTAGCGAGTGTTGTCTAGGGCTTGCGGTCTCGAGAGGATGGAAAGCTTACCGACAGGCATTGAATATCAAAGGGCATCCATCAGTCTGCTGCGGTAAGGGGTTAAAGGTGGGCTCTGCCCACCCTACTAGCGACTAGCCTTCGTCCTGGAGTTCGGCGGTTTCAACCTTGACGGTCTGGATGCGATCGCCCCGCTGTACTTTGATCTGTATGGTATCGCCGACCTTAGTTTTCTCCACCTTGAGCTGGAGCTGGTCAGCGGTTCTGACAGAGGAACCGTCTACTTCCAGAATCACATCGCCCCGGCGGAGGCCGGCAGAGGCGGCGGGAGTGCCTTCCAGGACGCGAATAATCAGCACTCCATTGACTTCGGGTAGGTAAAAACCAGAGTTGATATCTTCGTTGTTGCGACGGGCCAGATCCGGAGTGAGGTCGGCAATCTGCACCCCGATGTAGGGGTGAGCGATGGTTTCCCCTTTGGCTAACCGATCCTTAATTTCCTTCGCCTTATTGATGGGGATAGCAAAGCCAATCCCCATGGCATCAGCCCGGATGGCGGTATTGATACCAATCACATCTCCATTCTGGTTAACCAGGGGCCCCCCAGAGTTACCGGGATTAATGGCTGCATCGGTCTGGATGAACTCTAAACGCTTGCCGGGAATGCCAACGGAACTGCTAGAGCGTTTCAGGGTGCTAACGATGCCCAGAGTTACGGTATTGTCCAGTCCCAGAGGGTTGCCCACGGCAATGGCCCAGTCCCCTACTTCCACCATATCCGAGTCACCCAGCATGGCCATGGGTAGGGGATCGTCTTCACCACCGTCAATCTTCACGACGGCCAGATCGGTAACCTCATCGACACCCTCAACAATGGCGTCAAAGTTGCGCCCATCCTTGAGGGTAACCGTTACTCGATCAGCCCCATTGACCACATGGGCGTTAGTCAAAATGTTGCCGGTATTGTCGATAATGAATCCCGATCCCTGCCCCCGCAGCAGTTCCTCCTGGGGTTGGCGAGGGAGCCCACCGAAAAAGTCCCGGAAGAAGGGATCGTCATAGAAAGGATCCGAAGTGCGACGGGTAATGGTGCGCTCCGTATCAATCCGCACTACCGAAGGGCCGACTTTGCGAACCGCAGCGGCAACAAAGCTTTTGCCTGCGATCGCCGCCTCAGCCGCCGCTGATGCCTGAGCATAAGCTGGGGAGGCCATAGTAGTTGTCACCACCATGACGGCGGCAAATACCATGGTCAGAAGTCGTTTCAGGGGTATCCAGAGTCCTCGTTTCAAGGGGGCAAGCCTTTTAAGCGCAACAGCTAAGAGTCAGGATGGCGTCGTTTTCGATTATTTCCATCCAAAAAAATTGTTTCACAAGAAATTCAAACCAACAGGACGAGGATACCGAACTATCCACCGCACCCCCTTCACTCACCCCATCCCCTTCACCCCGCTCACCCCGTATAGGCAGGGTTGAAATCTGCCCCTCATGTTTCCACGCTTGCTCCCTCGCTCCCCTGCTTCCTCACTCCCTTTTGTTAATTTGTTAATTTGCCGTTACACAACTTCGGTTTTCACCCATTCCTCCTGAACACTATAGAAGAGACATCGGTGGGTCATTGCAGGGTGTTGCTATCACTGGATCCGGTGATGGGCAGCCCAAAATCTGTTGGACCTGATTTAGTTGAGCGTCGGCTTTGCCAGCATCTGGCTTAATTGCAGATGGGCGTTTCATGACTCGCCGAACCTGCTGTCAGATAGGACGTCAATTTTTACCATGACTGCTAACTACATCATGGCCCTGGACCTGGGCACCACCGGCAACCGCGCTATTATTTTTGACCGGGATAGCAACATCGCCGGACAGGCTTACCGTGAACTAACCCAGTACTATCCTCAGCCCGGTTGGGTCGAGCATGACCCTCGCGAAATTTGGAATGAGATTGACTGGTGTATGGGTTCGGCTATCTCTAAAGCCGGACTTAAGCCCACGGATATTGCCGCCATTGGTCTGACGGTGCAAAGAGAAACCTGTTTACTGTGGGACAGCACCACGGGTCGTCCCCTGGGTAAGGCCATTGTATGGCAGGACCGCCGCACAGCGCCCATGTGTAACCAACTGCGGGAAGCGGGTAAGGCGGAAGAGATTTACAAACGCACAGGGCTGGTGCTGGATGCCTATTTCTCGGCCACCAAGCTGGCCTGGTTACTGGACTCTGCGAAAAAGGAGACCGATCCTCCGGTGGACTTCGACCAGGTGCTGGCGGGCACTGTGGACAGCTGGGTCCTCTGGAATCTCACCGGACGGCAGGTCCATGCTACAGACCACAGCAACGCCAGTCGTACCATGCTGCTCAACATTGACAATGGCGATTGGGACGAAAACTTGCTATCCCTTTTTGACATTTCTCCCCACATGATGCCGATCATTCGCCCCAGTATCGGAGAGTTTGGTCACACGGATGCCTCCATCATTGGAGCCGAAATTCCAATTATGGCTATCTTTGGGGACCAGCAGGCGGCGCTTTATGGCCATGGGTGCGATCGTCCCGGTTTGCTGAAATGCACCTATGGCACAGGGGCGTTTCTGGTTTCGAATACGGGAAACGAGGTGGTGCGTTCTCAAAATCAGCTCCTTTCCACCATCGCCTGGTCCCAGGCCAATGGGGACGCGAAGCATCCCAAAATCGGCTACGCCATTGAGGGCAGCATGTTCACCGCGGGGGCCTGCATCCAGTGGCTGCGGGACGGCATTCAGGTAATTACCAACGCCGCCGAAACCGAACCCTTGGCGGAAAACCTCAGCGACAACGGTGGCGTCTACTTCGTTCCCGCCCTCAGCGGACTTGGTGCCCCCCATTGGGACATGTCTGCCCGAGGAGCATTCCTCGGCCTTACCGGCGGCACCAGCCGCAACCATTTAGTGCGCTCAGTGCTGGAAGCCATTGCCTACGAAGTCAAAGAGGTAGTGGATGCAGTCAACGAAGACTCCGGTACCCCTATTCGCGAACTCAAGGTCGACGGCGGTGCTTGCAACAACAACTTTCTGATGCAGTTCCAGGCGGATGTGCTCGGCATTCCCGTCGAACGTCCTGAAGTTCTTGACGTTACCGCCCAGGGAGCTGCCTTCGCCGCAGGCCTCGCCATCGGGTTCTGGGATGACTACCGCGCCCTTGTGGACAGCCGCCCCATTGACCGGGTCTTCAAACCTGGCAAGGGTAAAGAGCAAGCCCAGGAAAATTTCCAAATGTGGAAGAAGGCCGTAGGTCGGGCTAAGCACTGGGTGGAATGACCAATTGGTGATATTCCGCAGAATAGTTCCTTTGCAAGCCAATTTTTCCTGTCGGCCAGGTCTTTAATTCCAACCACAAAAAAAGAGAGCTAACGATAGGGTTAGCTCTCTCATGATCCGGTTTAATTTACTTTAATTTACCAGGCAAGCTTAGACAATCTAGCCCAGAGCATTGGACCCAGAAACCACCTCCAAAATTTCCTGGGTAATGGCCGCCTGACGGGCTTTGTTATAGCTCAGGCTCAGGGACTTGGCCAGATCTTTGGCATTTTCGCTGGCATTGTTCATCGCCGTCATCCGGGCCGCCAGTTCACTGGCGGCAGACTCTTGCAAAGCCCGCAAAATCTGATTATTCAGGTACAGAGGCAACAAGGCATCCAGAATCTGCACGGGGTCTTGCTCAAAAATCATGTCTTGGGGGAAGGACGCCGCTTCAATCGCGGGGACTTTTTCCCGCTCTACCTGGAAGGCACCGCCACGGGTGGTTAGACGGAAGATTTCGTCGTCGGGAGCTTCAAGGCCCTGGGGATCCAGAGGTAGCAGGGTCTGAACCACCGGGCGGGAGCTTACCAGAGACACGAACCGGGTGTAAACAAGCTCAACCCGATCCACTTCGTCGGAAAGGAAAAGCGACAGCAGCTCATCGGCAATGCTGGAAGCTTCATCCGCAGTGGGGATTTGCTCCAAGCCAGTGAAGGCCGCATCAATGGGCTGTTCCCGGCGCTTGAAGTACTGGTTTGCCTTACGGCCAACAATGACGTACCGGTAGTTAACCCCTTCCGCCACCAGCTCTTTGGCCCGATTTTCAGCCCGACGGATAACGTTAGTGTTGTAGCCGCCGCACAGCCCCCGGTCACCGGAGATGACCAGGATAGCAACGCTTTCCACGTCCTTCTGCTTCAGCAGAGGCAAGTCCGCATCTTCAAACCGAAGTCGGCTCTGCAGACCGAACAGGACCTGGGCTAAACGATCCGCGAAGGGACGGGTGGCAATCACCTGCTCCTGGGCGCGACGCACCTTTGCTGCCGCCACCAGACGCATGGCCTCGGTAATCTTGCGGGTATTTTTGACAGAATTAATGCGATCCCGAATTGCTTTTAGGTTAGGCATAGTGTGTCCTCAGCGATTATCGAAGGGGAAGCCTCTACCGAGGTATCAGCAAAGGCTTCCCCAGGAAACTGTTAGGCGGTAGCCATGAAGGCTTGCTTGGCTTCGGCGATCCCTTCCTTCAGGAGGGTTTCGATTTCGTCCGTCAGTTTCTTCTCGCTGCGAACCAGTTCCGCATACTTGGGCTTGTTGTTCCGCATATAGCTGCGAAATTCAACGGCGAATTCGGTGACTTTTTCGACGGGGACATCATCCATATAGCCGTTAATACCGGCGTAGATGATAGCTACCTGCTCTTCCACTGGCAGAGGCGAGTACTGGGGCTGCTTCAGCAGTTCCCGCAGCCGCTGACCCCGAGCCAGCTGCTTCTGGGTAGCGGGGTCCAGGTCAGAGGCAAACTGGGAGAAGGCCTGCAGCTCGTCGAACTGAGCCAACTCCAGCTTCACCTTACCAGCCACCTTCTTCATAGCCTTGATCTGAGCCGCAGAACCCACCCGGGATACAGAGATACCGGCGTTAATAGCGGGACGTAGACCG
>CAZPYG010000185.1:6214-10041 GCA_964590465.1 uncultured bacterium | reverse complement strand
GGGCCGGAAAGCCCCTTCTGGCCTCCCCCTCTACCATTTTGGGAGAGGGGGACTGTTGGCGTAGCCTGCCCAGGGGACTTGGGGGTGAGGGGAGATCTGCCTAACGGATAGCTCCAGGGAGGGGTGCCCAGAGGGCGGGGTGGGTCAAACCTGCAACTGTAGACATTCAGGCAGGAAATCGAAACCGGAGAGGGGCAACTTCTAAAGGTCTCCCCTGCGATCTCAACCAGTAAAACGCTAGAATTCTCCTGGTTTTGAGAGAGCATCCCCATGACTAACGAATCCGATACCCCAACCGTAGAAGAAACCACCGTTCCCGAGGCCGAGCGGGACCAATCCACTACCCCTGAAAAGGAAGCTTCCTTCGGCTGGAATGCCTACGCCGAGCGCATTAACGGGCGGTTTGCCATGGTGGGCTTTGTGGCCCTGCTGATTCTGGAGTTATTTACCCACCAGGACTTCTTTACCTGGCTGGGTCTGCGGTAAGCTGTTGTACCGTCAAGGTAAATTGGCCCTGGCCGGTGCTGTCAAAGGCGTTGACAATCACAGTGTAGGTGCCGCTATAGGGTAGGCTGACGGTGAGTTCAGAATTAGTCGTGCCGCCCCCCATAGCATCGTCGTTTTCGCCAATCAGACTGCGCTCGTCATCCAGCAGCACCAGGTAGGTATCAAAATCGGGGCTGCTCAAACGAATCGTCACCTCCTGGCCCTGCTGCCCCTGGAAGGTGTATTGCTTGAAGTAGGAATTGTCTGAGAGGGTGCGATCTCCCGGTCCCAAATTACCCGACTGCTGCAAAATATAGTTGCCGCCGGGAGCTGCCGCCTGACTATCCGATGAGAACGTCCTGGGGGCGGCGGCCCCCCCTTCTCCCCTGAGGCTCAGCTGGTAACTGCCGGATTCTCCCCGGGCAAAGGCATTGGCCAGAATAATGTAGGAGCCGGTGTAGGGCAGTTGTATGGTAAGCCGGGCGTTAAAATCACCGGCACTGTCGTCATCTTCAAGGAAAAAGTCCTGCCGCTCAGGGGATAGCAGAATCAGGTAAGGATCAACCTCGTCGCTGGTCATCTCAATTTCCACCGTTTGCCCGGCAGTGCCCTCAAAGATGTAGGGGTTGAAGTAGCTGCCGTCGGGCAGCACATTGCTGCTGGGGTCCAAACTGCCCTCTACAGTAGGTCCATTCAGGGCAATAGGTTCCGGGTCGCGACTGCTGCGGGGGGAGGCTGCCGTGGTTGAAGAGTTGATCCGACCGCTGCGCACGGCGGACAAAAATGGCTGCACTGCTTCCGTTGGAATGGCAAAGCCGATACCCACGCTGCCGCCGCTGCGACTGGTGGTGAAGATGGAGGTATTTACCCCAATCAATTCCCCCCTGCTGTTGAGTAGGGGACCGCCGGAATTCCCCGGGTTGATGGCCGCATCGGTCTGAATCAGCCCCCGGTCGGTATCGATGCGGCTGACAATGCCCACCGTCAGGGTGCCCTGCAGACCAAAGGGGCTACCGATGGCAAAGGCTCGCTGTCCCACCCGCACCGAATCAGGAGCCGCAACAGGCACTGTGGGTAAGTTGCTGGGATTGCCTCGAATTCGAACTGCTGCGAGGTCCACGCGATTATCGCCAAAGCCGACCACATCCCCCTCAAAGGTGCGCCCATCCGCCAGGCGAACAGTAACCACTCGCTCACTGCCTATGACGTGGGCGTTGGTCAGAATCAGCCCATCGGCGTCAACGATGGTGCCACTGCCGCCGCCCGTGCGGGTGTCGATAGCAACCACCGCCGGACTGGCCTGGTCATAGACACGAATCGTGGTGGCTTCATCCTGGGGAGACTGGGCCAGGGCGGGGCGAGGGCTAGCCAACTCCAGGGGGCCGGGAATCGCCTGCCCCAGAGATCCGGCCAGGAGGGTGCTGAGGGCTAACGTGCTGGAAGCGAGTCCTTGCCAAACTGCGTGTGCCATGCCAAATGAAACAGTGAAGAATCTTGAGGTTTACGGAAGGTCTACGAGTCGCAGCCAGTACGGGTGTCAACTTATACCCCATACAGCGGCAGCCCACAGTTTCAGGATATATCCCAAAAATGAGAAATGCCTGAAGCAAAAGACAGATTCATATCTGCCACTGCTTCAGGCGGTGATTGATGGAGGATTGATTGAGTTACTGACTGACCGCTGGAGCCTTCAGCACCGGCAGGGCCGCAATGGGCACCGCCGCTTCGCTGGAACCCTCACCTACGATAAACACCTGATCCTTGAGATTCGCGGTCAGGGTTTCAGTGGTGGCATCGTAGATCTGGGTCAGCAGCTTGGGATAAAGACCAAAACCAATGATCGGCACCAGCAGGCAGGCGATGATGAACACCTCCCGAGGCTCGGCATCCACCAGTTCTTCGTGCTCAACCAGCTCTTTGTTTTCGGGACCGTAGAAGATTTCCCGCAGCATCGACAGCAGATAAATGGGGGTCAGAATCACCCCAACCGCCATCAGAATCACGGTGATGAGTCGAAAGCTGAAGCTGTAGGCATCGCTGGTGGCAAAGCCAACAAACACCATCAGCTCAGCCACGAAACCGCTCATACCCGGCAGAGCCAGAGAGGCCAGGGAGCAGGCGGTAAACATGGCGAAGATCTTCGGCATCTTCTGACCGACGCCGCCCATTTCCTTCAGGATCAGGGTGTGGGTGCGGTCGTAGGTGGCCCCCACCAGGAAGAACAGGCTGGCCCCAATCAGTCCGTGGGAAATCATCTGCAGCACCGCCCCACTCAATCCCAGACTGGTAAAAGAGGCGATCCCCACCAGCACAAAGCCCATGTGGGAGATGGAGGAGTAGGCAATTTTCCGCTTCAGGTTGGGCTGGGCAAAGGAAGTCAGGGCGGCGTAAATGATATTGACGCAGCCCAGAATCACCAGCACCGGCGCAAAGTAGGCGTGGGCTTCGGGCAGCATCCCCAGGTTCATGCGAATGATGGCGTAGCCGCCCATCTTCAGCAGAATCCCGGCCAGCAGCATGTGTACGGGAGCCGTCGCCTCTCCGTGGGCATCGGGCAACCAGGTATGCAGGGGGATAATTGGCAGTTTGACCGCATAGGCCAGCAGAAATGCCCCGTAAACCAGCAGCTGCATCCGCAGGGGATACACCTTCTCCGCCAGCAGCGACATATCGAAGGTAACGGTGTCGCCATAAAAGGCCATGGCCAGGGCCGCTACCAGAATGAACAGGGAACCGCCAGCGGTATACAGAATGAACTTAGTGGCCGCATAGAGGCGCTTCTTGCCCCCCCAGATGGACAGCAGCAGGTACACCGGAATCAGCTCCAGTTCCCAGAACAGGAAGAACAGCAGCATATCCTGCACGGCAAATACGCCGATCTGCCCGCTGTACATGGCCAGCAGCAAGAAGTAAAACAGCTTTGGCTTCAAGGTCACGGGCCAGGCCGCCAGGGTGGCCAGGGTGGTAATAAAGCCGGTCAGCAGCACCAGGGGCATGGAAAGGCCATCGACCCCCAGGGACCACTTCAGGTCCAGCTCATTCACCCAGGTATAGCTCTCCACCAGCTGCAGCCCAGACTGGCTGAAGTCGTAGTTGAGGTAAAAGGCCACTACGATTAAGACAAAATCGATCAGGCCAACCACCAGTGAGTACCAGCGCACCGTCTTGCCGTTGTCGTCAGGCAAGAAGGGAATCGCCACCGATGCCAGCAGGGGCAAAAGAATAACGGTTGTTAACCAGGGAAATGTCGCGAGATCCATAGGATGTAGTTCTTGTCGCGGGTATCTAAGGTTTAGATGTTAGGGGAGCTTGGTAACGATCTAAAAGGGAAAAAATTAAAG
>CAZPYG010000185.1:0-6114 GCA_964590465.1 uncultured bacterium | reverse complement strand
CAGCACCAGACCAAGCACCGCACCGAACACAATCAGCGCGTAGAACTGGGCCCGTCCGTTTTCCAGGTACTTGAGGCCTTCGCCGGTAATCAGGGTGACGAAGCCGGCCAGGTTAACCAGGCCATCAACGATACGGATGTCGACTTCGAGCACCTGTTTAGCGAGTTTGCGACTGCCCTGAACGAACACCACTTCGTAGATGTCATCGATGTACCACTTGTTTAGGGAGAAGTTGTACAGGGGCTTGATGCTGGATGCGATCGCAGCCGGGTTAATGGTCTTGCGGCTATACATCATCACCGCCAGGGTAATGCCGATCAGGCCGATGCCCACGGAGCTGCCGCCCATGATCAAAAACTCGTTCCAGTCAAAGGCTTCGCCTGCTTCCACCACTTCCATCACCTCACCGGGGGGATGGATGAAGGCTTCAAAGTAGTTAGCAAAGGGAGTCCCTACCAGGCCAATCAGCGCCGAAGGAATGGCTAAAGCCATCAGCGGGAAGGTCATGGACAGGGGCGACTCGTGGGGTTCGTGGGCATGGTGACCGTGGTCATCGTGCTCGTCGTGATCGGTATCCAGAGTCAACTCCTGGGGATTCATGGCCCCAGGGCCGAGGGACATGCCCATGCGCTGGAACTGTTCCCGCTTCAGGTCGCGCTTGATGCCTTCTTCGTTGCCCCGGAAGCTGCCCTCAAAGGTGGTCAGGTACATGCGGAACATGTAGAAGGCGGTAATGCCAGCGGTCAGCCAACCCACAGCCCACAGCACGGGGCTGACCTCAAAGGTAGACCCCAAAATCTCGTCCTTGGACCAGAACCCGGCAAAGGGCGGGATGCCGCAGATGGCCAGGGTGCCGATCAAAAAGGTAATGGCCGTAACCGGCATGTACTTGCGCAAACCGCCCATCAGCCGCATGTCCTGAGCCAGGGCGGGGTCGTGACCCACGACCTCTTCCATGCCGTGGATGACGGAACCGGAACCCAGGAACAGCATCGCCTTAAAGTAGGCGTGGGTCATCAGGTGGAACAGACCGGCCCCGTAAGCACCAGCCCCCATGGCCATAACCATGTAGCCCAGCTGGGACATGGTGGAGTAGGCCAGGCCTTTTTTGATGTCGTTCTGGGTGATGGCAATGGTGGCCCCCATGAAGGCGGTGAACGCACCGGTATAGGCCACCACGGTCATTACCGTAGGAATGTTCTCAAACACCGGATACATCCGCGCCACCAGGAATACCCCGGCGGCCACCATGGTGGCCGCGTGAATCAGGGCGGAAATGGGGGTGGGGCCTTCCATGGCGTCGGGCAACCACACATGCAGGGGGAACTGGGCCGACTTGGCCATGGGACCGAGGAACACCAGCACAGCAAATACCGCCGCCAGGCCGCCGCTCAGGGTACCGGTGTTGACCAGGCTGGTCAGCCGCTCGCCCATGACGTCGAAATCAAAACTGCCGGTGGCCCAGAAGATGGCCAGCATCCCCAGCAGCAGGCCGAAGTCGCCCACGCGGTTGGTGACAAAAGCTTTCTGGCAGGCATCGGCGGCGGGTTTGCGGTCGTACCAGAAGCCAATCAGCAGGTAGGAACACATCCCCACCAGCTCCCAAAAGACGTAAACCTGCAGCAGGTTGGGGCTAATCACCAGGCCCAGCATGGATGAGCTGAACAGGCTCAAATACGCATAAAAGCGCACATAGCCAGGATCGTGGGCCATGTAGCCATCGGTGTAGATCATCACCAGGAAGGCTACGGTGGTGACAATCACCAGCATCAGGGAGGCCAGGTGGTCGATGGTGTAGCCCATTTCCAGGCGGAAGTCACCGGCAGAGGCCCACTCAAACATTTGAGTGAAGGTTTCGTGGCCCTGTACCTGACTCCACAGCAGCAGGAACGACAGCACCATCGCTGCCCCCGTCAGGGAGACAATAAAGATAGACGATGGCTGCCGCAGCTTGCTGGTGGCGTCACCGTAAGAAATTAGGCCCATGCCGACCACCGCTGCGCCAATCAGAGGCAGCACCGGGATCAGCCAGGCAAATTGATAGAGGGTATCTACAGAATCCATATATAAAGCGCCTACTCGAGTGGCTTTAGTGAGTTGGCAAAAAACCGCTTACATTTTGACATAACCTTAACGGCCGAATATTAAGCCCAGGGCACCAAATCCGGCGAAATCGCAAGCTTTTTCTCACAAAGTGGCCCTCTCTCATAATTGGAGAGCCGCCCCAAAAGGCCTGCCACGGGTACATTGTGGCCACCGCTCCCAAGGATCTGCCCCTTTCTTAAGAAAGATGTCTAATTTGCTGAGTTTCTACTTATGGACCCAAAAACCTAATGAATTGAATAGGTTGGATTGATTAAAGTCAATTTCAAGGCCGAGCGTCGCGATTTAATAAAATAAAGTCAGCGGTAATATTCAGTAATGGCTCGGCACTGAAGGCTGCAGTTCCTCGTTTCCCGTCTCTGCCATGACTGCTTACACCATCAAACTGACCCCAGAGCTGGAGATGACCGATGACCAGTTCTATGATTTGTGTGTCGCCAACCCAGACCTTAAGTTTGAGCGCAATGCCCAGGGAGACCTGCTGATTATGTCCCCCACCGGAGGTGAAACCGGCAGCCGTAACGTTGAGTTGGCGACAGAATTTGTTCTCTGGAACCGCCGCAGTCAGCTAGGCGTTGTGTTTGATTCTTCTACGGGGTTTAAGCTGCCTGGGGGTGGCGAACGGTCTCCTGATGTGGCCTGGGTCCAACAACAACGGTGGGATGCCCTCACCCCTGAACAACGACAAAAGTTCCCACCCCTGGCTCCCGATTTTGTGCTGGAGCTGCTGTCTCCTACCGACCGGCCCACGGTGGCTCAAGCCAAAATGCAGGAGTACATGAATAGTGGGGTTTGCCTGGGCTGGTTGATTAATCCCCAGGCGAAGCGGGTAGAAGTTTACCGCCAGGGAGCAGCCCCGGAAGTGCTGGAGCAGCCTGCCTGGTTGTCGGGAGAATCTGTACTGCCGGGGTTTGAGCTGGATATGAGTCTGGTTTGGTCGTGAAAGTTGACCCAACCGAAAATGTGCCAAACCCAAAGGAAACCCGGTTTTTAGGGGCAGTTTCAGGCTGCCTGTGCTACCAAGGGTAAAACGGTTACCCTCAGGCACCCCGCCATGACTCAGCCGCCCTACGTTTCACGCCCGGAAGCCGAAGAGTTTCTCGAAGCTTTAGGCAAAGCCCTGAAAGCCCCTGCGGAAAACCCGGTAGTCTTTCATGTATGGGGCATTGGGGGCATTGGCAAATCGACACTGTTAGGAAAAGTTATCGAGGAATTTCCCAACGCTGCCTATCCCCTCGTGGGTGATCAGCCCATAAAATTCGGACAAACCGAGGAAATTGAAAATCCAGCGAATTTAATGCGGAAACTGCACAGTCTTCTGCAACCCAAGTTTCTCGATCCTTCCTTTTTTGGCCAAAGCTTGCGGAAAAAGCCCGATCTATTTTTAGAACGTTACACCCAGTATTCTGATGCGATTAATGAGCTGCAAACGGTAGCACCAGATGGTAAGACCGGTGCCAGTGAAGAACAGATTGGTCTGGTAAAGCAATTAGTCAAGGCACTCACCCAGGGGGCTGGGGCTTTAGCCACCGTTGCGGGTAATCCAATTGCTGGGGGAGCATTAACCGCAGCCAGCCAGGGCACTGATGCCGTAGTTGATGCTGCAAGTCTGGCTCTTTCTGAGAAAGACCGGATTCAAAACCTGGTGCAATCTCACAAAGCCACTCGCGAACAGCGAGACTTGCAAGACCTTTTGCTTAACCCTCTGCCTAAACTCACCGAGGCTTTTGTTGAAACCCTGCGCCAGTGGTCTGAGCAAAAGCCCATTCTTTTGCTACTAGATACCTATGAAAAAGCAGACCTTTCCACCATAGATACCTGGCTGTGGCGCACCTTGCTGAGCAACACCAGCATTCGCCGGTACCCCATTCGGTTACTCATTGCCGGACGCTACAACCTACTGAATCGCCAGGATTGGGCTACGGTTCAGCAGAATGGAGAATTGGTGAAGCCCTTTGGCCCCCCAAAATTTACCCCAGAGCAGACCCAGGAATATCTGGAAGCCATCAACATTACCGACGCTGCCACGATTCAGCAGATTCATCGCATCACCCAGGGATGACCCTACTACCTCAACAAAATTCGAGAAAAGCCCCAGGCCATCACCCCAGATTCTCTGGCCCAGGGTTTGGCTGAGTTTTTAGTGAACCACCTGCCCGATGCAGAACAGCCCAGGGCTAAACGACTGGCCCAACTGGCGGCCTGCTGCCTTTCGTTTAACAGCCAGATGATTTATTTTCTGGCCCAGCAGTTGCAGTTAGAGCCGCCATCTCCCAGAAATATCCAGGTCCAGGTTGCACCGTCCTGTTTTGACTGGTTAACAGAACAAACCTTTGTAGAACCTGTTTCCGCTGGCCAAAGGCGGGTTGATGATGTGGCGCGGGATGTGTTTCGAGCTTCCCTCTGGCAGGAAGATCAGGCGATGTTTGAGCGCATCCATGACCTATTAGCCCGGTACTTCAAAGCCATCTCTGATAAGGCAGTTGCGCCCAACACTCCTACTTCTGAAAAATACGAAAACCCCGACTGGCGCAAGCCCAGAGCCGAATACCTGTATCACCTGCTGTTTACCCGACAGGCAAATTTACAGACCATCTGGCAGAGCCACTTACTTGAGGCGACCTATCTCAGACAAGGAGAAGTGCTACAGGCTCCGCTGCAGGCGGTGTTAGCAGAACATCCCCTAACCAATCATCCCTATCTAGCCTATACAACCCGTTCTTTTCTAGACAAGATTAGCCCTACGGTGGAATACGGTCGGGCCGTTTTAGAAGAAGACCCCATCGACTATGCCTACAACGAAACTGAACTGGGTTTGTCAAAGTCTCAAATCGATACTGCCATCGAAGCCTGCTTGAGTAACTCTGAAGACCTTGAGGGAGTTGCCCGGTTTGCAGCGTTGTTCTACCGCAGCAAACGGTGTTTAAAAGCTCAAAAACAAAACTACCTGTCACAGGCAAAACAACAGGCTAAACTCTTGACTCAAAGTGAAACTCCGAAATTTCTTACTCTGTGTCTATTTCAATTAGGCGTATTATTCTATGATTCCACACTTTTTAAAGAAGCAATTGCCTGCTGGGATCAAACCCTAGCCATCAAACCCGACTTGCCCGAAGTGCTTATTAACAAAGGGGTAGTGCTAGCTGCCTTAGGACAAAAAGATGAGGCAATTGTTTGCTACGACCTAGCGTTAGCGATTAGATCGGACTACCATAAAGCTCTACTTGGCAAAGGAAATGTGCTTGTTTCCTTAGGTCGTAATGAAGAAGCGATAGTTGCTTATGATCAGGCAATAAAGCTTAAAACCGATTATCCTGAGGCATTAAATGGCAAAGGTAATGTGCTGTCTACTTTGGGTCGCAAGAAAGATGCCATTGTCGTCTATGACCAGGCCCTGAAATTTAAACCCGATTCGTATAGGGCTCTTTGGGGCAAAGGGGCGGCTTTAGCTGCTTTAGGTTTTAAGGAAGAAGCCATTGCCTGCTACGACCAAGCCCTAAAAATTAAACCCGATTCACACCAAGTGATTTATAACAAAGGAATCGCGCTGTTTGCCCTAGGCAAAAAAGAAGAGTCGATTGCCTGCTATGAAAAGGCATTGGAACTTAAACCTGACTTATACATCGCGCAATTTAAGAAAGGGAAGGCATTGAGTGCCCTAGGTCGTATGGAAGAGGCAATTCTTGCCTATGAACAGATGCTGTCCCCTGAATTTTTCTACACTAATGCCTGCCGTCGTAGTTTACAAGGTGATATTGAAGGTGCTCTTGAATGGCTAAAAGACGCTATTGACCTGGACCCCGAAAACCTGGAACTTGCCAAAACCGACGCCGACTTTGCCCCCATTCGCCACGACGAGCGGTTTCGGGCGCTGGTAGAGGGGGAGTAGATGGTGGGTGGGGTAGGTAAAGAAGGGAATGCAAAATTGACAATTCAAAATGCAAAAAGAGTAAGCAAGATTTCGCCCGGAGTCAGCAAGCTCTATTTTTGAATTTTTACTTTTGAATTTTG
>CAZPYG010000184.1:0-10075 GCA_964590465.1 uncultured bacterium | reverse complement strand
ATAACCTTTTAAGACATTATCCTCTTTTTTAGAACACTTTTCAGGTAAAACACGCAGCCGACAGCCCTGCTTGTCAGCATATTTTGCGGCTCTCTCGACGATGATTGAAAAAGAGGTTTTGCAAAGTGCCCAACGCCTTCGACCATACTGTTCTCGATATCGGTCGTTGTAGCCCTGCCTATCAATAGCACAAGCTATTCCAAGAACTGGCGCACTAGCCAGCATCTGGTAAAGCTCCTCATAAAATCTATCTTGTTCTTCCTTAGGCAATGTGCCGATCCACTTAAAGAGCTTATTCTTACCACGAATTTCGGATGAGTGTAGAGGATAGGTAATGTTCCACTTCGTGCGAAAGTCCTGATATAGCTTTCTTGCTATGTGCTCTTCTGATTCTTTGATTAGAATTCCACCAAGAGCAAAATAGTCATAGCCATGTTGAGGCTTCCTTCCAGGGACATGGTCTGGATGCCGTGTTCCCGAATCGTCCATGTAAAGTTGTATAATTTGATCGGCAGCCATCGGCCTAGGGCTAATAAATTCAATTTAAGTTTAGCGAATTTTTGAATTTTAGTTGCATATTACTTCAGTCTTTATTAGTTAGACTTATTCAATCAGCAAACTCTGAAACATGGTCTTGCGCCATCTTTAAGCAGTACCACAATCGATACTGATCTGACTCTTCATCAATGCCAAACACAGGTGGTTGAGAATAAAAGCTACTTAGCTCATTTGCTCCTACTTGAGCTATTAGTAGAACTTCTTGAGAGAAGGTATCTTGGAAAATATCTTTAAGAATGGAGATAAACATATCTTTTGAGTTTTGATAGTCGCCGCACTTGTCGTGGAACTCACATAGATCAAGGTCTATAGAAAATACCTTTTGAATTTGATAGACAAGAACGGAAAAGGCTTCGTAGACTATTCCCTCAAATGGATAAGGCATAGAATCTGGATCCGGTGTGTCTTTAAATATGCCATATTGGATATCCGGTGTATCTAAATCTAGCCAAAAATTCTTCGTCATAGTCAAGAGTGTATGCCTCACGTATTCAGAGACATCATTTGACTGTTTAGGAAAATCCCCCCTCAAGGCAATGCAGATGCCAGATAAGTCATCTGATGACAACTTATAAAGATTGGGGGCAAGGTACATTTTTAAGTATTGATATATACTCTGTTTATCCTTGTCAGGCACGTTGTCAAAGGCATCTGCTTCCCAAGGGTTAACATCAGGCTTCCAAAATTGGGCGACACGTAACAGTCCATGCGCTAGATATAGATGAAATATTCTTGGATGGATATTAGGCAGATGAGGGCTTGGCATTAAGCTACTACCTCCAATACCTGCTCGGCATCTTTTACACAGATTTCTCCAGAGAGTAGCCTTGGTAATAGAGCATCTCGTGTAGAGGCAAGGCTCATACTCTGTTCACTGTTGGAACGAATAAGTCGCATCAGTGGTATAACTACTTGTCCAAATTTTTTTGCTACTTCTTCAGTAGGAACAGTAAGCAAGAAAGAGGAAAAACAGTCAGCAGGTACACGCTGTCTTCCACTTGAACCCGTCATGTTTGCAATGGAGTGCATTCGTAGCTCATCGCTTCTAGCAAGAAAATATCCAAATTCGACAGGTAATGGTTGCTTTGGCCTCAGTACAATGTACTCTGTTGATCCCCAACCAATTTTCCCATCTGGCAAAAAATTGACGAAAGCCGTTTTACCATTTTCAAGACAAGGAGTGATACGAGCTAAGAGAGTATCCCCTTGAATGAATTTTGTGCCTGAATTAAATTCTCGATAGATCCAACCGTCAGGTCTATGACCTTGAGTTGGCATACTTTTCATATCGAGATAGGGGGCTAACTCTCCTTTGGAAAGTTTTCTTGTAGGATTAACCTCAATTGCTTCTGGCAAAGGAGTAACTCTCCAACCCTTCGGAATTTTCCCCAGAGGCGAGTCCTCGAAAGAGTCGGGGAAGAGGGCAGCAGTTTCGGCATCCATGCCATGAGGTTGGCGACCGTCGAACTTGGCGCGGACAGGGTCAAAGTCGATAAACCAGGACTTGAAGAGGGCGCGGGCAATGCCTTCTAACGTCCGGTTCATCTGCTGGTTGAGTTCGATCTTGTCGTCGAGGGTACCGATCATCTCTGTACCAAAGCATTTGTTAGTTCCTTTGCCATCCCAGCTTTATCCCATTGTCCCTGCACTACTCGCAGCACCAGGTTATAGGCCGCATCATCCGTCAGCGTCAGCCGATAGCCATTCACCCGCAAAAACGTATCCATCACCGCAAAAGCCGTGCGCTTGTTGCCATCCACAAACGGGTGATTCATCGCCAAATGGTACAAATACGCTGCCGCCTGTTCCGCAATCGTGGGATGCAGCCATTGCTGGCCAAAAGTTGCCTGCGGCTGAGCCAGGGCAGAATCTAGCAAGCCCTCATCCCGCAACCCTGGGGTGCCCCCGAATTTTTCAATTTGCCGAGCATGAATCGCTAAAACCATGGGTTTCTCTAAGAATTTAGGAGCTTGCAAGACGACGATAGACCTCCTCACGCTCCTGTTCTGACTCTAAATAGGCTTGCCATACGGGGTCAGCCTCAGAGGGTTCTGACAGAGTTTCCTGTCCAGGGGGGGCTTTTAACAGTTCCACCCGCACATACTCCAATACTCTGAGCAGGTCTGGCTCAGAGAGGTGTTCTAGCTGTTGGATTAGTTCTTCTTTCAAGGTCATAGCCCTAACCCCCGCAGATTCTCGCAAATCGCTGCTTCTAGTTTGGCACTTTCGGCAAACTGTGCTTCCAGCGTCTTCGTCAGCCGTGCCATCTTCTCCTCAAACGGCTCATCGTCCTCCTCCAATTCTTCGGCCCCCACATAGCGTCCCGGCGTCAGCACATAACTATGGGAAGCAATCTCCTCCAGCGTGGCGCTCTTACAGAACCCCGGCACATCCGCGTAGGGAGACGGTTTCAAGCCGTCCCCTACGGCCCCCGGTTCTCCTCGCCAGGCCTGGTAGGTACCCGCAATGCGGGCCTCCTCCTCCGTCAACTCCCGGTGAGTACGGTCAATCAGCACCCCCAGCTTGCGGGCATCAATAAACAGCGTTTCCCCCTGGCGGTTGCGGCAGGGCTGGTGCCCCGCCGTTGGCTTGCCCGACTTATCCCCCGCCAAAAACCACAAACAGGCCGGAATTTGCGTCGTGTAAAACAACTGCCCTGGCAGGGCAATCATGCAGTCCACCAGGTCGGCGGCAATCAGCGCCTTGCGAATCTCCCCATCCCCCGACTGGTTCGAACTCATCGACCCATTGGCCAACACAAACCCGGCCATGCCATTGGGGGCCAGGTGGTGAACCATGTGCTGGACCCAGCCATAGTTGGCGTTGCCCCTGGGTGGGGTGCCATACTGCCAGCGCACATCCTTAATTAGCATACACCCGCCCCTTGTAGGGCTGAATCATCGCCACCCTTGCCTTCCTTCTCGGCAAACTGGCCCAGAAAATACTCATACACCCGCCCCAGAATGTCCTTAGAGCGGCTGGCCTCATCCCCCAAATAGTGCTGATCAAATCGATCAGTTCCCCCAGGCGGGTCTTATCCAGGTCTGGGTGGGCATAGCCCGTGGGCAGCACCCCCTTCAGCCGCTTGGGGTTCTCTTTCTCGATGGCCAGCATAGCCTCGTCGATAATTTTGCCGATGGTGGGCTGCTTGGCACTGGCCTGAATGTGGCTCCACCGGGCTTCCTTCGGCACCCAGAAGACATTCTCGGCCATGTACTCGTCCCGGTCTTCCGGATCGGTGTAGTCGGTGTCGGCCCGAGCGGCCAGGTCGTCGTAGAGTTCCTGAAACGCATCGGAGTTGTCTGCAACACTCTCCTGGCGTTCTCGCTGAATCGCTCTAACGATAGCTTCGAAGTCGGCATCACTCCTAAAAATGCCGCCAAACTTTAGCCAGGGATTACTGCTATCCGATCCTATAGGCATAGAAACAGGCACCACTTCTGCATTGGCCAGTCGCTGCTTGAGTAACTGTTGAATCTGATCAAAGGCGGTTTGACGATCTCCAGCCGCTACCTGAAATGCTGGCAGTTCGAGAACGGTGGCAGTAGTTTGGCCATCAGTGGCGGATTCAAGCAGGATGTTCCAGTTTGTCATTGCCGATTGCTCCTGAGAGGCAATTTTCGTTCTTATCTAAAACAGTAGCTCAACCTCAGGCGTTTTAGAACCAGCTGCGAAATGAGAGGTAAAACAAAAGGAATAGCGCTTCCAAGACTGCCAGCTAGCAAATTCGTGATTATCTTCCTGATTTCCTCGTCGGCCAAATTGATGCTTTGGGTTTCTAGTTCCTCTCGAACAAATTTAATGAATCTATCCTGCTCTCTCGAATTAGAACTTTTCCACAGTAAAAGTAGAATATCTCGAACCAGGTCTTCACTGCGGTCGTCATCATTTAAGCTCTCCTTCGAATAGAGCCGACCTAGTTCATCAAGAATATCTTTCTTCTCACCTTTGAGATTATCGGGGACTTTCTTGCCTTTAATTATCTGATATATGTAATCTCTCCAAAGAGCTACTATTCTAAACTGAGCATCATATCCTTCTTCTTTTCGCTTAATTTGGTAAAAGTCTGAGAGCCTATCATTGATTTTTATTTTTAGCTCGGCTTTGCTGTCAGATGATGGTCCTGTATCAAGATTGAGAACTTCACTCACAGATAGCAGTTGTTTTTTATCAAGCCCATCGACAACTTTGAATAATGTCATTTTTGTAAAAGAGCCCCCAAAGGCTCACTACTTTACCTGACAAAGGAACCCAACCCCCTAGTATATTCCTTAAGCTTATACAGCTTCTACATTTAGCCTGAAGTGCGATCTCATTTATCAACAGGGTTGTGGCTATTTAGGTTAACCTCCATCCCAAATCGGCAGGTCTCGGGCTCTCTGTCTACACTTACTGCGAAGCTCCGACAGAACCGGATAAAAGGGATGGCTCTCGTTATGCTCCAGGTTTAGAGGCAGAGACAGTTGAGAGATAATTTGTGGCTCCAGCACCCACGGTTCCGGCGTCTCCATCCAGGTAACCAGGGCATTGGCTTCCATCCAGTTAGAGAGCACTTCCTCCCCATCTACAAAGGTAAGGCGCTTACCACGGCTACCCATTAACCGGAGCAAGGATAGGCTAACCCCCATCGCCGAAATAAAGCTTGACAAACTCTTGAGCCGCCTCAGGATTAATCTGCATCAGTGCCTGCCGTACTTCATAAACTGTCTCAGCCAACGGATCGCGCTCTTCACTCACCCAACGACTGAGATTTGAGCGGTCAATACCCATCATTGCCGCCAGTTGATATTGGCTAATGCCGTAATCCTTCAAAACTTGCTTGAGTGCCTTGCCTGCTCTTCCCATGGGCTTATTCTGTCAAAGCCTCATGACTCCGTAAACGATGCTATTTAGCACCGGGTGCTGTATGCTAAAGGCGTTGCTATTTAGCACCTATTGCCATGAAAGATCTCATTCCCGCAGCTATACCTCATCTAATGGAATCTCAAGCCTCCGAAGGTCTCTATCAGTTCCCTGCAAACAATTTCCTTTTCGGTCCCCCGCTTCCACCTCCTTCTGCTTTTCTTTCCGGTTCGCAACCCGTTGATTCAACCTCCCTCCTACCCATCGACCCAACCCCCCCTGCCCCCGATCCAGAACCGGTCCATATCCTCGTTATCGGCAGCCGTCAGGGGATTGCTACCATTGTTCACAGCCTTCATATCAAAGGCTTCGCCCAAATTCATGAATGGAGCCCCTATCAGAAACATGCAATTACAACAAACAATAAAATCCTTCATTCGTCCGGGAGAACAAAGCGGCTACATCGCTGAATGTTTAGAAATTTCCGTTATAACTCAAGGTAAAACTTTAGATGAGGTTGTCAAAAACCTGCAAGAAGCCATTGCCCTGCATCTAGAGGGCGAAGACCCAGTCGAATTTGGGTTGGTCATGAATCCTTCAGTTTTAGTAACCTTCGAGTTACAGCCTGCCTATGCCTAAGCTTAAAAGACTATCAGGGGCTGAAGTTGAACTGGAGCAATCAGAGCGCACCCAGAGTTTTCTGAAGTGGGCTCAGCAATATTTCGCTAAACTGCCGCCTGATTATAAGTTTGATCGCGAAGAAGTCCATGAGCGATGACGCGGGTGCATCCCAGTTTTGCAAATGTCATTCTTAACGTAGCGATAGCGAAGTGAAGAATCCCGATCTTGTGCAAGGCCTGAGATCCTTCGCTACACTCCGTTCCACTCAGGATGACAAAGGTGGGATGCACCCGATGACGTTAGTTTGAATCCTTAGTCTTTGAGTAAAGGGGAAATCATGATCGCCAACATTGGATCATCTCTAAATCAACGTATCCCAGCCTCTTCTGAGCAGATTGCTGAGTTCTGTCGCCGCTGGAAAATTATCGAGTTTGCCCTCTTCGGCTCCGTTTTGCGCGATGACTTTCATGCCAACAGCGACATTGATGTGCTCCTGACCTTTGTGCCCGAGCAATGGTTAACCTGGGATGATTGGCAAGCTATGCAAACAGAAATTGAAGCCCTATTCAGCCGCAAAGTTGATTTAGTCAGTAAAAAATATCTCAAAAATCCCTACAGAAGACATGAAATTTTGAACACTCGCCAGGTTATTTATGTAATAGAAAAATCGTGATATTGTCTCAACTTGGGAAATGGTACAGGCTATTCAAAACTTAGAGGAGACCCCGAATTATGAGTTTAGTCATTCCTGATGAATTTTTACAAACAGCGCATATATCAGAAGCCGATCTCAAGCTAGAAATTGCCATTCTGCTGTTTCAGCAGGAAAAGATTACCCTGGGCACGGCCAGTCAGTTTGCAGGCATGAATCAACTAGAATTTCAGCGAGTTTTGGGCAGTCGCAAAATTCCTATTCACTACGGAATTGAAGATTTTCGCCAAGACTTAAGAACTTTAGAGGCAAACGACTGGCAATGATCGTAGGGGCGCATCCCACGTTTGTCATCCTGTAGCTTGCTTCCCGCAGGGTACGAAACGGAGTGCAGTGAAGGATCTCTGGCAGAGGCCCTGGACTAAGATTCTTCGCTTCGCTCAGAATGACATTCCCTTTAGAGTGGTATTTGCAAAAGTGGGATGCACTCTGATCGTAGTCAGTAACACGTCGCCTATTTTCTACCTGTCCACAATTGGTCAGCTCAATTTACTCTGCCAACTCTATAGCGAAATCGTGATTCCAAAGGCAGTTTTTAACGAAATCACCCACGTTGGAAATACCGATGCTAGCGCGAAGGCTGTACCGACCATAGCCTGGATTAAAATTCAAACCGCAACTGACCAAGAATTTATCAGTACTTTAAGAACCGAACTCGATGCAGGAGAAGCCGAGGCGATTGCCCTTGCTGTTGAGTTAAACGCTGGTCGAATCCTTATGGATGAGCGCCTGGGGAGAGCGATTGCTATGCGGTTAGGGCTAGAAGTTACAGGAGTTTTGGGCATTCTCACTGCCGCCAAACGCAATGACTTAATTCCAGAAGTCAAACCATTACTTGATGCGTTAGTTGAGCAGGTTGGCTTCTGGATTGATATGCAGCTTTACACCGAAGTTCTACAAGTAGTTGGCGAGTCAGCATGAAACCTGGCAGCAAGTACTATCCCCTGTTCGAGCATCTGCAAGGCTGTGATCAAGAAGGGGTTACCCTGACCTTTGCCGAAATCGAAGCTCTGATGGGTGATTCGCTGCCTGAATCAGCCCGCCAAAAAAGAAACTGGTGGAGCAATCGAGATAGCCCCAAAGCCCTTCAAACGGGAGCCTGGGTGAGTGCGGGTTACCAGGTTAAGGCCGTAGATTTAGTTCAACAGACCGTTACCTTCAAAACCTTTAAAGCCACTTACACCATCCAACGCAAAGACGGTGAAATCGCCTGGGATGCCTCTGCCATTAAGGCATTGGGAGCTTATCAGGGCCTCAGCCAGGAACAGTTTGCAAACGAGCTAGGTGTTCGCCGCGAAACCGTAAGCGAATGGGAAAATAGCAAATATGAACTTATTTAAATGCCGCATGTGGTTATGGCTGGTTGTGCCAGGGCTATATGACGACAACCCAAAACAACTGCAAAGGCAAGATGAGTAGGCTCTAGGGAGTGAGTCGAAACTGCCTCAAAGGGGTTAATCCCAGAAATGTCGCTCTTTACCCCGCCGTGGGCTTCCACAAACTTCTCGGAC
The DNA here is from genome assembly GCA_964590465.1 of uncultured bacterium. Classification (GTDB taxonomy): domain Bacteria; phylum Cyanobacteriota; class Cyanobacteriia; order Phormidesmidales; family Phormidesmidaceae; genus CAZPYG01. The sequence continues at coordinate 1,831 of CAZPYG010000184.1, read as the reverse complement.
TGCACAAACATACCCCCCGATCCGCAGCAGGGGTCATACACCCGCCCCTTGTAGATATTCACATGCTTGTACTCGGCGGCATCCATGTGGCCGCGCATTTTGTCGGCGGCCGCCCAGAGGGTCTGCTCAAAGCCGAGGTTGGCTCCGTTGCCGTTCTGTTTCTTGCTGGTGGTTCCGTTCTTTTTGCCGCGCGGCATTGAGTCGATCCTTGGTGTTGTCAATTACCCACCATACCGTGAGGGGTAGGCGGGGATGGCAATCGCCACTCTGGTTAGAGCACTTCGATAAAAAAACGAAGGCGATTGCGCGCCAGGTCGCTGACCCAAACTCGGCGATTGCCCCTCACGGTGGTCCTAAGCGAACTGGCCAAGCTGATATATCCACGGATATAGTTCCCGTTCTACTTCTGATTACAGCCCAGGATGACGAAATCGTTATTTTTTGACAAAAACTTAACCTGGCTACAGAGCAGCCAGGCGGTCGGGTAAGGTATTGAGTTCTAGTCGAGAATGGTCTGGATTTTGGCCTCAAGGTCCTCTAGAAAGGGCTGCTGCTTTTCCTCGGGAAACAGTCTGGCGACATCGTCAATGGAGTAGTGCAGGCAAGACAGGGCCACAAAGGGGCTGCGACCAGCGCCAGCCACCCGGGAGACGGTCCAGAGGTTGGGCATTCGGGTAGCAAGCGGTAGGAATTTGAAGGAAGGTTTCAAAAGATTTGGCGTCATCCGATGCAAGGCCAGACCAGCGTTGCCCCATCGATTCCTGGCACGCTGTTTCAACTAGGAAGGTATTCAGGGCCTCAACAAATTCTTGTAGTGAAGGGTCGCCAGAAGACAGGCTGAGATAGCCTTTATAAGGCATGGCAACGGCATCAGCGGCAGGTTCTGCCGGGTACCAGACCTGCACCGCTAGGGGACGCCCGGCTGAGGAGTCGTGGGATGCCCCTTCTGGGATACCCGGCAACTCAAAACGGCGGCTGTAGTCACGGAGGACAAAGGACTGAAACCCAACGGCATAGGGGCCAAGGACCAGTTCACCCCATAACCGATGGGCTGAGGAACTTGAGGACTTTTCGGCGGGGGCTTTCATGCTTATCCAGGTTGATGGCCGCTTCAATGCGGTGATAGCCGAGGGATTCAAACCCGGCAATGAGGGCGGCTCGAACCGCTTCCTTGCCAAATCCCTGTCGCCAGTACTGATTGTGGATAGCGTATCCAAAAATAGCCCATTGATATCCGTCTCTGCACAGGGTGGCGAAGTCAATGGTTCCCAGGTGCTGGTTGGTTTCGCGATGGAAAACCCCAAATACATAGAACTGGTCATCCAGGGCTTCTTGTTGATGCTGAGCACAGATATTGGTGAACCAGGTGTAATGGCCGAAGACCGGCCCTGCTGAAGGGCCATCGCACCCCTCCAAATCCACTGGCCCAGGATCATGACGATGCTGCTGGGCCAGACACCCGGAAAAGCCAGCCAACCAGGCGTCGTAGTCGCTGGGCTGGAGGGGGCGAAGCGTCAACCGCTCCGTTTGAAGGGTTAAGGACCAGGTGTTATTCATACCGATAACGCTAAACGCTACATGGACAACCCATTCCATTTCGGACGCAGGGTCAACAAAAGCCGGATGATTGAGCCAGTAGCATCAGAGAAATTCCTATGGTTCTGTTCACGGATTCGCTGGACACCCTCACCCCTGACCAGCTAAAAGGCTTTTTTGTGGGCTGGCCCAATCTGCCTTCCCCAGCCACCCATTGACGCCATGATGACGGCGTCAATGGGTGGGCGATACCGGGCAGTTGTCGGCAATGGAAGCCGGGAATCCTGACTAATCC
>CAZPYG010000183.1:0-10113 GCA_964590465.1 uncultured bacterium | reverse complement strand
GGGTGGGTATTGGGGATCAGGTATTGGGTTCCGGGTTCCGGGTATCGGGTTTTGTCTTCTACCTGATCCCCAGCACCTGATCCCTGATCCCCCTCTCCCCTGCCTGCCTGCCTTGCTCGCTCGCTCCCTGGCTCCCTGGCTCTCTTCAAAAGCACAATTGGCCCTGCCGGACTCTGCAGCAAGGCTCGTTCTTCGTCACTGATTTCACAATAGGGTTCGATTACCGAGAGGTCCCGCGCCATCAGGGCAAAGGGCTTGTGGTAACGCTGTTTGCCCTGGCGGAGCTGGCTGACGGCTTGCTCGTTGGTGGCATCGCAGGCCAGATGGATGCCACCAATGCCTTTGATGGCGACGATTTCGCCCTGACCCAGGAGGTCGCACACGGTGTCCAGAATATCTTCCTGGGAGGCATCCTGGGGGCTAATGGGACGACCGTCAGCGGTTTCCAGCCAGACCTGGGGACCGCAGTGGGAGCAGGCGACGGGTTGGGCGTGGAAGCGACGGTTGAGGGGATCGTTGTACTCGTCCTGGCAGGTAGGGCACCGGGGGAATCCTGCCATGCTGGTGTTACCCCGGTCGTAGGGAACAGCACGGATGATGCTGAGGCGGGGGCCGCAGTGGGTGCAGTTGGTGAAGGGATAGCGATAAAAGCGCCCCAGGGGGTCGAGGGTCTCTGCCAGGCACTGGGGGCAGGTGGCGGCATCGGGAGAGATTTGGGTACGGCTTTGGCCGCTACGGCTGGGGGTAATGGCGAAGGTGGCTTGGCAGATTGCGGCAGCGGGTATGGCCTGTCGTGCGATGGTTTCGATCTGGGCCAGGGGGGGAGCGCTGGGGCGAAGTTGGGTTATGAAGGAGTCAAGCTGGTCGGGATGGCCGGCGATGCGAATGATGACCCCGGCAGCATCGTTATAGACTTCACCCCGCAGGTTAAGGGTGTGGGCAAGCTGATAGACCATGGGGCGAAATCCCACCCCCTGAACGGTGCCTTTGACGCGAATTTCTGCAGCGGTTTCTGAACTGAGTGGTGCTGTGGTGTCAACGAACATATGGGACGGTTTTGGAAGCTTTGCAACCATCGAAGCCTTGACCTATCGGCCATCCATCTGCCAAAGCATGACGCGGAATGGGCTGAATCCGCAATTACGCCTATGCTGCCACACCCTTGCCGGCCATGGGGGCAACAACAACTATCTCTTAAGGCGGAGCCAGAACTGCAGTGATTGGCGGCTACAGCGGTAAACCAGGGCCAATAGTTTTAGTTTTATGCCGGCATTTGAGGCTGACCACCACCCCTCGGCCCATTGCCTGAGTCTGGCCTGGGGTTGGTTGCACCACAGGCATTACGATGGCGTCCAGGGACGCAACCTTAAGCAGTCGTTAGCGATCAGGAATAGTCTTCCTCGTCTTCAACCTGGCCGTTTGAGTTGTGGATACACAGTTCAGCCCCCTGATCTTTAGCTTTGTTTCGGGCTTTGCGAAGGACGTCGTCTTTATCCTGACCCTGGGCTAGGCGCTGCTTCTCCTGGCAGACAATCCACCCATCCCCCTGGGGGCCGGGAATGACGTGGATAGCGTGGTCGGCTTCCGGGTCGCCTTTTGCCATGGCATGTCCGGTGGATCCTACCGCATTCTCTTTGCGGATTTGCTTATCGCGATGCTTGGCCCACTTTTCGGCCTGGGCGGTGGCAATGGCAATCGCCCGCCCCTCCTCATACTTGTCTTCCCGCACCAGGGCATTGGCAATGTCAATGGCTTTGTGCCGGACCTCTGCCGTTAAATTTTGCATGGAGGCCGGATAGTCTTGGTTCGACCAGGGCATAGTCTTATCCTCCTTTCAACATTTTGAGGATAGGCCCTACCCATGGCTTTGCCTTCTGTCCAGATAGTGAAATTCCCCATAATAGCTCACGGGTCCATCGGCCAGGGGAGTGACAATTGACCTTGACCAGTGCCTGGGAGAGCTAACCCCCTGATAGGCTAAGCCCCTAACATCTGCAGCCGATACAGGCTGGAATACAGCCCATTTTGGGCTAACAGCTGATCATGGCGGCCTTGCTCCACCAGTTCTCCATTTTTTAGAACCAGGATCCGATCTACATTGCGAATGGTCGAAAGCCGGTGGGCAATAATGATCGCGGTGCGGTCCTCCAGCAGTCGTTCCAGGGCATCTTGAATCATGGCTTCAGTGCCCACGTCGAGATTGGCGGTGGCTTCATCCAGCACCAGGATGCCAGGATCTCGAATAGCTGCCCTAGCGAAGGCGAGAAGCTGCTGTTGTCCTCCCGAAAGATTGGTGCCCCGTTCCCGCAGTTCAGTGTCATACCTCTGGGGTAGTTGCTCAATGAAGGGGTGAATGTTGGTTTTTTGAGCCGCGTCTACCACCGCTTCTAAGGGATAGTCTTCTCCCAGGGTGATGTTGCTTTTGACATCCCCTGCAAACAGGAAGCCATCCTGCAAAATCACCGCCATGCGACGGCGCAGTTCTGCTTGAGGCAGGTCTCGAATATCAACCCCATCCAGCAGAATTGAACCCTGCTGAATGTCGTACAGCCGACACAGCAAACGGATAATGGAACTCTTGCCTGCCCCCGTTGGTCCCACCAGGGCGACCTTCTCACCGGGGTGAATGGTGAAATTCAAATCCTTCAGGACATATTCATTGGGTTTATAGCCGAAGCTGACGTGATCAAAGCGAATTTCCGATGGCCGATGGCCGGGAGTTGAAAGGGGAGAAGCGGGAATAGGGTGGACGGGTGGATGGATGGATGGGTGATCCAGCGCTCGGTTGGAAGTTTGCAGACTTGCTCTCTCACCCTCTCGCTCCCTGGCTCCCTCTAAATGTTCTGGATCCCGAATTTCCACCGGCGCACTGAACAAATCGGTAATGCGCTCAACCGCCGTGAAACCGGCCTGGATGGCGGTAAATTTGTCGGCAAACTGGCGCAGGGGGTCGAATAAACGCTGGGCAAATAGAATAAAAGAAGCCAGCACCCCGAACGTCATCGCTTCCTGGAGCACCAGCAACCCCCCCAGCCAGAGCACTCCACCGATGGCCACCAGGGAGATCCATTCGAGGGTAGCCGACACCGAGGAATCGTAATAAATGGTTTTATCGACGGCGGCGATGTACTTTTGATTGGTTTCGCGAAATAGTTCGGCATTGAACCGCTCCCGCCGAAAGATTTGGACTACATCAATCCCGGCGATATTTTCCTGCAGGGTAGCGTTCAGCTCCGAGAGGCGTTCTCGGGCTTTATAGTTGGCTTTGCGGTACTGCTGCTGAAAAAAAATAATCAGCCAGGTGACGGGCAACAGCAGGGCCAGCAGCATCAGGGCCAGTTGCCACTGCATGGTAAACATCACCACCAGCAGCACGAGAATGGAAACCAGATCGGTGATGATACCCACGGCCCCCGTGGAAAATACATCCCCCAGGGCATCCACATCACTGGTCAGACGGGTAATCAGCTTCCCCACGGGGGTACGATCAAAAAACCTCACCGCCAGAGAAGTAACGTGGGTAAATAGGTCGCTACGAATATCTGCTGTAATGTTTTGCCCCACAGCCTGAACCAGATAGCTCTGGAAACCGTCCAGCACCAGCCGGATGGCAACGGTAACCATAAGCAGCATAATCAGTAGATTTAAGCCGCTTTTCAGGGTTAAATCCTCCAGGAAGAAGTACACGGGTTCCTGGCGAATTAGAGAAATGGCCTGACCAATCAGCACGGGCTGTAGGGCATTCGCCAGGGCCAGGGGCACCAGCAGAATCAGCGGCAAAATCATTTGCCGACGATGTTTCTGGATATAGGGCCACAGACGCAAAAACAACCGCCAGTCACTATCGGGACGACGTTCCTTGGCATCGGGTGGAGGGGGGGCAGTTACGGAGGTCATAGGGTAACGGTGGTTTGCTGGCGCAGTTGCTCGATGAGTTCCTTCAAACCGTAGGGATTGATGCGATAGCTGAAGGGATGGGCAATCAGGCGAGCGGTGCTCTGGTAAAGCACTTCTAGCTCCATCAGGTTGTTCTCTTTCAAGGTTTTGCCCGTGGACACTAAATCCACGATGGCTTCTGACATCCCTGTAATCGGGCCTAATTCTACTGAGCCGTAGAGGGGCACGATTTCCACCGGCAGGTCGATACTCTGGAAATAGTCTCGGGCGCAGTTGATAAACTTCGAGGCTACCCGACTATGGGCGGGCAAATCCAGGGCCGAGCGATAGGGACTGCTGGCCTTGACTGCCACCGACATGCGGCACCCCCCAAAGCCCAAGTCAGCAAGATTGGCGACAGCAGGTTGCTTTTCCCGCAGCACGTCATACCCCACAACCCCCAGTTGGGCCTGGCCATACTCGACGTAAACGGGCACATCCTGAGCCCTTACCAGTAGCCCTTTGGCTTGACCACTGGCGTCAAGGATCTGGAGTTGGCGGTTCGCCTTGTCCAGGAAAAGGCTAAAGTCCAGTCCGACGGTTTTCAGCAGGCGAATGCTGTCGTCCAGTAAGGCTCCCTTGGGCAGAGCGATGGTGAGCATGGTTCAATCTCGTGATGGCCTTTGTCATCTTATCGCGACCCGCATCAGGTTGCTGGACCCACGGCGGCGGCGGCGGCTTCCACGGCAATGGCAATGTGAGTCCAGTGACTTCCCCCCTGGCAGTACACGATGTACGGTTCCCGCAGAGGCCCATCCGCCGACAACTCGGACGTACTGCCGTCAATAAAGGTCCCTCCGGCCATGACCAGTTCGCTATCGTAGCCGGGCATTGCGGCTGGGATGGGTTCGACATAGGCTTCAACGGGGGAATGCTGCTGTACGGCCTTGCAAAAGGTAAGCAATTTGGCCCCACTGCCCAGGCGAATAGCTTGAATCACATCCCGCTGCGAAACCGCAGGAGAGGGGTTGACCTCATAGCCCAAATCCGCAAAGGTTTTGGCCAGGAGGTAGTTCCCCTTCATCGCTTCCCCCACCATCTGCGGAGCGAGGAACAGCCCCTGGTACATCAACCGATTTTGATTCAGGCTGGATCCTCCTTCGCGACCAATGCCGGGGGCCGTTAAGCGACAGGCTGCCGCTTCTACCAGGTCAGCCCGACCAGCCACATAACCGCCTGTGGTGGCGATGGTGCCGCCAGGATTTTTGATTAAGGATCCAGCGATTAAGTCAGCCCCAACGGCGGGAGGTTCCCGAACCTCCAGAAATTCCCCATAACAGTTATCGACAAAACACACAACATCGGGATTCTGCCCCTTGACAATTCTTATGATTTTTTCGATTTCGGTTATGGTTAGAGTTGACCGCCAACTGTAACCGCAAGAACGCTGAATCAACACTAACCGGGTATTGGGTTTAATGGCTGTTTGAAGGGCGTTCCAGTCGATTGTGGCTGCAGGGGTCAAGGCCAATTCTCGATAGGAAACCCCAAATTCAGCCAGGGATCCCTGGCCTTTGCCCCGCAGACCGATTACCTCCTCCAGGGTGTCGTAGGGAGTACCTGCCACGGCCAGTAGTTCATCCCCCGGCCGCAGGACCCCATACAGGGCACAGGCAATGGCGTGGGTACCAGAAACCAATTGAGGACGCACCATCGCCGCCTCGGACTGCATGACATCAGCGAAGAGGGCATCCAGGGTATCTCTGCCAAAATCATCGTGGCCGTAGCCGGATACTGATGCAAAATGGTGGCTCCCTACTCGATGGCGCCGAAAGGCTCCCAAAACCCGCTCAAGGTTTTGCTTGACCTGGGCATCAATTCCATAAAAAATCGGAAAAAGTGAGGACTCTGGCGGCATTATCTTGTTGAATCGTTCCATAGGTAAAGTGTTGTCCGTAAGGCAAGGCGCTTTCTTTAATACCCTGGCCAGGGACTATTGGGGAAGTTCCCTCAGGGAAGTCGATGTTCCCCGATAGGTCTGGTATATTCTCCCCCCTTATGACGTAAACCCGTCTCGGGGCAAACGCATTTTCTCCCGTTTGGGAAAGTCGCGTTGCTGAACTGAGAGGGTTATTAAATCTAACTGTCCAAAAATTTGAGTGCTTTCATGACTGTTGCTAAATCCACTACTGATCTGCCCCGTGATTGGGTCACCCTAGGGTTTATGGTGGTTGTCCACTCCATCGCCCTGCTGGCGTTACTGCCCCAGTTTTTCTCCTGGAATGCCGTGGTGTTAGCCCTTGGACTTCATTGGGTTACCGGCTGTTTAGGGATCACCCTGGGCTGGCACCGCCTGATTTCCCATCGCAGTTTCCAGGTACCGAAATGGCTGGAGTACTTCTTTGTATTCTGCGGTAGCCTGGCCTGCCAGCATGGTCCGCTGATGTGGGTGGGTCTGCATCGCCACCATCACGCCTATTCAGATCAGAGTATTGATCACCACGATTCCAACAAAGGCTTCTGGTGGAGTCATATGGGCTGGATGCTGCGGGAAGTTCCGGCTAAGCAAGAAATTGACCGATTTATTCGCGACATCAGCGATGATCCCGTTTATCTATTTTTCGACAAGTATTTTTTACCGTTACAGGTGATTTTGGGGTTTATCCTCTATGCTTTGGGCGGTTGGCCGTTTGTGATCTGGGGTATCTTTGTACGCCTGGTGGTGGTTTACCACTGTACCTGGTTCGTGAACAGTGCTACCCATAAATTTGGTTACCGCACCTACGACGCCGGGGACAAATCGACCAACTGTTGGTGGGTTGCCGTTGTCACCTACGGGGAAGGCTGGCACAATAACCACCATGCCTTTCAATATTCCGCCCGCCATGGCCTGAAGTGGTGGGAGGTTGACATCACCTGGATGACCATCCGCTTCCTGGAAACGCTGGGGTTGGCAAAGAAAGTTAAGCTGGCCCCGCCATCAGCCGAATAGGGCTGTACCGAGATTCTCAGACCCTGGGCCCTGAAGGCTTGATCAGGTCTGACGGGATTCCAATGCTCTCTCTGTACACTAGCAGGGAGGGCATTGCTGTAGTTGATTTCTATTTGGTTTTCTGAACCCTAGACCCGCGATCGATCTCACTGGCCCTATTCCCTAGGGGCTTCCCTGCAGGACATGCTGGGTGGTCAGCAGGGCATTGAGCCCAATAAAACCGCTACATCGCCCCCGCTGGTTGGTCATGCCAATGGAAATGGCCGATGCCTGGGTGGGATTGCGGGAAAACCTCGGGGAGGTGTTGACATAGAGTACGGCACTATCCACCAGTCGGGTGAATTGGCGGCTCTCCGAGTAGGATTCTGTGGCGAGACAATCCACATGACCGTTGCTGTAACGATTAATCAGGCGGGCAGCTGTGGTAATACTGTCCACCCGTTGTAGGGCTACGGTTTTCGCTAAAAAAGACCGTTCCCAATCTGCCGCAGAGGTTGGTTTCAGGTTGGGGATTTCCTCCAGCAGGGAAGCTTCTCCTAACAGCTCAAACCCTTTGTCCCAAAGAGTATGGCAGAGCTGCAAGACGGCCGGGACACTACAATCCTGGTGAATCAAAACCTTTTCGATGGCATTGGTCGGGTCCGGTTCCCCCTGGTGGCTGTCGCTCACCATTTGGGTCACCGTATCGACGCTCCCAGTGGCAGACCAGTACAAATAGCAGTTGCCCATGGTGGTGGGCAGCACCGATACGGTTGCCTGCTTCACCACCTGTTGCACCAGACTGGGCCGACCATAGGGAATGACCAGATCCACCCCGTCCGCCTGTAACAGCCAAGAGCGAGCGGCATCTCCCTGTTCAGAGGTCAGGGATAGGATGCAGTCCCTAGGCACACCCTGGTCGTCCAGGGACTGGTGCAGGGCTTCTAAGATGACTTGATTGGTTTGGCTGGCCTCGTTCCCCCCCTTTAAGACCAAACCGTTGCCAGAGCGAATGCATAACCCTGCCATAATCGCGGCTAATTCAGGGAAAGCTTCGTAGACAAAGGCAATAATGCCGAGGGGAACCACCTGGCTATACCCAGCGACTTGCCTAGACAAACGCCCTACTGGTTGAGGAAACAACACTCTAGAATCCCCTAAAAATGCTAACCGACGCAGAATTTTAATGGCTGTGTTTAAGCGCTCGGGCGTTAGCTTTAACCAATCTACGACCAGCTCTGGCACGGCCATCTCCAAACTGGCTTCCAGGTCTAGGGTGTTGGCTTCTAAAATGTCGTCTTGGGTGGCCTCCAGTCGATTGGCCATAGCCTCTAAAATCTGGCTATGCACATCCGCTCCCGCGGCTGCTAGGCCATGGGTTGAATGCCTGAGCTGCTGTATGGCATAACTAAAGTCGTCCTGGGTGGCAATCATAAACGAATCCGTTAGCGTCGCGAGGCCAACCAAAACATGAAGACCAGCAGCAGTGATACCGTCAACGCTGCTAGCAGTCTCACGATGGTTTGTCCTCCCTCGGGGGTTTGTAAAGTCGCCAGCAGCAAGAAGAAAACAACAATGCCGAACATGCCAATGACCAGAAGCGGCATATAACTGGTGCCAATGGAGGATCGATCCAACCGCCACTGGTGCCCCGTCCAGCGCCAGGCTCGTTTGTAGGGATAGTGAGTCGACAGTTGTTCGATGACGTATCCGTTGTCTTGGACGACGAAGATTTGCTGACAGCGATCGCAGCCGAAGGCTTCCGTCAGGGCAATGGGTTTAATTCGACCATTACGCCGACAGGGGCAGGGGTAGTCAGCATTTTGGTCAATTTTCTGGCTCTTGTAGGTACGCACAGTAGGCCGAGGGGTGGGAGCGTGTGGTCGCTGACGAACGAGTATCTTCACACATTAACCAAACCTTTCAAGGAACACAAGCCATTGCCTGTAAAGCTATGACAAGGAAAGCATCGCCTCGATCAACCCAACGCCAGACATCGCCCTTAAACAACCGACCCTGGTGGACAGTCAGGCTAGGGCCGTCGCCGCATCAGGCCCCGGATTCATCTGAAGCCCTCAGCCCAGGGGGGGGGTCTCCTTCCGCGGGATACCAACCCAGTAGTCGAGCAGGCTGTGCTTAACCCATAACGCCTACCCAACCCATGTTCTGAAACTCGGAAAAATTTTGGAAATTGTATTCCCAGTACCTTGAATTTTTAGAGAATGGGGCGATACTACAATTGAAATCTCTAAAATCCCTAGAAATATGGGGAAATCCGTTTATAAGTACCTTTGTTTTAATTAAAGATTCCTGGGATATCAGTTAATTATGGCGAGTGAGCGGCTTAATATGGCTATTAAGAATTTCCAGCATATGAACCAGATGGTGGAGCGCTATACCCGTCTTTGTCGGGCGTACGTCCAATTGTCGGAGCGCTTTCACCAGCTAGATGTGGAGCATATGAAGCTGAAGGGGCAGATGCTGCCTCTGATTAAAACTGCGACAGTGTATAAAGAAAAACTGCAGTCTACAGAAGCCGAAAAAAAATCTTTACAAGCTGCTCTTCAGCAGCAGGCCGAACAATATCAGCAGGAGTTGCAAAACCTCACCAAAACCTATGAAGACAAGCTTGAGTCCCTGGCCCAATACGTGGAAGAACTCAAGCCTCTAGAAGCGCTTCTTTCCTCAGAGGCCTATGGGTGCCTTGCTGAAGCCGAAGATCAAATTGAACTTGATCAAGCGACTTTCCATGAGATGGATGAAGACTCATCCCCTGATTTAACTCCCGACGAAAAGGCCCTACTGGCGGCGTACCAGGAGAATCCCAGCGAATTTCTTCCAGTTCCAGCGGAGTCGAATGGACACCACACAGAAGATAATCATCCCGCAAATAAAACTGCTCTCTGGCCAAACTAAGGGAAAAAGCGGGTAACGCGATTCGAACGCGCGACATTCACCTTGGCAAGGTGACGCTCTACCACTGAGCTATACCCGCATAATAAATAATATACATCGGAGTGGGCATTTTGCTCAACTCCATATTTCCGCAACTTTCAGGTGGCCTCCCCGGTTGAGTCAGGTCCCCCAGCGGGGAACGCTTGCTTCACCCATCGCCAGGCTTCCCAGAAACGATTGTCCGGAATGATTGGGGTGAGCAAGCGAATTCATGCCAGGGAATGACCAGGTCCAACCCCTGCCCCATCGAGAATAGGTAGCCACAACTAAATCAAAAAGCGGGTAACGCGATTCGAACGCGCGACATTCAC
>CAZPYG010000182.1:0-10128 GCA_964590465.1 uncultured bacterium | reverse complement strand
TTGGCACCCTTTCGACGGTGACTATGCCCCGTTACTTTGGGCGACTGCACCTGGGGGCCATAGCCGGGGTGGAAATGATGGCCCTGGTGATGGCCAGTGCCATTGGCCCCTCCCTGCTGGCGGTTTTTTATGAAATTTTTGACAGCTACCGGCAAGGGTTGTATCTATGCGCCCTCATACCCCTGGCGGTGATTGTTTTGCTGGTACCCTCGGCCAACCCCCAGGAAAGCCCTTAGTGCTGGGATTGCACTGATTGTAACGGGGAATCAAGTGTTTCACATCTTCGTGGGGCCCGCTTCGGGAATTGCCCTGTTGATTTTGGGCTATGTGGCCTGGGTGCAACCCCAGCGGGTTGGGGGCTAGATGCACAGCACGTTATGCTGCCCCACGGTAAAACTCAACGTAGAAGCGCACCCCAATGTGGGGCACAACTTCGTGCTTGACGGTGGGCTCGACAACGCCGTGGAAACTAGGATTCAGCGGAATTTCTTCTAACTCTGGCTCCAGAATTCGGTAGGTCAGATTGCCCTCCAGGATAATGATTTTGCCCCAGACCCCTGCTTTGGTGCTGTGGGCATGGAGCAAGCCCTCAGGCACTGTGGAGTCGGTGAATTCGGGGGTTTGTTTGTAGAGAATAAGGTTTTCGGGCAGGGTTTTCATAGTTCGCGTTTGAGCTACAGGTTGGGTGGGATGCAGTTTAACCCAACTGCAAGGGGGGGCATTCCAAAAATTCGCGGGAGTATTACCAAGGAAAGACGCCATCACGTTTTCGCAATTTCTAGAATCAAGATGGTTGTGAGGTCATTGAACAGCTAACCGCAATGGCCCGGACCTGATGATACTGAGGTTCTTTATGAAATTTGAGGAGTTCACCAATACCGTTCAAACTGTTGCGGATATGAGTTCCAGGGAAGAGGCTGAAAAGGCTATTCGGGCGGCTCTGGAAACCCTATCTGAACGAATGGTGGGTAACGAAGCTAGCGAACTCGCCGCTCAGCTGCCGGCAGAAATTAGCCAGAGTTTGCGCGGACGGGAAGGTGAAACGGGAGAACGGTTCTCTTTGGAAGAGTTTTATCAGCGAGTGAGCCAGCGGGAGGGGGTTGATGCGCCCACTGCCGCAATGCATGCCAAAGCAGTATTTGCCACGATTAACTCAGCCGTGACTGCCGGGGAGTATGAAGACATGAAGTCTAACCTGCCCGAAGAGTACAAAGAATTATTTGCGCCTGAAGCTGTATAGAACTAGAGCCATTGTATGACGAGTCAATTTAAGCAGGGGGATCACGTCCAGTGGAATACACCCCAGGGCAAAACCACCGGGGTGGTGCAGAACAAGATTACCGCTCATACCCATGCCGGTGGCCGCAAAGTGGCCGCTTCGGAGGATTCTCCCCAGTACCTGGTCAAGAGCGATAAAACCGGGAAGGAAGCCGTACACAAGCCGGATAGCTTGGAGGCGATAGATTAGTCCATGGCGTTTGACTACGATCTCCTCGTCATTGGTGCGGGTTCGGCGGGGCTGGCGGCAGCTCAGACGGCTGCAAAAGGCGGGGCTCGGGTGGCCATGGCGGACCCCGGTCCCGTGGGCGGCACCTGCGTTAACCGGGGTTGTGTGCCCAAAAAGCTGATGGTGTTTGCCAGCAACTTTGCCCGGCAGCAGTGTTTGGCCAAAAACTACGGTTGGGTAAACCCCAGCGGCGAGTTTGACTGGTCGGCCCTGAAGGTTGCCATTGAGCAGGAGCTGTCTCATCTGCAGCAGACCTATCAGTCGCGCCTCACCAAAGCGGGGGTTACCCTGCTGGATTGCCCGGCCCGGTTTCTAGACCCCCACCAGATAGAATTGGGAAGCCGCAAGGTAACGGTTGAAAAGGTGATCATTGCCACCGGAGCGAAGCCGCTCAAGCCAGATCTTCCCGGCATTGAATGTGGCTTAACCTCCCGGGATGTCTTCCATCTGCAGTCGTTACCCAAGCAGCTCACTATTGTGGGTGGAGGCTATATCGGTTCAGAGTTCAGCAACATTTTTGCCACCCTGGGCTGCCAGGTTAACCTGATTGAACGGGGTGATTTAATTCTGGAAGGCTTTGACCAATCCATCCGCGAGACTTTGCACCAAAGTCTGATGGAGCAGGGCATTCGCGTTTTAGGGGGAACCAGCCTGGAGGCTATCCATAAAACCGAAACGGCCACCAAGCTTTCCCTTTCGGGGCAATGCAACGATATGCTGATTGCAGATACGCTGCTGCTGGCTCTGGGCCGCATCCCCAACGTCGACGGTCTGAATCTAAAGGCTGCCGGGGTGGACTTACAGAAGGGCGCGATCGCCGTGGATGATTACAGCCGTACCTCCCAACCCCATATTTTCGCCGTTGGGGACTGTACCAATCGGCTTCCCCTGACACCGGTGGCCAAAGCGGAAGGCATCGCTGCCGCCAGAACGCTCTGTGGTGATCAGCCCCAAAAAGTTTCCTATCGCTGGGTGCCCTCGGCGGTGTTCTGCTCGCCTGAAGCCGCCACCGTAGGATGGTCCGAAGACCGGGCTGAAGCGCTCGGGGTTGAGTTTGAGGTGTACTGCGATCGCTTTATACCCCTTCACTATGCCCTGTCTCCCCAGGGGACAGAATCTTTAATCAAGCTGGTGGTCGAGCGGAGTTCTCAGCAAATTCTGGGGGTCCACATGGTCGGTGATGGGGTGGCCGAAAACATCCAGGCCCTGGTGCCCGCCCTGAAAAAAGGCCTCACCGTGGATGAGCTGACTGACACCATTGGCATTCACCCCACTTCCGGGGAAGAGCTGTTCTCTATTTCAAAGTAAATGCCAGGGCAGATGCCAGGGTCCCATCTGACTGATCAGGGTTTAGGTGGCTTAATTTCCCTCCTACTTTCTTACAATCTCTGACAAACTAAAACAGTTCCCTTTTCTCCCCGGGTGATTCGCAGCTCCTCATCCAGGTAGAGAATTTCCAAAGCACCCTTGGGAGATCGCTTCATCTTAAATGTGCTGCGCCCGGTAGTTGGATTCATACCCTCCGGCGGCACAAGGCCGAACATGACTTTCAGGAATAAATTTTGCCACCAATCCTTCAGTCCCGACCGGGAAGGAAAGGACGATGTCCGGAATACCTGATTCCAACTCTTTAGATCGGTGGCTTTAGAAGGTTCCAGCACGCCGCCGGTAAACTGCACCCGCAGGGCTGTATGGCTATCCGGTTCACAAACTCCCAAATTACGAACAATGCCCTCCAGAGGTGGAACGCCATCTCCCAGAGTGTGAAATTTCACCACAATGTCATGGCTGTGCTGGGAAGTGCCCTGAATCGGGACAACAGGCTGTGAAACTTGCTGAATCACCACCTTCAGGGCTTGGGGCTGAAACATGTTAAAAGCCAGCCGACCCAGGGTGTAGACATAGGTGCCATCGGCTTGCCGCTCACCGTCGGGAAAGCTGGGAGCGCTCAGCAGCAGCCAGTCGCCCTCCAGCAGGGGCAGGTGGCGGCAGGGGGCAGGGGTAGGATTGAGGGCTATGAGTCGGTCAAGGGCCGTAGCCACCGTCGCGTCTTTGGGATTACCGCCGTGGGCTGCCAGAGCAGCCTTCAAATAGTGTTTAGCGTCACTTCTGTCTTTATTTAAGGGAAGTGGTGGAGGTGGGGACATGGTTTTTGTAGGGGCGATGGCATCGGGGGCAGATATTCTCGGGGTTCTCCCAGGGGGATATTACGGGCAAAATGATTGAAAATCCGTTACTCAGGGGGTGGGTTGCCCAATTTCTCTAGCTTTCACCTTAATCCAAGAGTTGAACCCCATGAGTAAGTTAAATCAGTTCAATATAAACCTTCCACTTATTTAGTCATAAGCCTGGGGCAAGCTGGTTCAAATTCAACTGCCCTGAAAAGGGAACTCCCTTCTTCCCATTTGCGTCAAGGCAGGCGATGGGTTGGGGCTTCCTGTCTACAATCATGAAAGCAGCCGGGTTCCCAATAGCCCATTTTCTTTGGAGAGCACGCCATGAAAAATCCTTCTGCCATTGGAGTCGCCGGACTCGTTTCCATCGCTGCTGCCATGATGGTAAATTCGTCATCGGCTGACAGCAACTATCAATTTCGCGGTTCTCAACAAACCCTGGGCAAAATTTTGACCGGGGTTAACTGGCAGACCGCAATGCAGGCTTATCAACGGCAAACCAGCACTATCACCCTAAAAAAAGAGAACCTCACATCACCCCATCTGCTACGGGTGGAATTACCCGACGGAACCACCCTACAAGGCCACATCACCATTAACAATGAGACCCAGGTCGCCCTTAATGCTACGACCGACTCCATTGATTTGAGCCCCCACCTTAAGGGAACAAGCAACGAGATCGTCATCACGGGCTCCTACGCACCGACCGCCGGCCCCGTATTAATTCGCTTCAAGGGGCCGGATACCTTTATCCAACAGCAGACGGGCAGCGATGGGCAACTTAACTTTCAACTGACTTTGCTGGTCGGGTGAGGGACGGCTCGGCCCAGAACATGGCGTCAGCCGTTTCAGGATAAGGGGGCCAAGGGGGCTGATGATTTCCAACGCCTTCCCCTGGTTCCTGTGGCAAGGTAGATGACGGTCATAAACCAGTTTGGTACTATCGCCGGGCGGCATCTCGTGGGGAGATGGCTAACCGGTGTTTTAGTTTGTGGTGATTCTTGTCTATGCCCGCATCTTCCTCTCATTCTGCTGTCTCGGCCCGGGTCCATCCCCTGCGGCAACTGTTGCGCTATAGCCGCCGATACCGGAGCCAGGTGTGGTTGGCCAGCATGTGTTCGGTGATGAACAAATGCTTTGACCTGGCCCCGCCGGTACTGATTGGTCTGGCGGTAGATGTCGTCGTGCAGCAGCAAGACTCCCTGATTGCCCGCTGGGGGGTCGACAGTATCCGAGGACAGTTTCTGATTCTGACCGCCCTAACGATAGTGATTTGGGGTCTGGAGTCGGTGTTTGAGTATGCCTATGATGTGGTGTGGCGCAATCTGGCCCAGTCCATTCAAAAAGATCTGCGGATCGATGCCTATGCCCACCTGCAGGATCTGGACATGGCCTATTTTGAGGAGCGCAGTACCGGCCGTCTGATGGCGGTGCTGAACGATGACATTAACCAACTGGAGCGCTTTCTGGACCGAGGCGCCAACGAAGTGCTGCAGGTGATTACCACGGTAGTGCTGATTGGCGCAGCCTTTTTCGTGCTGGCCCCCAAAATTGCCTGGTTGGCTCTGCTGCCCATGCCGTTTATTGTGTGGGGTGCGATCGCGTTCCAGAAACTACTGGCCCCCCGCTATGCTGACGTGCGGGAAAAGGTCAGCCTGCTCAACAGCCGCCTGGCCAACAACCTGAGCGGCATCATGACGATCAAAAGTTTCACCGCTGAGCAATACGAAATCCAGCGGGTGCGGGAAGAAAGCGAAGCCTACCGCCTCAGCAACCGCCGCGCCATCGCCCTCAGCGCCTTGTTTATTCCCCTGATTCGGGTGCTGATTCTGGTGGGCTTTACCGCCACCCTGCTCTACGGTGGCCTGGAGACGGTGGCGGGCAACATGGCTGTAGGAACGTACAGCGTGCTGGTGTTTCTCACCCAGCGACTGCTGTGGCCCCTGACCCGGTTAGGAGAAACCTTCGATCAGTACCAGCGTGCTATGGCCTCTACCAATCGGGTGATGGATTTGCTAAACACCCCCATTACCCTGCACCCTGGTCATCAACGGCTGCCCGTGGACAACCTGCGGGGGGAAATTGTTTTCGAAGATATTACCTTTGCCTACCATGAGCGCCTGCCGGTGGTAAAGCACCTGACCCTGAAGGTACCGGCCGGTCAGACCATTGCCATTGTGGGGTCGACCGGGTCTGGCAAAAGCACCCTGGTAAAACTGCTGCTGCGGCTGTATGAGGTCAGTCATGGACGCATTACCGTGGATGGTATTGACATTCGTGAACTCAACTCCCAAGATTTGCGCCAGGGCATCGGTCTGGTGAGTCAGGATGTGTTTTTGTTCCACGGTACGGTGGCAGAAAACATCGCCTACGGCACTTTCGCAGCCCCCCAGGAGGCGATTGTTCAAGCGGCGCGCATGGCCGAGGCCCATAGTTTCATTGAGCAACTGCCGGGGGGGTACGACACGATTGTGGGAGAACGGGGTCAAAAGCTCTCTGGCGGCCAGCGGCAGCGCCTGGCCATTGCCCGGGCTATCCTCAAAGATCCACCCATCCTGATTTTGGATGAAGCCACCTCTGCGGTGGATAACGAAACGGAATTCGCCATTCAACGATCCCTGGAAAAGATCACCCATAACCGTACGACCATTGCCATTGCCCATCGGCTCTCTACCGTGCGCAATGCCGACCGCATCTATGTGATGGAACTGGGACAGCTGGTGGAATGGGGTACCCACGAAGAACTGCTGGAGCGCAGTGGACTCTATGCCAACCTCTGGCGGGTGCAGATGGGGATGCGGCATCGCCATGATTGAATGCTGTCCTGGCATTTACCCCTGAATCTGGCGGTGATCCACAGGTCCTGGTGAGGGGTCTGGCGGCAGGGCTAGACCTGGATGAAATTGTGGGACTAACAGGGCTATGTTATGGCGCTTCAGCCCAGGATCACAGACTTATGGAGCTTTGATTTTTGCACCCAACCCAGATTTTTGTTTTGCTTCCTATCAATTTCATATTTTTTCAGCCTAAGCTAAATCTGAAGCATTGGGGATAGAACACTTTCTAAAGGTCCTGGCCCTACCCCGATCAGCCAAAAAAGGGGTGACTCTATGGCCACTAAGTCCATTCTACTGATCGAGCACGAAGCCAGTCTTCGAGCAGTTCTGAGGGCTAGCCTGCAAGAATTTGGCGGTTGGCAAGTGACTCTTTCGAGTTCCATCCGGGAGGGCATTCACCTGTGTGAGCAAGCCCATCCCCACCTCATCTTGATTGATACGTCTGCCCCGGAACTTGATGCATTGCTTTTTGTAGAACAGCTCAAAACCTACTCCCTTAGCCAGGACATTCCTATTCTGCTGATTTCGTCGAGGGCTGTTTTGTTTACAGAGCAACAACTGCGTCAAATGGGTTTTGCTGGAGCAATTAGCAAGCCATTTAATCCGTCTACCTTGCCGGATCAAATTATTCATCTACTGAAGTGGAATGAGCAGGAAACCTAGGGGAGACTCGACCAAATTCCAGGAGGCTTTTGCCCCCGGGGAGCACGGTGAGTTAGTGCAATCCAACCTGACTGCTGAGCAAGAAGACTTTGGTGCAGAACTGTAGTTCAGGTCTTGATTACCGTGCAATGTTGTTTTAAGAGGAATCATTTTTCCATGAAAAATCTCAAAAATCGAGTTCTGATGAGTGCTGCTACGGCTGCTCTGGCCTTATTTTCAGGGACCCTGGCCGTTCAGGCTCAATCGGCCTCGAGCCCTCGGCAGGTCGCTCAGGCCAGTGTAGAAGAATCTACCTGTATTCCTCTACAGGAGGTTACAACCGGGGAGAGCGAAATTCGCAAGCGCATCGAAAACCGCTCTATCTTAGGAAATAATTGGCATACAGACTTTATTGTTCCTAATGACACTGAGTTCAGTTATTTTGTTGCCTTAGTAACTCCAGAAAACAACGGAGCTTATTGGATGGATGTTCATCTGAGGCAGGCCCATGGAGGGTCTGAAAAAGTGTTCAGCGAACGGGCTGATTTGGAGGCCGGTATGACGGTTTCGATTCCCTTTGAGTCTCCCACAGAGCGGCAGCCTGCCGTGGTGAATACTCGCTTAGGCGGGGTGAATGGCAACTTTTACACCATTTCCGTAGCCGCCTGCGAATAAGACTGGCCTCGGTGGCCTCTCGAATCCATCCATCCCATCAGCAAAGCCCCCGGTTCATCCTAGAACCAGGGGCTGCATTTGGAAAAGTCAGCCCGCTTCAAACAGGGGTAAATACTGGGCGTATCCCTCCGCTTCCAGGTCAGCGACGGGAATAAAGCGGAGCGCGGCCGAATTCATGCAGTAGCGCAGCCCCGTTGGTTTTGGTCCATCTTCAAACACATGGCCCAGGTGGGAGTCGGCGTGGCGACTGCGGACTTCGATCCGTACCATGAACAGGGAACGGTCTTCCACTTCAAGGATATTGCTGGGGTCCAGGGGTTTGGAGAAGGAGGGCCAACCGGTGCCCGAGGCATACTTATCTAGGGATGAGAACAGCGGCTCTCCCGATACGATATCGACGTAGATGCCGGGTTCTTTGTTGTCCCAGTAGGTATTTTTAAAGGGCGGTTCGGTGGCATCTTTTTGAGTGACTGCGTACTGTAATTTCGTTAGCTTAGCCTTCAGTTCCTCCTGGTTGGGTTTACTAAAAGCATCTTGAACACCACCGTCCCCTGGGGCCTGGTAAGCGACCGTTGCCGCCGGGGGATCCGCCATCACCGTAGCCGTGTTACGGCCATTCGGCAGTTGAAATAAGAGTAAGGTTCCCACCAGTACTGCGCCGATTAAGGCAAACCAATAGCGTTGTTTCATCAGTTCTCTCACTTCCCTACAGGCCGGGTAACGATTTTTCCCTATGAATAGCGTAACGATTTTTCAGAGTTGAGGTCGTCCCCAGAGGGGCGTACCGATGGCCCCCCCTTAGAAGGCCGATTTACGGCAGGGTTCACCATCGGGTTTGGACCCCTTATACAGTCCAGGGAGTTGGTTCCTCAATTACCGCGAAACTGTTGCTCGACCAGACTCACCAATGTATCCCTGGGCAACAGGCGAGGCAAATTGACGATCACCTGATTGATCAAGCCCCCGGTAACCACATTGGGCTGCCCATCCTGCAGGGATTCGAGGGCTGATTTCACCACGTTTTCCGCCGTATCGAGCTGGTTTACACTACTGTTCATGGCGAGATTGCCCGATACGTCGGCCACCTTAAAGAACTCAGATTCTGTCGGCCCCGGGCAGAGGGCCAGCACCTTAATGCCAGCGTCTTTCACCTCAGCCCACAGGGCCTCGCTAAAACTCAGAACAAACGCCTTAGAGGCGGCATAAACCGACCAGTAGGGCATAGGCTGAAACGCCGCAATGGAAGCGACGTTGATAATGCCGCCCTGGCTACGCTTGACCATAGCAGGCAGAAATAGATGGGTCAGTTCCACCAGGGCCATAATGTTGAGCTGCACCATGCTGGATTGCCGGTCCAGATTGCTTTCTGCGAAGGACCCATAGGTGCCAAATCCGGCGTTGTTCACCAGCAGGTCAACGGTAAGACCTAATTCCTCTACCCTGTGGGTGACGGCCAGAGAGGCCTGGGGTTCAGTCAAGTCTTGAACGATGACCTCGGCGCGAATGCCGTGCTGCTGGCTGAGTTGTTCGGCCAGTTGGTTGAGCTTGTCTTGGGAACGGGCCACCAGCACCAGATCCTGCTGGTTAGCGGCAAGCTGACGGGCGAACTCAGCCCCAATGCCGGAGGAAGCCCCAGTGATTAAGGCAGTAGTCATAATTTTCGGAGAAAGCTTACCTCAGTAGCTTAACCCTGACTGGAGCAAAATTTATTGATCAGATGAAATGTCCAGTCTGGGGCCTGTAGATTTACCCGAACCTCATCTACCACTTATGCCGGAGCAGCCAATAGTTTGTAACCTGACCCATAAAGTGGGCGATGGCGAGGCCGCTGTTAATCAAGATCACCAGTACATCCAATACTCGCAGGGTGCTTTCGGGAGAATAGAGGGCGGCTCCCTGGGGATGGGCCAGGGTTTTTGCCAATAGGGAGAGGGCGCTCATTTCGGTGCCCAGGAGGCCAACGGCCAGACCAATGGTGCTGACGTAGAGGGCCAGGAGCACCTGTTGGCTCACCGCTTGAGGCGAAGGAGTGGGCTTTTTCTGGGGCAGGGCCAGCCTGCGGGCGATGCGGGTCAGGCGAAAGGCCAGGTAAACGCTGAAGAAGAGGGTGATCAGGCTGGCGATGGCAAACACAATGGCCAGACCTACCCAAATCACCCGCCGGTCTTCATCCATGGTGCGGCTGATGATTGCTACCACCAACCCGACCCCCAACACTGCCCCGGCAATCAGCTGCACCCAAAATGCTAACCAACCGCCCCAGCCCACCAGCTTGGCGGCATGTTCTGCGGCT
>CAZPYG010000181.1:0-10147 GCA_964590465.1 uncultured bacterium | reverse complement strand
TTGGCCTCTTTTGAGTTTTCACCCTAAATTCTTTCTATTTTTCGAGGTGCCCTATAGAAGATGCTGCGCGTCAGAAAGAGCCACCAACACTCACTCGGACAATGCGGATTGCTCGACCTTACGAAAATCTAAATATCTTTGGTACTAGCGGTCTGACTACCGCCCAGCGGGCAGCACTTAAACAGCTCGGTGCCATAGAACCTTGAAGACCCACGTTTAGGAGATCTCTTGCAACAAAATTACCCATGGTATCAGGCACTCACCAAGGGCGCAGGGACTGCGCCCCTACTCGGGGGTATTTTCTTTCCCAGAGTTCTCCTGAGAAAATCACGAATATCGTGGCTTACTGAAAAAACACCATACCTTTTCCGCACCTTTTCAGACCTGACCTAGGGCTCCAGCTTGGTAAGCTTTTACCAGTCAAATAGGTTATCTAATTAGGTAAGCAATGATTATGGTTGGGCCGTCGCCACAAAGGTTTGGGAGCCGCTGCGTACCATTTTGCTCCATGCCGCTAGCGACTTAAGGCCCATTCTATACCTGTAAAGGCATTTTTAGCAGGAACCCATGAGTATATTGATCTCCCCTCTAAAGGATGTGTCCGTTCCTGGACTCCAGACGACCGAGAACTCAGGGTTTTAATACCCACGGCACTAGGTGGTGTCGCCATTATTGATGGTGGCGGCAATACAGGTAGCACGACAAAGGCTCCGTTCATTTTATGCGACTTCTAGGGATTTTACTAATTATCACTTCAGCCACGTCCTTTGGCGCAATGCCAATTTTTGCCCATTTTGCTTATGCATCAGGAATAACACCCTTAACAGCGTTATTTTTTCGATTTGCAATTGCGGCAATTTGTCTTTGCACTTATCTCACTATCCGCATACTGATATTACGTCGGCCCAGTAGCCCAACAAAGCTAACCGCTTTAGGGATTGCCTTACTGGGTACAGTACTGACAATTGGCTCCATGGCAGAGACACAAGCATTAGGCGTAGTTTTGGGGCTAATTTCTGCCAGTGCCTATGCCATTTATGTTCTTATCGGCGAACAAGTCATGCAGGAAGAATCTTCCCTGGCCGCCTGCACTGTCATGATATCCTCTGCTGCAATCGTGTATGGAGGCATTGTGGCAATACGCGGCATTAGCTGCCCCACCCTATTGTCAGGCTGGTTTGCCCTCGTTGCTCTGGCTCTAATTTCAACGGTTTTAGCGATTGGAACCTTGTTTGCTGGGATTAAACTTTTAGGCGCACCTACAGCGGCAATGCTATCAACCCTGGAACCTGTCATCACAATTGTGCTATCGATGATGGTTTTGCACCAGTCAGTTACAACAATACAACTTATCGGCGGAGCTTTAATTCTTACCGCCATCATTGTTATTGCAACCGAGAAGAGAGCTAAACAGCCCACTGAAGTAGTTTAGAGGAAGGTAATATTGGAGCATCCTATTTCTGCAAAAAAACAATCGCAAATCGCTGAAAACCTTATTCTGCGTTTGTCGGATCGATATAGTTGCAACTTCAAGATGCTCCTCTCTTCAAGAGGAAGGGCAGGCGAACCCAGCAGCCCTTCGTCGGGGGTTGGCGCAGAGGGGCGAGTTCCCAGGGTAACCGGCCACCATCGAATCTCGGAATAGGGGGGATCAGGTTCGGAGTGCGGCCATCTTACAAGTTCAGGACGATGCATCTGTATGTCATCAGCAGGTAAATCCCTAATATGTGATGCAAATCTCTACGGTTGTACTTTTTTTAGCCCCAAGAAACGCCATAATTTTCTAAGTATTTTCTTAACGCGCTTTTAGCAAGTTCAACGGTTAATCATGCAATTTTGGCGAACCAGCTTAATGGCCCGACTGGTGGGATATTTCCTCCTACTGTCTGTGGTGACCGTGGGATTGGTGAGTTTCAGTGCCTACTGGCGTGCTAGAAAAGCCCTGGAACGGTCTGTCTTTGAAGGGCTTAACGCTTCCGCCTCGTTCAAAGAAGGGGAACTGAACCGTTGGGTGAGCGACCAGGCCAAAGATGTATCCCTCATGGCTTCCTCCCCCCACCTGGTGGAGGAAGCTCAACGATTATTCAATCTGTCTAAAACGGATCCGAGTTATCGTCAAGAGCACCGGGCATTGCTGGCCTATTTCCAGGACGTCATTACCGTCCGCCAGGATTGGCAGGAAGTCATGCTGCTGACGGCCAATGGAGGGCAAATTAAGCTCTCCACCACTGCCGATTTTGAAGGGCAATATCGGGTTTCCGACAGCTTCTTTATCGAGGGCAGACAGAAGCTGTTTATTCAGAAAGTTTATCCCTCTCCGATTACGGCCAAGCCCACCCTAACCATTGCCTCTCCCTTAACCATGGGAGACAGCGGTCAGGCCTTTGGAGTACTGGCGGTGAATCTGAACCTCGACCGCCTGGATGAAATTATTCAAGACCGCACGGGCCTGGGGGAAACCGGAGAAACCTACCTGGTAGACAAATTCAACGTCTTTGTCTCGAGCCAGCGATTTGGCAGCGAAGACTATCCCCGGGGAGTCCACACGGAGGGCATAAACGCCGCCCTGGCTGGGGAAAACGGCTCGGGGATGTATACTAACTATGCAGGGGTGCCGGTCATAGGCGTTTACCGCTGGATTGAAGCCCAAGACCTGGCCTTAATGACCGAGATTCGCCAGCAAGAGGCCTTCGCCCCGGCCCGGCGATTGGCCACCACCATTACCCTGGTGGGCCTGACCTCAGCCGGGATATTGGCCGGTGGGGTGTATCTCCTGGCCCGGCAAATTGCCAAACCCATTCTGGCCATTACCGATGCCGCCTCCCGGGTGGCCGGGGGAGATTTAACCCCTACCGCCCCGGTTCTAACCCAGGATGAGGTGGGGTCCCTGGCCAAATCCTTTAACCAAATGACCAGCCAACTGCGGCTGTCGCGCCAGAGCCTGGAAGACTACAACCGCACCCTGGAAGAACAGGTAGAAGTGCGCACCCAGGAACTGTCCCAAACCCTGGGATTATTGAAAGCGACCCAGGCTGATCTGCTGTTTGAAAATGCTTTGCTGCGCAGCGAAGATGCGGCAAACACCTTTGACTATCAGGTGGGGGGGAGTTTGCCGATGGATGCCCCCACCTACGTAGTGCGCCAGGCCGACCGTCAGCTTTACGCGGCCCTGCGCAAGGGGGAGTTTTGCTATGTGCTCAATGCCCGCCAGATGGGCAAGTCTAGCTTACGGGTACAGATTATGCGGCGACTGCAAACGGAGGGATACGCCTGCGCCGCCATTGACCTATCGGAAATTGGCAATCGTCAAATTACCCCCGACCGTTGGTACGCCGGGTTAGCCTACATGCTGGCCAGCAGCCTGGATCTGTTGGGCCGGGTCAACCTTCGCAGCTGGTGGAAAGAGAAGGATTTTCTATCGCCGGTCCAGCGCCTGGGGGAGTTTTTCCATGGGGTGCTGCTGAAGGAAATTCAGCAGCCGGTGATTATTTTTATCGACGAAATCGACAGCGTCATCAACCTCGAATTTGAAACCGATGACTTCTTTGTGCTGCTGCGATCTTGCTTCAACAAACGGGCAGACAATAGCCACTACCGTCGTCTTACCTTTGCCCTCTTTGGGGTGGCCACCCCCTCCCAACTGATTAGCGACAAAACCCGCACCCCCTTTAACATCGGCCAGGCCATCGAACTCCGGGGCTTTCAACTCCACGAAGCCCAACCTCTGCTGCACGGCATTGGAGAGCAGGTGAGCAATCCCCAATCGCTGCTGCGGGAAGTGCTGACATGGACCAACGGCCAGCCCTTTTTGACCCAAAAAATCTGTAAGCTGATTCGGGATCAAAAGATCGAGGTACCGGCCCATAACGAACCCAAAAAAGTGGAACATCTGGTGAAATCGCGGGTCATTTATAATTGGGAACTCAACGATGAGCCAGAACATTTAAGAACGATTCGTGATCGCATTTTACAAAGTCCCTACAGCCCCAAGTCTCTATTGACGCTTTATCGACAAATCTGGCATGGTGAATCCATTCAAAACGTCAATAACCCGGCACACAAAGAACTTTTGCTATCGGGATTGGTGATTCAAGAGGATGTCAATCTAAGGGTCCATAATCGCATTTATCAGCGAATTTTTGACCGGGGATGGGTTGAGCAGGTGCTGCCCAGGGTATGAATAGCCGGGAAGAACGGGAAGAATCGGAAGATTTCCCAAAATTGTGATGGGGAACTCCGTCGGCGGTGGCAGTGCAAGCTATGCTTTATTCCACATAACTTTTGAGCTAACGCTCGAAATAAATACTCACCCAGCTTGGCAGTCGGTGGCTTTAAGAGAAAACTGCCCTGTCAGGCTGGGCTTGATATTGATAGACCCTGTCAAAAGGTTTACCAATGGGCATTACGTACGACGAAACCCGCCAAACTGTTTTTGGTCTGCCTGCGGAACAAGGCCGATGGCTGCTGGTTCCCCTGGGGATGACCGTTTTACTTTGTTTGGGCAGCGTTTACTCCTGGAGTGTATTTCGCAAACCCCTGGAAGCAGACCTGGGCATTAGCGCAACGGCCAGTCTACTACCCTACACCGTGGCCCTGGCCTGCTACGCCGCAACCATGCCCATTGCCGGGTTTTACATTCCCAGGTTGGGGTCCCGCACCATGACGGCGCTGGGGGGGGTGGTGGTGGGAGCGGGTTATATTTTGGCCAGTTTTAGCGGCCAAATTGCCACCATGACCCTCACCTATGGGGCGATTGCCGGTATCGGGGTCGGCATTGCCTACGGGGCTCCCATGGCGGTGATGGCGAAATGGTTCCCCGATCGTAAGGGCCTGGCGGTCGGGTTAACCATTGTCGGATTTGGTCTATCCCCGCTGATTACGGCCCCCCTGGCCAACAATTTAATTACGGGTTTTGGCGTCCGTTATACCCTACAAATTTTGGGCGTTGCCTTTACCCTGATTATTCTGGCCATCGCCACGGTGATGAGAATGCCTCCCGACCATTGGCAACCTCACCCTGGGGTAAGTCGGGGTAAAGCGACGTCCAGGTCGGGCAGCGCTTACCCCCAGAACCTGTTGAAGAGTCGATCCTTCTACGGTCTGTGGATCTGTTACACCATCGGTACCTTAGTGGGGTTAAGCGCCATCGGCATTTCCAGCCCGGTGGGGGAAGAAATTATTAACATTGACCCGGCGGTAGCCGCCAGCAGCGTGGCCCTGTTTGCCTTGTTTAATGGACTGAGCCGCCCCCTGTTTGGCTGGCTCAGCGATCGCTTTAAGCCCCGGTATGTGGCCATCGCCACCTACACCCTCATCCTCATCGCCTGTGTGTTGATGATCAATGTCCAGGAGGGGCAGGTGTTGACCTACCTTCTAGCCTTCTGCATCTTCTGGTTCTGCCTGGGAGGATGGCTTGCCATCGCCCCCACAACCACCCTGCGTCTGTTTAACCCCGACCACTACGCCCAAAACTACGGCATTGTGTTCACTGCCTACGGGGTGGGTGCCCTGCTCGGTACCCTGGCGACGGGCAGCATCCGGGACTGGTTTGGCACCTATACCTATGCGTTTTACCCCATGGCGCTGCTGGCCATGGTCGGCATTGTCATCGCCAGTACCCTGCTAAAGCCGGATTAATCCTGCAGTGGGGGCCATGGGGGCGTGCCTGGTCACACCCCATGATCAGGCTATACCAGCAAGTGCAGGGCCATCATCATCAAAAAGCCACCGGCGACAATGGAGCCAATGCGTTCATGGTTGGTTTTCGTCAAACTTTCGGGAAATAGCTCGGTAAACACCAGAAAACCCATGGCCCCCGCCGCAAAAGATAACGCAAACGGCAGCAGCTGTTGGAACAGCGACACCGCCAGAAAGGCGGGCACCGCCGCAATGGGCTGGGGCAGGCTGGAAAAAATGGCGTACCCGACACAGCGCCAGGTGGAAATCCCTTCAGCTTTGAGGGGGAGGGCAACGGCCAGACCTTCCGGAATGTTTTGAATGGAGATGGCCACCGCCAGCAGTAGTCCCAACTGGGCGTCCTGTTCTCCGGCCCCGTAACCCACACCAACGGCCACCCCTTCAGGAAAGCTGTGGATAAACAGAGTGCCCAGAATCAGCAATACCTTCCGGGCTGAGGCCCCCCGCAGCTTGCCAAACTCAATGTCACGATCGCCCAACCATTCCTCGCTGGCCAGGAACACGACCGTGCCCAAGCCCAGGCCCGCTAAGGCAGGCCCGTAGCCGCCCCGCTGAACGGCGGGCATCAGCAAATCAAATACCGAGGCAGAGAGCATGACGCCACTGGCGAGGGCATACCCCCAGCGGGACCATTTCTTCGATAGCTGGGGCAAAAAGAAAAAGGGCACAGCCCCCAAGCCCGTCGCCAGCATGGTAATGACGGCGGCGACGAAGGTTACCAGTAAGCGATGGAGATCGACATCCATTGATTAATGTCAGTTGGGGATCTGTAGCACAGTCAAGCCAAGGCTCAGGCCCTTTCTGGGAGGAGTGCCCGCGGGGCGGGGCAGGTCAAATCTGTTACCGCAAGCAGCTTCATTTTTTCCGATCAGCTTATTCACAGCCATGATTACCCCACCCCGGTCCCTCCCTGGGAAGGGATAGTTGCTGAAACTTTTAGCAACCTGACCTTGTCCCGCATTCAGATTCCAGTTAAGATGGCTCACTGCTTTTGCCTATGTTCCGGGAATGCAGCGCTTGCAGCCTTTCCTGCAGGTCATCCCTAAGTTCATTGGCGCAAACTTTCATGGGCTTACGGCAATAGTCCTCTACCGCCAGGGGTTGACCAATGACAACGCTGGCTCTGCTCCGCCAGGAGGGCACCGGGGGGTCATAGCAAATGCTGATGGGCACCACCTGCACATCCAACCCCGGCTGAGCCTCCTCAGCCTGCAGACCGATATAGGCTAAACCAGACCGGATGGATTCCACCGTTTCCGACGCTTTAAAGATATTGCCTTCCGGAAAAATCGCCAGCATGCGCTGCTGCTCCAGCAATTCAATCCCGTGGCGCAGGCTGCCCACGTCCCGCTTGCGAGGATTTACCGGAAAACACCCCAGCCGTTCTAGAAACCACCCCTGCAGCCCCTTCATTTCATCGATGGACACCATAAACCGCAGATCGCGCCCCGTCACCCGGCGACCGGTCCCATAGCTCAGCAGCAGCGGATCCCAGCGGGATCGATGGGTAGGAGCCAGAATTACAGCGCCTTCCCCAGGCAGGTGCTCCTGACCACTGATCTCGATCCGGCTGAAGTAGAGAGGCAGCACCAGATACCGAAACAACAAATAGGCTAACCCCATCAAAAAGGGCGAAATACGGGAGGAAATATCCGGCTTTGGCTTTGAATGTATGGGTTTTGAGGGGGTCTTAACCATGTTAGCTATAGATGGCACTGATGTCAGGCAGGTGGGCACTGTCCAACCTGAGGCAGATCGAGGGTTCTGGAGACCCGCCAGGGCTGATCTCGCTCGGCTTCCTTAAGGGACAGTCATGTCAAATATTGCTTAAACCATTCCCGCGCTTGCTTAGCCATCGCTTCCAGCGCACCGGGTTCAGCAAACAGGTGCGTTGCCCCCGGCACCACCCTGAGCTGCTTGGGACCAGCCAGGTGTTCCAGGGCCATTTGGTTCATACCAATCACAGGGGTGTCTTCGCCCCCCACCAGAAGCAGCGTCGGCGTTTTGACCAGATTGAGGGTGTCCGGTCCGGCCAGGTCGGGGCGTCCACCCCGTGATACAACGGCAGACACCACCTGGGGATGGTGGGCTGCCGCCATCAGAGCAGCTCCAGCTCCAGTGCTGGCCCCAAAGTAGCCCCGCTGCAGAAATTGGGTTTCTGGCACCTGCCCCAGCCAGTGGGTGGCATTGACCAGGCGTTCCGCCAGAAAGGGCAGATCGAAGCGCAGGTGTCCGGTGCGTTGATCTACGTCTGCTTCTGCTTCGGTCAGTAAGTCCATCAACAGGGTGGCAAACCCGGCCCGGTTCAGCACGTCGGCCACGTAGCGGTTGCGGGGGCTGTGGCGACTGCTGCCGCTGCCGTGGGCGAAGACCACCACCCCCCGGGCAGACTCTGGAATGTTCAGGTCTCCCCACAGCTGGACTGAGCCGGAGGAAATCTGCACGGATTGTTGACTGAGGTTTGTAAAAACTGGATTCATACTGAATATCACTGCTTAAAGCTACTGAGCGGTATAACCACCGTCAATGACCAACTCGGAACCTGTCATAAATTTCGACTCGTCCGATGCCAGGTAAAGAACGCCGTAGGCGATATCTTCCGGCCTGCCTACATGGCCAATGGGATGAAGCTGGTCTAATTGTTTGCGCCCTTCTTCCACATCTCCCTGTTGCCGCAAAAAGTCCTCCACCAGGGGCGTCCAGACAAAGCCGGGGTGTACCGAATTCACCCGGATGTTGTCCTTGGCGTAAAGCAGAGCATCCGTTTTGCTCATGAGCCGTACCGCCCCCTTCGAAGCGTGATAAGCAGGCAAGTCGGGAGCGCCCACAATGCCGTAGATGGAAGACAGGTTAATGATGCTGCCGCCGCCGTTTTCAAGCATGGCTTTAACCCCATGTTTGGTGCAGAAGAAAACGCCGTCAACATTTACGGATAGTAAAGATTTCCAGTCTTCGGCCTCAATCTCATGGGTGGGTTGGGTTGGACCTGAGATCCCCGCATTATTAACAAGCACGTCGATCTTGCCCCACTTTTTTTTGACCTGCTGAAATACGGTTCTAACTTCAGATTCCTGGGAAACATCTAAATGCCAGTATTCAGCGGTACCGCCGTTACTCTGAATGGTCTTCGCGACATGCTGGCCATCGCCATCTTTGACATCGGTGATAGCAACTTCCGCACCTTCCTCAGCTAAAACCTCGCAGGCTGACTTACCAATGCCGTGGCTACCGCCGGTTACAATTACAACTTTTCCTTCTACGCGATTCATAGCACTTTTTGCCAGATCTTCAAGGTTTAATGAGGTGCTTTCTTGACAATTTTTTGAATAGTCTAGACTGGCCCCACACACTAAAGATATTTTAAATTCTGTGATCAAAAATACTATCGTCCATTGGTTATAACCCGTTTCTTCCGAAAGAATGAGTTGTGTAGGGAGTGGCAGTCGATCGGGAGATGCTTGTAGTCGGTGCCACCGGTAAGGTCAACCGGCGACTTGAAAAGCTGGGCATTGATGGACACCCTGTACAATTAGGAATTAAGCCACCTTATAGCGGTTTTCACTCGAGTGAGGTTATAGCATGGCTACTGTAATACTTGCATAGCAAGGCTCTCGGTGTACTTCATCCGATCAAGAACCGCTATATACTCAGCAATTCTCATTTTGAGTTCCTAGCGTTCGGCCTGAGCGGTAATGCATCCCCTTAAACGTCATGTTGAGAATTGCTGTTTGGGACAGTGAGATGCCAACCAAAACCCTTGCCGAAAAGCTGAAAATGAAGCCGGGTATGCGAGTGCCGATTCTCAACGCCCCGGATGGCTTTATGGAGCAATTAGGACCGCTGCCGGACAAGGTCGAAGTCGTAGATGACACCTGGTCGGCACTACGATTTCGCCCCCAAGCACAAGTAGGAAAGTAAACAATGGTGCATAGAAAAATCTCCTGTTTTGGAATCGTCATCAGTAATTTTAGGATGGTTACATCTTCAGAGTGGAGAACATCAGAGTGGAGAACATATCAATATAAAGTGGGCAAAGGTACGAACCCCTGCCCACTATTCCCAAGTCTTTAGTACATGGGTGTGCTTCGCGTTACCATCATTGGTTTGCTGCCGTAAGACAGCCGCCCTCAGGCATCACGCTCACTGCGGTTATACCGTTTTAACTCGCTGAGACTCACTTCGCCGTCATTATTCAGGTGGAGCGCAAAATTAGACTTCTTCGCAAGTCTGCCTCTGCCCTTTCTAAGAATCTCTTACCACAGTCTCAAGTCATTCTCAGCATTAGTCGGCATTCTAAAGGCAGTGGGCGATCTCCCGCGCCCATCTGCTGCTAGAGGCTTTGCCAATGTCTATGACCCCAGAACACGACCGCCTGCAGGCCGCCCGCAATCCCCAAACCCCCTGGAAAAAGTGGGGACCCTACCTGAGCGAGCGGCAGTGGGGCACCGTG
>CAZPYG010000180.1:0-10261 GCA_964590465.1 uncultured bacterium | reverse complement strand
CACCCTCCCACTCCTCCACCTTCCCCTACCACCATCCTCCTCCTCGACCCCGATCCCACCATCCTCCAGGAACTCCAGGCCACCCAACCCTCTCCCTCCCTGGAACTCATTGCCGTCCCAGACTGGAACGCCCTGCCCGAGAAAACCGACATCACCCCGCCCCGGTTCATTCTGCTCAACCTCGACCTGGTCAGAGACTCGGAGGGACTGGATCGCTGGCAGACCCTGCGGCAGCAGTATCCCGACGCCCAGGTACTGGTGCTGGCAGAGCAGGATAACCTGGCGGATCGAGTGCTGGCCAGTCGGGTGGGGTGCGATCGCTACATGGTTAAATCCGTCGAGTTGCCCGAACTCTTTCAAATCCTGACTCAAGGTTTCGCTTCAGATCCCTCGCTCTGTAACCGGGTGATGGCCGTAGATGACGACGAAATGGCCCTGGAAAAACTGATCCACCTGCTGGCACCCTGGGGGATTCAGGTGACTCCGGTGTCTGACCCCCAGCAATTCTGGGATAGCCTCACCCGCGTTAACCCCGATCTGCTGCTGTTGGATATTGAAATGCCCGGTTTCAGCGGCATTGACCTGTGCCAGGTGGTACGGCAGGATTGCCATTATGGCGACCTGCCCATTCTGGTGATTACCGCCCATACCGATCCGCAGGTCTTGCAGCAAGTGTTTGCCGCCGGAGCCGATGACCTGATCCACAAGCCCATCCTGGGGCCAGAGTTGGTGACCCGCGCCCTCAGTCGGTTAGAGCGGGTGCGCCTGCGCCGCCAGCTCGATCAGGTCCAGCGGCAGCAGACCCAGCACTGGCAACAGCAGGCCAGCATTGATGCCCTCACCCAGGTGGCCAACCGCTACACCTTTGAAACCTTTTTGCAGCAGGCCTGGCAGCAGGCGGAGCACAGCCAGCAGTACCTTTCGTTGATTTTTTGCGATATCGACCGTTTTAAGCCCTATAACGACCACTACGGCCACCCCGCTGGAGACCAGTGCCTGCAGCACATCGCCCAACTGCTTTCTGACTGTATTCGGCCCCAGGCCGATCAGGTGGCCCGCTACGGCGGGGAAGAGTTTGTCATTACCATGCCCGGTACTGACCTGACCGGGGCGCTTAAAGTGGCCGAGCGCATTCACCAGGCCATGACCCATCTGCAGCTGTCCCATGAAGGGTCTGCCCATGGCTATGTTACCCTCAGCATGGGCATTTCCGGCACTCTGCCGGGTCCGCAAAGGTCTTCCTCCACCCTGCTAGAGATTGCCGATCAGGAACTTTATGCCGCCAAGGCCAAAGGCGGTAATACCTACTGCCTCAGACCCTACCACTAACCCCCCAGCCCCATAACCCAAAGTTGAAATCGCCAACCCTCCTGCTCCTATGGTCTCTGCTTTACCCAAGTTCCTGAGCCAATACCTGACTCAAATTCCCCTGCGCTGGGTGCTGGTCGTCCCCTTTGTGCTGCAAACCCTGGGGGCAGTGGGTCTGGTGGGCTATTTGTCCTACCGCAGTGGTCAGCAGTCGGTGGCCAACCTGGTGGACCAGCTGATGGATCAGACCAGTAGCCGCATTAGCAATCGCCTGGATGCCTACCTGAGAGCCCCCCAGGATGTAGTGCGTCTAAACCAGCTGGAAATGGAACAGGGCCTTCTGGATCCTGACGATATTTCCCAAATCGAAAAAGTGAGTTTTAATCAGGTCCAGACCTTCGAGGATTTAATTTCCATCGGCTGGGGCAGTGCCCAGGGAGGCACGACCGGTGTTGGCCGTGATAATACCGGCGCGCTGGCCACCCCTGGCGCTTTAATCCTGGCCGATGAAACCACCCCAGGGGTACGTCGGTTTTACGAAATTGATTCCCAGGGCAATCGCCTGCGGTTGCTGAACGAAACCCCCGGCTATGATGCCCGCCAGCGACCCTGGTATCAGTTAGCGGTTAAGGCAGAAGGCCCCACCTGGACACCGCTGTATCCCTTTAGTGGGATGCCCATTGCCACCCTTAATTTTTCTGCTCCGGTTTACCGGGATGGGGAACTGCAGGGGGTATTTACGTCGGCGATTCTGCTGGCAGAATTCAACTTCTTTTTAAGGGAACTCGACTTTTCCCCCTCGGGGGAAGCTTTCATTATTGACCGCTCGGGTAACTTAATCGCCACCTCCACCGACGAACAGACCTTCGTCATCCGGGAGGATGAACAGGCACCCACCCAGGTACAGGCCATCCATAGCGAAGATGTCCTGACCCGCTCAACCACCCGAGAACTGTTGACGGCTCAGAATAATCTGCAAGCGCTTCAAGCTCCTTATGATTTCCAGCTAGAAACCGACACCCAGAAAAACTTTGTCCAGGTGATGCCCTATCAGGATGAATTTGGCCTGGACTGGCTGGTGTTGGTAGCGGTGCCAGAAACCGACGTTATGGCTGAAATTTATGCCAACAATATCCGCACCGTCCTGCTTTCCCTGCTCACCTTCATCATCACATCGCTGCTCGGAGCCTGGACGGCCCGTCGCATTACAGCTCCCATTTCGCGCCTGAACCAGGCCAGCCTGGCCCTGGCGGATGGAAAGTGGCAGCAGCCCCTGCCCGAAACGGTTCCCATTGCCGAATTGCAAACCCTGACCACCTCCTTTAACCAGACGGCTAAGCAGCTCCACCGCTCTCTAGAACGAGCCAAAGTTGCCCTGTATGAGTCAGAAGACAAATTCGCCAAGGTGTTTCGGGTCAGCCCCGACGTGATCAGCATCACCAGTTTTGAAACCGGGTCTTATATCGAAGTCAATGACGAGTTTCTGGCCCTGACGGGCTACAGCCGGGCAGAGGTGATTGGCAAGACACCGCTGGAGCTAGAGCTGATACCTCAGCCAGAGCAGGTGGCTGAAATTATAGAAGTGCTTAAGTCCTGTCGCAGACTTGAAGACTACGAGCTGATGCTCAAAACTAAGTCCGGCGAGCTTAAAGTTGGGATGCTGTCCGTAGAACTGATTGAAATCGAAGGCCAGACCTGTGCCCTGGGGGTGTTCAACGACTACACCGAACGCCAGCAGGCCGAAGCGGCCCTGCGGGAAAGCGAAGCCATCAACCGGGCTCTGGTGCAGGCCCTGCCGGATCTGCTGTTTCGGGTGCACCGGGATGGCACTTACCTGTCGGTTTACTATGCCGATACGGTAAAACTGTTCGACGCCGAAAAGCTGCAGCCGGGGGCAAATGTCTTTGATGTGCTGCCCCAACCCCTGGCCCAGGAGCGCATGGCCTATATAGAACGAGCCCTGGCAACCGGTCAGGAACAGGTCTACGAATACCAGCTGTGGATAAACGACACGCCCCAATATGAAGAAGCCCGCATTGTTCCCTTCGAAGCCGACCAGGTGTTGGTGATTGTGCGGGACATTAGCGATCGCAAAGCCATGGAAGAGGCCCTGCGCCAGAGCGAAGAACGCTTCCGCCTGGCCTTTGAAGACGCCGCCATCGGCATGGCCCTGGTGTGCCTGGATGGCAATTTTATCGAAGTGAACCGCGCCCTTTGCGATATCACCGGCTATTGTGAAGCTGAACTGCTGCAGTCAAACTTTCAACAAATCACCCACCCCGAAGACCACAACTCCGACTGGGAAAAGACCAATCAGCTGCTCTCTAAACAGCGCCATTCCATCCAGATGGAAAAGCGCTACATCCATAAACAGGGCCATGTGATTTGGGCCATTCTCAGCGCTTCTTTGATTTGTGATCACGACGGCGTTCCCCTCTATTTTGTCTCCCAAATCCAGGACATCAGCGATCGCCATTCCGCCGACCGCATCAAGGACGAATTTATCTCCGTCGTCAGCCATGAACTGCGCACCCCCCTGACCGGCATTCGCGGCTCCCTGGGGTTGCTCCTCACCGGCAAGTTCGACCAGCAGCCCGACAAATTTCACCACATTTTGCAACTGGCCCTGAAAAACAGCGACCGGCTGATTCAGCTGATTAACGACATTCTCGACCTGGAACGCCTGGAATCCGGCACCGTTGAACTGCTGAAAGAAGCCTGCTCCGTCCCCGAACTGCTGCACCAGGCGGTAGAATCCGTTCAAACCCTGGCCAGGGAGCAGGGCATTAGCCTCGAAATCCACGCCCCTGAAATCACCGTCGAAGCCAACTTTGGGGCCATCGTCCAAACCCTGACCAACCTGCTCAGCAACGCCATTAAGTTTTCTCCATCCGGCAGCGTTGTTAGCCTGACAGCGATAGAGCAAGGCAGCTATAAAGAAAATTTTGAGTTCTCAGTTTTGAGTTCTCAGTTAGCGCCTTCAACTCAAAATTCAAAACTCAAAATCCAAAACTCAAAACTTCCCTCATCCACCCCCTCCATCCTCTTCTCCGTCGCCGACCCAGGCCGGGGCATTCCCCCTGACAAGCTGGCCGCCATCTTCGAACGGTTCCAGCAGGTTGATGCCTCCGACACCCGCCAGAAAGGCGGTACCGGTCTGGGCCTGACCATTTGTAAAACCATCGTGCAGCAACATGGCGGCGAAATCTGGGTGGACAGCACCCCCGGCCAGGGCAGTACGTTTTACTTTACGCTTCCAGTTTGAATACCTAATAATTCATGAACTTGTTTTGGAAAAGACAGATTCAGTGGTTGAAGGTGTGCGGTATGGAATTCAGGTGTACGGTTTACGGTTTACGGCTCACCTTGCACCCTCTCTTGAAAATATTTGAAATATAAAGAACTCCAAATGCCAAACCGCATCCTGATCATCGACGACGAACCCGACCTCAGCGAAATCGTACAACTGGCCATTGAGTGCTTTACCAACTGGCAAACCGATGTCGCCCATACTGGCGAAGAAGGGATTAAACAAGCGGCCACCGAGAAGTACGATGCCATTTTGCTGGATATTTCCATGCCCGACATGGATGGCTTTCAGGTGTTTGAGCAGCTGCGTTCCCATCCCACTACCCAGGCCATCCCGGTTATTTTGCTTACCGCAAAGGTACAACCCAATGATCGCCGTCGCTTTTCGTCGATGGATATTGCCGGGATTATCACTAAACCCTTCGCATCGGAAACCATTGCCGCTGAGATAGCCAGTATTCTGGGCTGGGAAATGTAACAACACAGAAACAAAAGCTTTGATTCTCTAATAAATTCTCTAATAAAATGCGGATCTTTTCAATTGTATTGATAGGAATCAGCATGGCCTTGTTCCCATAAAAATTGGGTATCTCAAAAATTTTTGTCTATAGGAAATCACAGTTTTATTCTTCTCTTACCGGTTTCATATTTTCGAAAGCTAGATTTAGAGTGTAAGCGTAGCCTTAGGTCTCTGGATTTATCGCTGTGACTAAATCTCCTATAGGGGCTTTGCCATGGTGAGTGCTGCCCCCCACCATCCTTATATGATGGACCCCAAATCCCTGCTTGTGATTGAACCGGACCCCCTTCTACGAGAGTTATTTTATCTCTGCATCACGGAATTTATGGGCTGGGATGTGGTTACCACAGATTCAATTGCTGGAGGTCTTCGCTTTTGCCTCATCCACGCTTTCGATGTCATCTTATTAGCCGTTTCTGATGATGAAGTTGAGCGAAAGCCTTGCTTCGATTTTCTTAAAACCCTTGACCAAAACTCGATCACCGAATCCACCCCGATGCTGCTACTGACGCAACAACCTGTTTTTACCCTGCCGGAACACTTGAGTGGGCATAGAGCCATTCATACCCTCAGCAAACCGTTTGATCCGTTGACGTTGCCGCAACAGTTGCTGGAGCTAATTCACTTAGATAAAAGTTTAAATTCTGCCTAATGAATATGACACTCAAAACTCTAATTTCAATACGCCATTGTGTGAGGTCATCTGTAATGCAAGTCAAAACTTCAATATCTCCCGTTCGTCTGACCGTCATCATCCTGGGTACCGCCCTACCCCTCGGCCATGGCATCTCCACTGCGGCCCAAACCACCGCTTCAGAAACTACCCTGGCCCTGTGCGAAACCCCCGATCAGGCCATCCGCATTTATCGCACCAATGGGGAAACTCTGATGCGGGCCTACGATCGCCAGGACGGAATCATTTGGATGAATCGCACCCCCGTCAGTGCCGAAACCCTCCCCCAAGGAACCCGCTACACCAACCAGTTTGGCGAACAGACCGTCACCACATTCGTCAGTGCCAACGGCAGCGATTGTACCCTTCAACTGGGCAGCAAGGCTCCCGCCGCTGGCACCCTATTGCAGATTGGTCCAGCAACTTCCGATCAAACCCTGAATCAGGTGCGCCAACTCTATCCTGACCAGGTTGCCCAGCTAGAGGCCGAGTGCCCCCCCGCGTCTACTCTCGATGTCACCGCGTTCCAGAATCAAGGACAGCCGCCCCGGGCTAACTTCATCTGCTGGTCTGCTCCCAACCCCCAGGGAGAACGCACGGGTCAGGGGCTTGGCAATCTGCCCCTGACCGAGAATGACCCCACCTTCATCCAGTCCTTTACCTGCCCCACCGGAGACCCGGCTTGCGAATCCCAGTTGGAGGCGTTGCAAACCCGCTATCCCGAACAGCTGGAAGCCGCTGAACTGGCCTGCTCTATAAAACGGGGTAGCCTTTTCTTTGCCGCCGCCGGGGATGCTACCGACCTCCGCTGCGGCTTTTTCGCCACCACCCTCTGGGACCTCAACGGCGACGGCACCCCCGATTACGAAGATGCCGTCAGTGTAGATATTTCAGTAGGGCAGGTGCCGCTGTAGGACTCTACTGGTGGTGCCATACATCCTGCTGAGGGCGACCAAAGGCGATGCCCTTTTCCTCCAGGGCAGTCTTGACCCGCAGGTTGAGGTTCTCCACCAGGCCCGAGGTATCGGCATCAATTTCAATCCCATCGGCGATGGCTTTCTGGTCTTCCAGCAGCACCAGAAAGCCGTTGACCAGATCGCGAATTACGTTCTGGGCCGCCAGGGACATGGCAAAACCGAGCAGCGCACCGAAGGCCAGCAGGGAGTTGGTGTTAAACCTCAGGGTGTTGAGGGAGAAAAAGATCGCCAGTAAATAGATAATGACGGTTTTCATCCCGCTGAGGACGTTAACGGTAGTAAAAATGCGCAACTGCCGCCGCTGCATCTCTTCCGAGGAATAGACCGGGGTGGTTTGCCAGAGGGTACTGGCCCGGGTCATACCGCTGGTCCGCAGTATCCTCCATTTCAGGCGTTGGGTTGTCGGGTCTCAAAGCCGGAGATATCCTTGCCTCGGCAATCTCCTCCCTTCTCTGGTGTTCCAGGTCATGCTTGACCTCTGCACCTCCCCCAATGGCATCACCTACTCCTGGCTGATTCACGGCACCTACAACGGCAAAGAGAAAGCGGCTACGGCGACTCGGGCTTTCTGGTTGCCCTTCGCCTATGAAGCTACAGGGGAGTACTCAGAAGATGAACTCAAGGAACTGGCCCAGCAATCTATCTGGCAGATGGAGGCTCAAATTCAGCATTTGAGGGAAAAGTTTGGGCTGGGGGTAGGACCGACCAGTCTGGTGAATGAGTCGTTGGTGTCTTCCGCCTCTGTTGTTGCAGCAGAGGACTCCTCAACTGTTACTCCTGCAGTAGTATCCCCAAAGTCTGGAACTGTGGCTCCTGCGGATTCTGATTTACTGGATGAGTTTGCGGATGTGCTATGGGTGACGCCGGTCTGCCGAAAGCTCCTGACTCTGAGAAAGGGAAGCAGGTTCGAGAGCAATATTTTGCTCTGGCCAAAAACTCCGCACGAGGGGTTAAGTCCTACGAGGATCTTTATGAGCGGTATGTAGGTAGTCCCAATGCGGCTCAGGCGTTAGATCAAGAGGTGGCCAGAACGGCTCTTATGAGTGGCCGTTCGCCCCGGCAGGTAATTCAGCTACTGGCTCAAGGACCGTTTACGCAACAGCAAACGGTTGGTCTGGAGGCTGAGGAGAAGAAATCCGTGATTCCGGGGTTGCTGCAATACGCCCAAACGGTGGTCAACTCGGTCCAGCAGCAGCGTTATCTGGAGTATGCCTGTGCGGTGACGGGAACCATTCAAAGCTATCCGGATCTGTACCGAGAATATGTCGGCAGTGACCTTTCGGCGATTCAACTGGATCAAAAGGTGACGGCAGCGGCTCTAGGTGCAGGGGAAAATGCAAATGCGGTGTCTCAGCTTCTGCAGCAGGGGCCTTATGCTCGGTTTCAACTGGATGTCAAGCATGTGCCGCTTCAGACCATTGAGCAGTATGCCAGTGGTACGGTGGCGCAGGTGCAGGCGATTCAGTCGCTGCAGTTGGGGCAATCTCAGCGGTCGCCTAACCTCTCGAAGGGGTTGGAACTTTGAAGACGAATGAGACGAATTTGTTTTTATTGATGTTTATCAATGATTATGTTGAGATGTTTAAGCACGTCTTTAAACGGCATGTGCAACTTCTGAGGTGAATTACGCATGGAGCAGCTAGCCGCAAGGGGTGCGGGGGGTGATTAACTACCTGCATATGCTCAGGTTTACGGAGCAGCGGGAGTAGAGACGAAGCTACAAGGCTTACAGGGCAATCATCCTAGCAACTGCCTATTTAAATCAAAGTTAGCTTGCAGGCTGACATGAGTTTAAATACTTCTAGCAACGAAGGCTCTACATTACAGACGATGTAAGGGATAGATTTTGTCCGGATTATTGATTCATTTCCATTAACTTTAAGTAATATTAAGTGTTACGCCATCACCCGGTTGGGCATCCTGAGCTGAGTAGATATCACTAAAACCCTTATAAAACCAACCTTAAAGACTCCGTAAAGCTGTCGTGCCCCTTGCAACACCCAGCAGTAATCACGTTACACCAGCAAATAGGGCACCCTACCAACATAAACCCTAATCTCAGCCCCATCCAGCCTCGCCCTGGCTAAGCCATCTGCGAGTAGGAGCACCCCGCCCCAATGACTACCGCCACCCTGACCCTATACGATATCTGGAATGCCCTGGAGCCCAGGCCATTCCAGCCCAACCCCAACCAAAAAGACGCCATCCTACACGTTGACGGGCCACTCTACCTAACGGCTGGTCCTGGTTCCGGCAAAACCCGAGTGCTGCTCTGGCGCACCCTCAACCTGATCGGCTTCCACAGTGTCAAACCAGAAGAAATCTTCCTCAGCACCTTCACCGAAAAAGCTGCCAAACAACTGCGGGATGGTTTGCAATCTCTGCTGGGGTTAGTCACCAACACCACCGGCCAACCCTACGATATCGCCCGCATGTATGTGGGCACCGTCCACTCCCTCTGCCAGCAGCTACTCACAGATCGCCGCCTGCACCCTGGCATTCTGCGGCCCATCACCCTCACTCTGATGGATGCTCTCGACCAGTACTTTTATCTGTCAGACCGCCGCTTTTGGGAAGCCGCCGTTGCCTCCACCGGCCTTTCCGACAACGCCAACCATGCCATCACCGCTTTCTTCAACGACGGCAAATGGGGCTCCACCTCCCGTCATCTTGCCGTCACCGACTGCATCAACCTGTTCAACCGCTTTTCCGAAGAATGCCTGGACCCTGCCGACATTCGGGAGCGCACCGACGACGAGGTGCTCAAAGGGCTAATTAACCTCTACGCCTACTACAAAAATTCCCTGGGGCTCGACGGTCGCACTCCCCAGGTAGACTTTGCCCTGCTGCAGCAACGGGCTTTAGATGCCCTGAACGGCTCCCCCGATGCGGGCCACATCTTCAAACACGTCATCATCGACGAGTACCAAGACACCAATTCCATCCAAGAGCAGCTGTTCTTCAAGCTGGCCTCCGGCCATCGCAACCTCTGTGTGGTGGGCGACGACGACCAGGCCCTGTACCGCTTCCGGGGGGCCACTGTAGAAAACTTTGTGCAGTTCCCCGAGCGGGTGAGAACTCGGTTCAGCACCCCCGTCCACCAAATACCCCTCAACATCAACTACCGCTCTCGCAAGCCCATCGTTGACTTCTACACCGACTTTATTTCTTGCTGCAACTGGCAACGGGACAACGGCCAGGGCTACTACCGTGTGGTAGATAAAGGCATCCAGGCCCACAGCACAGACCCCCATCCCTCGGTGGTGGCCAGCACTCCCGGCAGACCGGATTACGTGGTCGAAGAGATTGCCCAATTCGTTAAACAGCTGCTGGTAGAACAGAAAGTCTCCGACCCCAATCAGATTGCCTTCCTGTTTCCCTCCCTCAAGAGCGCTCAGGTGGAGCGCATGCGCCGTGCCCTGGAAGCCCAGGGGCTGTCGGTCTATGCCCCACGGGCTGGACGCTTCCTGGAAG
>CAZPYG010000179.1:0-10271 GCA_964590465.1 uncultured bacterium | reverse complement strand
GCAGAACCGGACTACACCACCCCCTACGACATCAACCTGATCGGCGAGTACAACATCGCCGGGGAAACCTGGGGCGTGCTGCCCCTGTTCGAGAAGTTGGGCATTCGCGTCCTCTCCAAGATCTCAGGCGATGCCCGCTACGGCGAAATTGCCTACGCCCATCGGGCTAAGCTGAATGTGCTGATCTGCTCCAAGGCGCTGATCAACCTGGCCACCAAAATGGAGGAGCGCTACGGCATCCCCTACACCGAAGAGTCTTTCTACGGCGTCGAAGACATCAACACCTGCCTGCGCCACATCGCCCAACGGCTGGGGGATGCTGATATGCAGGCCCGAGTCGAAGCGCTGATTGCCGAAGAAACCGCCAAGCTGGATGTGCAGCTTGCCCCCTACCGCCACCGGCTGAAGGATAAGCGGGTCGTCATCTATACCGGCGGCGTCAAGAGCTGGTCCATCATCTCAGCCGCCCAGGATCTGGGCATCAAAGTGGTCGCCACCAGCACCCGTAAGAGCACCGAAGCCGACAAAGCCCGGATCAAAGAGCTGCTCGGCCCCGACGGCATCATGATGGAAAAAG
Source organism: uncultured bacterium (assembly GCA_964590465.1). Taxonomy (GTDB): domain Bacteria; phylum Cyanobacteriota; class Cyanobacteriia; order Phormidesmidales; family Phormidesmidaceae; genus CAZPYG01. The sequence continues at coordinate 9,694 of CAZPYG010000179.1, read as the reverse complement.
GCGGTGCCCAGGAAGTGCTGAAGGTCATCGACCAGACCAACGCCGACCTGCTGATCGCCGGAGGCCGCAACCAGTACACCGCCCTCAAAGCCCGTATCCCCTTCCTCCACGTTAACCAGGAACGCCACAACCCCTACTCCGGCTACGGCGGCCTGCTGGAAATGGCCAAGGAACTGGATGAAACGATTCATAGCCCGGTTTGGGCAGAAGTGCGGAGAGTTGCGCCGTGGGAAGAAGTTAAAAATGTTGAGTTCTCAGTTTTGAGTTCTCCCGACCAAGCCTTAACTCAAAACTCAAAACTCAAAACTCAAAACTCTTCAACAAAAGTCATCGCCCGCAAGAAAGCTGTCGCCGTCAATCCCCTCAAGCAGAGCCAGCCCCTCGGCGCGTCATTAGCCTTCCTCGGCATTCAGGGCGCGATTCCCCTGTTCCATGGCTCCCAGGGCTGTACGGCGTTTGCCAAGGTGTTGCTGGTGGGGCACTTCCAGGAGGCGATTCCCCTGGCGACGACCGCTATGAGTGAGGTAACTACCGTCCTCGGCGGTGACGACAATGTGGATGTCGGCATTATGACCGTCATCGAGAAGACCCATCCGGAACTGGTGGGCCTGTTCACCACCGCCCTGACGGAAGTGCGGGGCGACGACATGAAGGGGATTCTGAAGCAGTTCCACGAAGCTCATCCTGAGGTGGATGTCCCCGTCGTCTTTGCCTCAACGCCCGACTACAAGGGCAGCCTGGAAGACGGGTTTGCCGCCGCAGTGGAAAGCATGATGCAGTCTCTGCCGGAAGCGGGGGAAGTCGATTCCAACCAGGTCACCCTGCTGGCCAGCTCCGCCTACGGTCCCGGCGATGTGGAAGAGCTGAAGGAAATGGTTGAAGCCTTTGGCCTGACTCCCATTGTGGTGCCTGACCTGTCCACGTCCCTGGATGGTCACCTGGACGACATCGACTACTACACCACCCCCACGGGCGGCACCACCATTCAGGAACTCAAGGCAGTGGGACGCTCTGCCGCTACCCTGGTGCTGGGTCACAGCCTCTCCAAAGCTGCAGAAATTCTCACCGAGCGGTTTGGCACTCCCGCCACTGTCTTCGATCAATTGACGGGACTGGGTGCCGTGGATGAATTCGTCTACACCCTCTCCCAGCTCAGCGGTCGCCCCGTGCCCCCCAAGTACGACCGGCAGCGGCGGCGGGTGCAGGATGCCATGCTGGACACCCACTTCTATTTTGGCCAGAAGAAGGTTGCGATCGCCCTTGAACCCGACCTCCTCTACAACATGGCCTGGTGGCTCCACTCCACCGGGGTCAAAATCCAGGCGGCGGTTACCCCCACCAAATCCCCCCTGCTCAAGGACTTGCCCACCGAAAAAGCCTACATCGGCGACCTGGAAGACTTCGAAGAACTTGCCGCCGGAGCCGACCTGCTGATCACCAACTCCAAAGCTCGCCCCCTGGCCCGTCGCCTCGACATTCCCCTTTACCTGCACGGTTTCCCCATGCTCGACCACCTGGGCAACAACCACCGCTGCACCGTCGGCTATCGCGGCACCTTAGAGCTGCTGTTCGACATCGGCAACATCCTGCTTGAAGCCGACCAGGAGCGGGTGCATGAGTTGGTGCATCAGTGGCGGGATGGCACTGAATAAAGTTTTGAGTTTTGAGTGTTGAATTTTGAGTTGAAGTATCCAAAAGAGAATTCAAAACTCAAAACTAAGAACTCAAAACTTCTTCTATCGCTCTCTTCCCTCAAGGAGATTACCTATGAAAATAGCTTTTACCACCCACGATTCCCTGTACGTCAATGCCCATTTCGGGTCGGCCAAGCAGCTGGATATTTACGACATTGACCAGGAGGGCTACACCCTGGCAGAGACCGTCACCTTTGGCGGCAACCTCAAAGAAGACGGCAATGAAGACAAGCTGGAGCCCAAGATGTCGGCCCTGCAGCACTGCACCATCGTCTACGTGTCCGACATTGGCCCCAGTGCGGCGGCGCGGTTGATTAACAAATGCATTACGCCGATTAAAGCTCCAGAACCCAACGCCGAAATCAAAGACATTCTGGACCGCCTGGTAATCACCCTCAAGGGCAGCCCCCCGCCCTGGTTGCGCAAAGCCCTCAGGCAAGACCAGGCCCCCACCTTTGACGACGAGTACATTGAAACCGAGGAGGAAGTCACCGTATGAGCCCCGTTGAGACCCCGACCGAACTCACCCCAGCGTTAATTATTGATGGCTCTCCCTTGCTAAAAGCCATCGTGCAGCAGATTCGCGCCACCGATTCCTTTGGTACCTACCGCACCTGGGCCGACGAACTGCTGCTCAAGCCCTACATCATCAGCAAAGCTGCCAAGCGCGACATCCCCGTTGACGAAGCCATCGACCCCCTGACCCAAAGCCGAATCATGGCCTTTTTCCGGGCCATTGCCTTCTGCATCGAGCAGGAAACCGGTGCCCTGGCCCAGGTGGTCGTTGACCTCAACCACGAAGGCTTCGGTTGGGCGCTGGTCTTCGCTGGTCGCCTCATCCTTGTCTCCAAAACCCTGCGGGATGCCCAACGGTTTGGCTTTACTTCCTTCGAGAAGATGGCCGCCGAAGGCGACAAGCTGGTCAGTAAGGGAATTGATTTGGCGAAGCGGTTCCCGGAAGTTCAGGATCTATAAGTTTTGAATGTTGAATGTTGAGTGTTGAGTTTTAAGTTTCGGTTTTGTACCAAGTCCAGCTCGAAAACTGTAGCTTTCTCTAGGGCAAAACTCTACTTCTGGACTTGGACAAGGTTTAACTCAAAACTTAAAACTAAGAACTCAAAACTCTCTACCTCCAATCACCATGACCCAAACCACCACTCCCACCGACCTAGAGGCCCTAAAAAAGCAGATCAAACGCCTCAACAGCAAAGCCGGTCAGATGAAGATGGACCTTCACGACATTGCCGAAGGACTTCCCGCTGACCTGGAGCAACTTCCCGATGCCGCTGCCCGTACCTATGACATTTACTGTCAGCTACGAGACCTGAAACAACAGTTAAAAACTCTGGAGAAAGACCAATGAATCCTACGACCCTTGCTTTCAACCACATTACAGAAGCTGAAGATTACTTTGCGTTTTTCAGCCTTCCCTATGATCCCCAATATTTGAATGTGAATCGGTTACACATCCTGAAAAAGTTTTCTCGTTTGATTAAGGAACAGGGGATGGATAATCCAAACCTGAATAATCAGGAGGTTTTTGGCCAGTATCGAGCGTTGTTGCAAGAGGCCTACAGTCTGTTCCAGACATCTTCTCCCCAGGAGCAAAAGCTGTTCAAGGTGTTTCAAGACACTCCCGGCAACGTGGTCATGCTCTCCGATATTGAGGTGGAGTGAGGCCTCTTAATCCCCTCCTGGGAGGGGTAGGGGTGGGTCAACCTGGAACGAAAAAATCTTATCCCCGTTTGCAAACTCCTACATTTTCCAGTTCAACCCACCCCGCCCTATGGGCACCCCTCCCAAGAGGGAATGAAGATACCAAAAGTTGTTCTTGGCTTGAGCCTAACCCACCCCGCCCTGCAGGCACCCTCCCAGGAGGGGATGAGGTGCCCAGTCCCCATAAACTGCCCCAAACCGTGAGGATTGCCCGTGACTACCCTTTCCCCCACCGAAATCGAACGGTATCGCCGTCAGATGATGCTTCCCGGCTTTGGCCAGGAGGCTCAGGAAAAACTGAAGTCCTCCACCGCTCTGGTGACGGGGGTGGGTGGATTAGGTGGCACGGCGGCCCTTTATCTGGCGGTGGCTGGAGTCGGTCGGCTGATTCTGGTGCGGGGCGGCAACCTGCAGCGGGACGACCTCAACCGCCAGGTGCTGATGACCGATGACTGGGTGGGCCAGCCCCGAGTGTTCAAGGCCCAGGAAACCCTGCAGGCCCTGAACCCCGATATTCACATTGACGCCGTTTGTGAATACGTCACCGCCGACAACATCGACGGGCTGGTGCAGCAGGCCGACATCGCCCTGGATTGCGCCTTCGACTTCAAAGAGCGGGATCTGCTGAATACCGCCTGTGTGCGCTGGGGCAAGCCCATGGTGGAGGCCGCCATGAACGCCATGGAAGCCTACCTGACCACCATCATCCCCGGTGAGACCCCCTGCCTGACCTGTTTGTACCCAGAAAAACCCGACTGGGACCGCTGGGGCTTCGGCGTATTGGGGGCCGTCTCCGGTACCCTGGCCTGCCTGGCCGCCCTGGAAGGGGTGAAAGTGCTGACCGGCTTTGGAGAGCCCCTGCTCTCTTACCTGCTGACGATGGACTTAGCCAACGCCAGCTTCGCCAAACGGCACACCTACAAAGATCCCGGCTGCCCGGTGTGCGGTTCAAAGCCACTCTGGAATGAAGGCGGCGCAGCCTTCGCCCAGACCATCGCCCCCGTCCATGCTGAAAGCTGCGTGGGCTGAGCGGTGAGGGAGTCCCAACACCTGGCACCCAACACCCGACCTGATAAAGGACTAATTGCGGTAGTGCTCCTGGCCATGCCCCACTGCGGTCTCAGCACCGGAATGAATGAGTTTTAAGTTCTTAGTTTTGAATTTTGAATTGGCCACTTAACTCAAAACTCAAAACTCAAAATTTGGAACTTACTCGAAAGAATCGTTGCCCACCTCGCCCACCTTTCACTCATCCACCATTCCCCCTCGGAGATCCCACCATGACTGTCACCCTGACTGAAACTGCAGAATTCAAACTTCGCACCTTTCTGCTCGCCAAAGCCAGCGATGGTAATTTCCCCCAGCGGGGCATCCGACTGGCGGTAGAAGACGGCGGCTGCAGCGGCTACCAGTACGCCCTGAAAATTGCCAACGCCCCCAAACCTGGCGACATTCAAGAAGCCCACGGCAAGCTCAAGGTCTACATCGACAGCCAGAGCGCTCCCCTGCTAGAAGGCGTTGTAGTTGACTACGTCGACAGCCTGATGGAAGGCGGCTTTAAGTTTTCTAACCCGAATGCAACGGAATCCTGTAGCTGCGGCAGTTCGTTTAAGGCTGGGGATTGTAGCCCGGCGGGCGTGCCCTGTTCGTAGCCGCAATAAACGAAAATTTTCAATTCTCGTTTATTGCGGTCTCTTCAACTATCTATCCGTAAAAGAGGAGAACCCCCAATGACCACCTATCAAGTTCATCTGATCAACAAAAAGCGCAACATCGACATCACTATCCCGGTCGAAGACGATACTTATATTCTTGATGCCGCTGAAGAACAAGATATTGACCTGCCCTTCTCCTGCCGGGCGGGAGCTTGCTCAAGCTGCGTTGGCAAGGTTGTAGAAGGGGAAATTGATCAAGAAGATCAATCCTTCCTGGAAGATGCCCAGATGGAAAAAGGCTTCGTGCTGCTCTGCGTGGCCTATCCCCGCTCTGACTGCACGATCAAAACCCACATGGAAGCTTACCTGGTTTAGAACAAATTTCCCATCGTAAGAGAGGACCCTCATCATGGCTTATCTAACTGGACTCACCTTTGGCGGTCAAGAATGGACCCCACAGTTTCTAAAAGAAATTACCCGCGACACTTGCCTGGGCTGTGGGCGCTGCTTCAAAGCCTGCGGGCGTGGGGTAATGGCGTTAATTGCCCTGAACGATGAAGGTGAAGTCGTCGATGAAGACGATGACGATGACGAAGTGGAACGCAAGGTCATGGCTGTCGTCAATGCCGCCAAGTGCATTGGCTGCCAGGCCTGCGAACGCGTTTGTTCCAAAAAATGTCACGTTTATGAACCCGCCCTGGCTTAGCCGGGCTTAACCACCGTTGCCAGTCCCACAAAAGGAGTCGAACCATGGCAAAGATCGGAATTTTTTACGGCAGTACCTCCGGTACCACCGAAGAACTCGCAGAGAAAATCCAGGACGCAATTGGAGATGATATCTGCGATGTCTACAGCATGGAAGAGGACTTCGACGATGTCGATGACCTCCTGCAATACGACTACTTAATTCTCGGCTGCTCCACCTGGGGGGCTGGGGAAGTGCAAAACGACTGGCGCGAACCCCTGTTTGACATGGAAGTGGACAAGCCCGACTTTTCCGGCAAAACCATCGCCATCTTTGGCCCCGGCGACTGCGAAGGCCACAGCAAGCACTTTGTCGGGGCCCTCGGTACCCTCTACGACCAGTTCAAAGCCCTCGGTGCCAAAGTGGTCGGCGAAGTCTCCATAGAAGGCTACACCTTCGAAAAATCCACCGCCATCCGCAATGGCAAGTTTGCCGGGTTAGCCCTCGACGAAATCAACGAAAGCGACAAAACCGACCAGCGCATCGCCGATTGGCTGGATCTGCTGAAGCCTGATTTTCCGGCGTTGGCCACCTAGGGGAGGGGTACAAGGTGTAAGGTATACGGTTCACGGTACCCCTACACCTTGCACCGTAAACCCTCTCTCCCCCTCCCAAGCACCGTACACCCTCTTCCCCCTTCCAGGAGGTGATTCCCATGCAGCACTAAAACCATGCCCTTGCAGTTAATAGGTATCTTAAATTTTTCGCTTTTGTTAGCAAGGAGAAGTGTTCAAATGGCTACTGCAAAAGACATCATGACCAACGAAGTCGCCACTATCTCTGGCTCAGCCACGGTGGCAGAAGCAGTGCAATTGATGAAGTTTAAAGCGCTCCATTCTCTGGTTGTAGAGCGTCGCCACAGTGCCGATGCTTACGGACTGGTTACCACCAACGACATTGCCAACAAAGTGGTCGCCTTCGGTAAAGATCCTAAAACGGTGAAGGTCTACGAAGTCATGACCAAGCCCTGCATTGTTGTGAATCCCGACCTGCAAGTTGAGTATGTGGCCCGTCTATTTGCTCAATACGGCATCGATCGTGCTCCAGTGATTCAAGGAACCCTTTTGGGCGTGGTGACCACCACCGACATCACCACCAAGGGCGACTTCCTCGAAAATCCCCGCGTGCCCTTACTGCAAAAAGCTCTGGATGCTGAGGTATCCAACGCCCGTGCCATCTCCGCCGCGAAAGGCCCTTATTGTAATGCGGCTAAAGCGGCCTGGGCAGCTGTCGCCGAAGTAGAAGCCGAACTGGCCTTCTGCAAAGGGGAAGCCCCCGGCCAAAACGTGGTCGAACTTTACGAAGAGGATGTGCCGGTTGAGCAACCCGCGACTGTAGGCTAAAGCTCTATCGGTTATCCAATATTTGTCATTCCCGCATAGGCGGGAATCTACTGGGAGAAAGCTATTCGACTATGGATTCTCGTCTTCACGGGGATGACGGATATAAACCTTCTCCAAGTCCAGAAATAAAGGCGTAGGATGCGTTATCGGCCTACCACTCTGAGCAAATCCTCCCAGACTATACCGTTGGGCCGGAACGCATCGCTTACGGTATCGGGCTGTTCGCCTGACGCTAACGGTGCGTCCCGGTTATCGCCGACGCGTTAATCTGGGGTCAATAGCGATGACGCACCCTACGCATAATCAAGCTTGCAGAGGTTCGATAGGACAAAATTCAACCGTTTCGAACTACCTTAATAGGGGTGGATTCACTGTACCCACTCTCTAACCCTTTCGAAATCCATCATTGCAAAGTGTCAGCCATGACAACAACAACTTCTCCTGTGGAAAACCTTCACCACCACCACGACCCCAACCACCGTACTTTTGAGCAGTATTACGAAGCGGTACAGGGACGACCACCGCGAAAAACTTTGCTGTTTGCCCTGGATAAGTTCGATGCCGAACCTGCTGCCCACCAGCGGCTGGCCGTCGATTTAGGCTGTGGCGACGGTCGCGATACCGTGGAAATTTTGCGGCGCGGTTGGCAGGTGCTGGCGATGGATCAAGAGACGGATGCGATCGCACGCCTGATCCAGCGCCCAGACCTCAATCCTACCCATCTGCAAACCCAGGTAGCCTCCTTCGAGTCCTTCGTCTTTCCAGAACAGGTGGACCTGATAAACGCCAGCTTTTGCCTGCAGTTTTGCCCTGCCGAACAGTTCCCAACCTTTTGGGAAAAAGCCGTTAAGGCTCTGGTTCCTGGGGGGCGTTTCTCAGGTCAGCTCATTGGCGATCGCGACTCCTGGAATCAATACTCCAACATGAGTTGCTATTCCCTGGAGCAGGTTAAAGACTTCTTTAAGGATTTTGAATTCGACCTCTTGGAAGAAGAAGAACATCCCGGAAAAACTGCCCTGGGAGAAGAGAAGCACTGGCATATTTTTCAAATTGTGGCGCGAAAGCAATAGAAGACCAGGGACCGTGCCAATAGTAATGATTGAAAAGACAATCAAAGCACCCTAAAAATTAAGATTTTCTGTTGAAAATTCCCTCGACTTAACACTTTTTATTAACTGAGCTGAGGTGAAAAAATAAATCCCCTAAACGCCTGACCTTAAGGAATTTCCGAGTTGTTGCCCACAACTACAAAACCGTGTTTTTCAGGATTTGCTGAAAAAACAGCTTAAAAATCTATCCAACTATACATTCTCCCTATTTTCTTTCGGCTTCTATGCCAGTAACGCAACTTCAGGACCCTCCCCATGCCCATTGCCCACAACGTTACTGACCTGATTGGCCGCACTCCCCTGGTGCAGCTCAACCGCATCCCCCAGTCGGAGGGCTGCCTGGCCCAAATTGTGATGAAGCTAGAAGGGATGAACCCCGCCGCTTCCGTCAAAGACCGCATCGGGGCCAATATGATTCTCTCAGCCGAAACGGAAGGCAAAATCGAACCCGGCAAAACGGTGCTGATTGAGCCCACCTCCGGCAACACCGGCATTGCCCTGGCCATGGTCGCCGCCGCCAAAGGCTATCGCCTCATCCTCACCATGCCCGACACCATGAGTATGGAACGCCGCGCCATGCTCAACGCCTACGGGGCGGAACTGGTGCTCACCCCCGGCGCAAAGGGCATGAAGGGAGCCATCGAACGGGCCGAACAGCTCACCCACCTGATCCCCAACGCCTACATGCTGCAGCAGTTCCAGAACCCGGCGAACCCCCAAATTCACCGGGACACCACCGCCGAAGAAATCTGGACCGACAGCGAAGGTAAAGTGGATATTGTGATTGCTGGGGTCGGTACCGGCGGCACCATCACCGGCATTGCGGAAGTGCTGAAGCCCCGGAAACCTGGCCTTCAGGTAATTGCGGTGGAACCGGAGAATAGTCCTGTCCTATCCGGCGGGTCTTCCGGTCCCCACAAAATTCAGGGCATCGGCGCAGGCTTTGTGCCCCCCGTCCTGAAAACCGAGCTTCTGGATGACGTGGTAACCGTGGCGGATGAGGCGGCGATCTCCTACAGCCGCCGCCTCGCCCGGGAAGAAGGTCTGCTCTCTGGCATCTCCTCCGGTGCTGCCCTGGCCGCCGCCATCGAAGTGGGCAAACGTCCCGAAAACGCAGGCAAGTGCATCGTCGCCATTCAGCCCAGCTTCGGCGAGCGGTACCTCAGCACGGTGCTGTTCAAGGACCTGGGCACCCCCGAGCCTTCCATGCTGGAGAATTTGCCAGCGTCGGAAATTCCCACCGTTACGACGTCGGTTTCTAGTTAGGAGGTGAAAGTGGGATGGTGGGCAGTGCCCACCCGACGGTGCAGCAAAATGCTCTCCTGTGGGTTACGGCCAATCCCAAAACCCAGGTCTCAAGCCCGATTAACCTACGGCCTAACCCACGCTACAGCTTCTCATCCCACCCACCCTTCACCCTTTACCCATCCAC
>CAZPYG010000178.1:7808-10438 GCA_964590465.1 uncultured bacterium | reverse complement strand
TCGATGAATGGAAAACGCACCTCAATGGTCGCAAAGTGCCGGTGCGCTCCAAGACGCCTCGGTTGGTCATTCAAGAAATCTATGGCTGGTTGTTGGCTCACTGGTCCGTGCGATGCTTAATGGCCCAAGCCGCTCAACAAGCTCAGGTCTCTCCGTTACACCTCAGCTTTACCGGCAGTGTCCGGGTGTTACGTCGAGCGCTGCCCACCTTTCAGACCGCTCAGTCTCACGAACGGGATTTTTTTTCAGTTGGCTCATGACCGAATTGGCAGAACAACGTATTCCACCCCGACCGGGGCGCAGTAATCCACGGGTCGTGAAAAAGCCTCGGGCAAAATTCCCCGCCCGCAAACCCTCCCATCAGGGGAGCGGAACCGTTCGACCTCAGCTTAATTTCTCAATCCGAATACCGACCTGAACCTTATCCGAACAGTATTGGCCCCTATCCTAGTTGGAGAGGAGCCGCAGATTGCATTGTTGTCTCATCCAGACAGGGGAGGTGATAACGGTCTATCGAATGACTGCACTCCGGTCTTGAGACTATCAATATGAGCATCAGGATGCCCATCGGTGCAGACATGACGTACGTTAACAGCGTCCAGGTATCGCCTGATCACCTCCCAAGAGACGGGAGCTTATTTGAGTTGACCATAGTAGATTCCTAGACCCGTAAGGCTGTCGCCGCTTTCTCTCATGGCAATACCGGTAATCGGACTATTCTCGGGGCCCGCAACATCCGGCCTGCAGGTGGCTTCTAATGGTCCCTGTACATTGTTAGCCCACGAAGTCCTGATTGGGCCATTTAATGCTAGCCGCCCATCCGAAAGTCGACCAATGCTCCGGTGTTGAATCATCAGCTTAGTAAAGTCTTGGCTTGCTGGTCCACGCCTATCAATATCTGCACCGATGTTGATAATGGCGCTGCCTGGCGGGGCTTCTACCCTTAACTCCACGTCGGCGTCTTTAGCGGGGCCGGTCCGAAATTCTTCGCTGGGGCCTAGACTCCCATCTGGCCTAATCTGACGAGCGATTAACCGAACTGTTCGTATTTCATCCGAATGGGCTCTAACTCCTATTCCAGTTAAGATGTAGCCAAATGGAAGCTGATAGTCAATTTCATACCTACCATTTCCGACACATGGTTGAAACTGATACGAATTAATGAAGTCACTAGCTGATGGACTAGGCTGAGCAAGGGATTTGTATGCCCATAACGTCACTGTGATAAGCACTGCCGCACTTCCAGCCGTTACTCTTTTAATGCCCTTAGAGGTAATCATTTCAGACACTCCTTATTATCGAGTGAATAGATGGTTTGAATGGTGGAACTGGATCACAGTCCGTTCATTCACTCCATTAACACCAGCTCCAAAAAGTTCTACGAAAACAGCTTCTAGTTTTGTCAGCAGCGTCCCTAAACCTGAATTCACTCAAGTGCATCAGCTTGTCGATACCACTAAGCTTCGGAGGGAACGGTTTCAACAGGTGCACTTCAGTCGTAGTGCTAGCAAATTTGCCTCCACCAACTATCGCATCGTTTCTAGAACTACATTGAACTCAAGCAATCCCCAGTTCTAATTGATCGGATTGAAGGATGCGGATGGATGGCTCTGACTCTGGAACAGATATTGGAGGGGAGAGGTTTTCTGCTGGTTCAGCTTTCGATCTAACGACATCCAGCACTTTTTTCGTAAAACTGTCCGTATCGTGCTGTCTTTAACTTGAATACAGCACTATGCGGCAAGGCCTACATCTGTGAAGAACAGATAGTCAACGAGGTCTGAATACTTAGTGCTGCCTGAACATCTTATTTAAATAAGGAGAATGTTCATGTCTCAGCCAGACTGCCTAGCCCGACTTCGGGCGCTGGAGCGGCAAGCTAAACAGCATCCGGATGGCAGCCCCGAGTGGAGCAACTTAACCAACGAGATGGTTCGCATGATCTGTGCCCATCCCCCAAATAGTAAAGAGCGGCGCATCGGGGTGAATAGTATCTGGAGAATCGTCATTCGCTCTCCTAAATTGTACAAAGCGCCAGCGGATCCGGGCTATGAGGATGCGCTGAGCAAAGCCCTTGAATATTGCTTCAAGAATCTCTGTGAAGCGGTCACGGCGAACAGTCCTTACGACCCAGACATGGAGAATGGCAGCATCTTGAAATGGGTCAATGTCACGATCCAACGGCGGCTAAAGAACGAACGTTGCGGCAAACCTGAATGGACTGAAATCCCAGACCCCGGCAATTTTCCCGACACGGCCCCCGATGATGACGGCGAACGGGTTCAGCGGTGGATTCACAAAGTCATTGACCTCATACAATCTGACCTCACGGGTGAATTTCGCAATACTCAGCCCAAAACATTAGCCAAAACACATCCGCATGTGAATGCCCAGGTGGTGCTCTTGGCCAGGATTACGGAAGGGCTCACCTGGAAAGCTTTTGGGGAAAGTTGTGAGGCACCGCCCACCACCCTCTGCAGCTTCTATAAAACCAAATGTGAGCCCTTGCTACTTCAACGCTGTCAAGAAGAAGGACTACCGACTAAACCGGAGGATTTTTATGAATAGCCAACTTGAACCACGAGAAGAGTTCGGTATTCCACTGCCGATTCCTCAAACCGACCGGCAAT
>CAZPYG010000178.1:5432-7798 GCA_964590465.1 uncultured bacterium | reverse complement strand
GGCCCAGTCCTTTGCGGATGAGCAAGTGACACCTGAAAAAGCGCGCCAGGTTAAGCATGATACCTTAGCTGTTTTAGGCGTCAACCGTTACCTCAACATGCAGGGATTTGACACCGACCTAACGAAAAGTGATTTGTTTCAGCCCGTCCTGCGACGCTGTAGTAATGTCGCCGATCTGTACATTACAGGTCTTGGAAAACTGGAATGCATCCCAGTCTCTGCTACCGCAACAACCCTAGATATTGCCCCAGAGGCACAGCACGAGCGTTTGGGATATCTGGCGGTGCAACTGGACGAAGAAGCCAGCGAAGCGCTCCTACTGGGATTTGCGCGAATTACAAACCCAGAAGCCTCGGGATTCACCCTTGAGTTAAGTGCCCTGCAATCGATGGATGACTTGATGAGCTTCCTCTGTGATTTAGAGCGGGGAGTTGAGGTCTGGCAGGAGGCCTGGAGCCAGCTGCCCCTCCCTCCGGCGGGGCGGGGTTTGTTGCTGGCTCAACTATGGGACATTTGCCAAACTCAACCGTCCTATCAGTGGGGTAAGCAGGGCGAAGACGTGTTATTTGGCACCGCCGATGAAGCTAGTGGCCCAAACGTCCTCGAAGACCTGGCCGCCATGAGTCGCGAACTGGGGAACGCTGGCCCACGCCAAAACCTGGATGACCAAATGGCCCGACGAGAGTTCGTTGAAACCCTATTAGAGACCCTGGCGAACGCCTGGGATATCGAGTCGTAGGGAAGCACAGGTCTCGAGGTATCAAAACGACTGGGTCACCTCACTAAGGGGGCAACACTGTAAACAGCATTGCCCCCTACCGCCATAGACATAACAGACGCAGCAAGCAGGGTATGCATCGAACCAGTTTGAGACTTAGGGAGCTTTGGTTAATCCATGTCAGTAGAACGGCAAGCCGCGTATTCTCAGCTCGTTGAACAGCTTTTGACCTGTAAAGATGAACAAGCCCTGGCAATAGTGTTGCGGGCAAATCTTGAGCTTTTAGATGAAGGGCTGTTGCAATTCATACAGCAAGCGATCTCGAACTACCGGGGGCAGGGCGATGAAGTAAAAGCAAAAACTCTATACGCTTTCGGGAAAGAACTCCCAAAATTCTTAGGACAACAAAGACGTCGACAACGTTACCGCAACATTGTTCGAGAGCTTTCAGACTGCCCAGAAGCAGACATTCAGTCTTATTTAGAAGAACTGCATCGCCAATTTGTTGATGTAGGATTATTGGTGTTTTTACAACAAGAGATCAAATACTATCAGCAGACTGAAAACTTGGCGCAAGTGGAGCAGTATCAGCAGTTAATCCACCTAATTGAGCCCCCTTATCTCGCAGCCAGAGCTTTTTTGATGGAGCTCTTAGATTGCATTGATCGAACGCCAGGCGCGACACACCAGTTTTTGACGGAGCACTTGCCGCAGATTAACAAACACCTGCTGGCAATGACGCCCTCTGTCGCAGCCGAGTTGTTGAATCAAAGCAGCAACGACGGTGAATTTCTTTCGGCACTGTTTGGCCAACTGGGCAATAGTTTTCAGCGGTTCCCACTAGGTGAGCGTCAACTCAATCTCGAACTTGCGATCTCAAGTTATCAGCAGGTCCTACAGGTATTCACCCGAGAGGCCATGCCCGTTGACCGGGCCAAAACGCTGATGAATTTGGCTATTGCCTACCGTGGGCGCATTCGAGGGGACAAAGCCAACAATCTGGAGCTTGCGATCTCAAGTTATCAGCGGGTCCTACAGGTGTTTACCCAGGAAGCAATGCCCGTTGACTGGGCCAGTGCGATGATGAATTTGGCCGTTGCCTACCATGAGCGCATTCGGGGGGACAAAGCTGACAATCTCGAACGCGCGATTGACGCCACTCAGCAGGCCCTGCAAGTGTTCACCCGGGAAGCAATGCCCGTTGACTGGGCCAGCACGCTAACGAATATGGCCATTACCTATAGTAAGCGCATCCGGGGAGACCGAGCCGACAATCTCGAACGCGCGATTGACGCCACTCAGCAGGCCCTGCAAGTGTTCACTCAGGAGGCGATGCCCGCTGACTGGGGAAGCACGCTGCTGAGTTTGGCCTTTACCTACATCAAGCGCATTCGGGGGGACAGAGCGGAGAATCTCGAATATGCGATTGACGCCACTCAGCAGGCTCTGCAGGTATTCACCCGAGAGGCGATGCCCATTGACTGGGCCCAAACCATGATGAATTTGGCCAGTGCCTACGGGAGTCGCATCCAGGGGGACAAAGCCGACAATCTGGAACGCGCCATTGACGCCTCCCTGCAGGCCCTGCAGGTATTCACCCGAGAGGCGATGCCCGTTGACTGGGCCAGTACGATGTGTACTTTGGCTA
>CAZPYG010000178.1:0-5332 GCA_964590465.1 uncultured bacterium | reverse complement strand
ATAAGGCGGAGAACCTCGAACTTGCCATTAAGGCATATGAGCAAGTCCTGCAGGTGAGAACCCGAGAGGCAATGCCTGTTGAGTGGGCCAGAACCATGGGGAATTGGGCCCTTGCCTACTCTAATCGCATCCGGGGGGATCGAGCGGACAATCTTGAACTTGCGATTGCCTGCTATCAGCAAGCCCTGCAGGTATTCACCCGAGAGGCGATGCCCATTGACTGGGCCCAAACCATGATGAATTTTGCCAGTGCCTACCAGGAGCGTATACGGGGGGATAAGGCGGAGAACCTCGAACTTGCCATTAAGGCATATGAGCAAGTCCTGCAGGTATTCACCCGAGAGGCCATGCCCGTTGACTGGGCCAAAGCCATGGGGAATTTGGCCAATGCCTACATTGATCGCATCCGAGGCGATCAAGCCGAAAATATCGAACACGCCATTAACGTCTGTCAGCAAGCCCTGCAGGTTTTCACTCCAAAGGCAATGCCTATTGACTGGGCCAGAACCATGATGAATTTGGCCAATGCCTACATTGATCGCATCCGAGGCGATCAAGCCGAAAATATTGAACACG
This sequence comes from uncultured bacterium, assembly GCA_964590465.1. Classification (GTDB taxonomy): domain Bacteria; phylum Cyanobacteriota; class Cyanobacteriia; order Phormidesmidales; family Phormidesmidaceae; genus CAZPYG01. Next base: position 4,756 of record CAZPYG010000178.1, on the reverse strand, counting down.
CCATTGACGCCTATCAGCAGGCCCTACAGATATTCACCCGAGAGGCGATGCCCATTGACTGGGCCAGAACCATGATGAATTTGGCCAATGCCTACAAGAATCGCATCTGGGGGGATCGAGCGGAGAATCTGGAACGCGCCATTGAAACCTATCAGCAGGTCCTACAAGTATTTACCCGAGAGGCGATGCCCATTGACTGGGCCAGAACCACAATGAATTTGGCCAATGCCTACAGTGCTCGCATCCGGGGGGATCGAGGGGAAAATCTGGAACGTGCCATTGACGCCTATCAGCAGGCCCTACAGGTCTTCACCCGAGAGGCGATGCCCGTTGACTGGGCCAGAACCATGATGAATTTGGCCAGTGCCTACAAGGATCGCATCCGGGGGGATCGAGGGGAGAATCTGGAATACGCCATTGACACCTATCAACAGGCCCTGCAGGTATTCACCCGAGAGGAAATGCCCGTTGACTGGGCCCACGCTATGGGGAATTTAGCCCTTGCCTACTCTAATCGCATTCGGGGGGATCGAGCGGAGAATCTGGAACGTGCCATTGACGCCCATCAGCAGGCTCTGCAGGTGTTCACCTGGGAAGCAATGCCATTTGACTGCTTCCGGACCGGGCAAAATCTCGGGCACCTTGGAGCTGAAAATGATGACTGGGAAACTGCAAGACTCGGGTATCAGCAAGCGGTAGAATCGATTGAACAATTATTGGTGGGGGGAGCCCATGCCGACCGCAAACAAGAAATTCAGGAAGATACCTTAAATGTTTACCCTAACCTGGTCCAGGCGTGTGTAAATACGGATCAATTGGGTCAGGCATTGGCAACAGCAGAGCGTTCGCGGGCACGCCGCATTGTGGAATTAGGAACCAGTAAGCAATCCTTTGACCCCAATAATCTGCCCCCAGATATTCACCAGCTTTCTAAAGAATATGTTGCCGTACAGCGGCAAATCGACAATCAGCGACAGGACCTCCTACTTGTCGGGCAATCGAGCAAACGGCTGGTGAATCGCAACGGACGAATCGCAACCCAGGCAGGTAATACCGGAATTTTTGAGCTTGAACAACAACAAATCCAGCTTTTGCAGGACCTCGATCAAGCGACTGCCAAATTTATTCAGGTTGAATGGGGTAACTCAGAAGCATTAGAACGGGCCGTTAACCTGCAAACAGACTTTCGAGAATTGTTAGCCAACCAACCGAATACAGCCCTGCTGAGCTTTTTTACGACGGCAACAGACACCTACATTTTTGTGGTGACCCAAGCCGCTATTCGCTGCTATACGCCTCCAGAGCAGGGGTTTGAGGAATTGCAAGATTGGTTATTTGAAGCCTGGGTTAAGCCTTACATCCGGCTGAATTACGATTTGGTGAGCCAAACCAACCCAGAGGTGCAGGATATCCAATATTGGCAACCGATCTCCCTTGAAGGCGAAGCCCTGGCGCGAGAGCGACGCCAACGCCTCGTCAAATGGCAAACCACTCAGTCACAGGTCCTAGAGGAACTGGCGACGCGCCTTCAACTCGACAAGCTGATTCAACACGAGGATTTAGCCGGAGTTGAAGAACTGGTGCTGGTTCCCCATCTATACCTCAACCAAATACCATTCTCGGCACTGCCGCTCTCTACCCCTGATCCAGCTCAGCCAGCCTACCTGGGTGACCGCTTCAAGCTGCGACAGGTTTCCAGCCTGAGAATGCTGCGTCTGTGTCAAAGTCGGCCTCGGGTTCAGAAAAACAATCAGTCCTGCGGTCTGGTTGCAGACACCCACGATGACTTGCCAGCGGCTACCTGGGAAGGGCAAATGGTTAGCGAACAATTGGCGATTCCTGCCGATTTACAGCTCTGGGGCTCTGGGCAGGCCACCAAAGCTCGGGTGGAGGCCTTATTACCCCAATGCCAACGGCTGTATTTCAGCCACCATGCCCAAGCCCGAGGCGATAATCCCTATTCATCCGGGTTGGAGTTAGCTAATGGAGAACGATTGACCGTCGGCGAACTGCTGACCCCCCTGTGGCGATTGGATACTCTCGAGGAAGTGATCCTGTCCTGTTGTGAAACCGGTCTACATACTTCTCGCTCCTATATCGATGAACCGATTTCGCTGGCGACGGCGTTCCTCTGTGCGGGGGCGCGGGGCGTTATTAGTAGCCTGTGGTCGGTCGAGGACTTTTCAACGGCCCTGCTCACAAAGTTCTATACCCAGTTCCGGCAAACGGAGGATCGCCCCACTGCCCTGCAAAAAGCGCAGCAACGGCTCAGGACGCTCTCAAAGCAGGCACTCCAGGCGATTTTAGACGACGAGGGTGTCCTCGAATTCTTTGGTCAGCAAATTGATGTAATCTACAACGCGAGGCGGAAGCTAACCAAACAACGGGATCAGTACCCCCCAGATTCAGAAGCATACGAAACCATTCAGACAGAATGCTCAAAACTATTTGAAAAGCAAAAAAGGGTTGAGGCTTTACGCGAAAATCTGAACACAATAACCCGTCCCGAGGGCCCTCAGCATCCCTTTGAAGCGCCTTACTATTGGGCCGCCTTTACTTGTCAAGGGCTACGTGATTAGCCTTCGCCCTGTTCAATCGTTCTATGCACTATCCCAAGTAAAGGCTGTACATGACAGAATTCGGTTTTGACCATCGCGCGGGCAGCGCTTCGTAAGGACAGACAGCAACAGTGTTTATATCGTAGATAGAGCAACATTCTGCAGTGTCGTTCGCACAACAGGTCATGGTCGTTTAAGACTTGATAGCCTTGCGCCTGTCCATACAACCGTTTCACCAAAAGTTCCTGTATCGGGTAATTCTGCCGGGTTTATTTAACTGAAAATATTGCTTGATATTCCCTATTTAGAGAGTAGACAGCTATGACAAGAACATCTGCATACGTGTGTTTGTCTTTTTGCTTGGTAACATTAATTACCATTGGATTCACACTGTACAAAATTTGGTTTGAATTAGGAGTCTCTCTGCCCAGCGTCGTTAATTATTTTTTACTTGGAATAGGTGGTTTTTCATTCCTTTCTATGGTTATTCTCATAATAGGAATAGAAAATTCTTGTCCTCAATGCAGCAGTCTATTTAGTAAAGTAGTCTTGAATTCTCAGTATTTACGGACAGAGTCATGTTCGCGCTTTGAAACCAAGTATGATCCAACTGAGAGCACAGGGACTCAGTATAGGACGGTGACTGAGTATGGAAAAAGGCACTACTACTTGGATTCTTGCCAGTGCAGTCAATGTGGGCATCAGTGGCTTGCCGAGTCTTATCAAGAACGCTATTGAATCAGTGAGTGTTTTGCTGACTGTTTAGATGGTCGGGTAACAGGATCATATTGCTATGAACATTTCAATTAGCGATATCAACGCTTATCTCAGTGGCAAGTTCCCCCGCTAAGACAAGTCGTGGAAAACCGTGCTCTCGTTAGTAGATCGTCCTTGAGGCTTGAGTAGTAGGCGATCCAAAACCTCCGCTAAGCACCTTTAGTTCTCTGTATCTAGTAAACCTTTCTGCATCGGGAAGACTAAAACTATTGAAATCTCGTTCTGATTGTTTGTTCCAACTAGCCAAATGTTCAATTGGTATGTCTCATAGAGACCACACAGGCTGAAAAATAATGCTTCTACATGCGATGAATATCAAGGATTTTAGCCTTAGGGTGCATTTCTGTTCCATTACTACTCAAATTCCAGAATTTCTGAATTTTCGAGTCTTTGAGCCACTGTCCTATAAAGTTTTCAGTAGATGTGGCCCGTTTTTACACGAATCGATGCCATCCCCGAGTTTGTCTAAAAGCCTATTATTCAGCACAAAAATAAGGTGAGCATGATGTTCGTCATACTCGCTTTGTAGGTTCGAAACTGTAGATTTCAATGTCAGACTATGACTAGCAAAGTCTACCGTCGCTTGACGGTAATAATCCGCGTGTCTAAAACTATCGCAGACTATATTGTAACGCTCATGGCGTTATGGTACTTGCTTAATTAATACTTAACAATGGAGCAGGGTTCAAGCCCTGCTTATGTCAATCACCACAAGTTTAAACTCGGTAAACCAACAATTCTCAATTTATAACTTCAAGGCCCTAAAGTGGCGGTGCGATGTAGATAAGTCGAGTGTTAGAGGATTAACTGTAGTGGCTCGCAAGCGGGATCGCCCATGCTCGCAAACGGTGAGTTCAACTCACAGGACTTGCCAATCGGCTACGACACCAGGATTCCAATACTGAGCATTTGGTCGCGAAGTTCCTGGGTCCGTCCAGGTGGCAACCGTCCGTAGAACAAGGAACGCACCTCTGTTGGTCTGACATTGAGCAGTTGAGCCAGGACTTTTGCACTGTATCCATGCCGGACTAACTTGGATTCCAAATCATTGAGCCCTTTCGATAAGACCGCTTCCACCACATCGGGCATGACCGGCTTGAGTCCAACTTGATGAGCTTCCTCAAAGGCCAGCCTCAAATAATGCTTGATTTGCAAGGGAGTGATGAGCTTCTCAACCAGGAGAGCTACGGCGTCTTCATGGACCAGGCTCTCTGGAGATTGCCCAGAGCATTCTTGTAAAAGCCACTGGATATAGGGCAGCTGTTGGCCTCGAATGCCCTCTAGCGTGAAGGCTGTCGCTCGTGCGCCAATTTCCTCCAGGGTTGGACGGCGTAAATCGTTCTTCAATTTGGGATGGCCGGCCAATAAGATAGCCAGCACCCGGTTTCGGTCTTGCACCAGTTCAATCAACCGCTTCAATC
>CAZPYG010000177.1:0-10535 GCA_964590465.1 uncultured bacterium | reverse complement strand
TATTTTTGAGCGAAGACTTTTTGCCCAGGCCCGTACGCACCGTGCTGGCCTTTATGGTAGAACTGCTAGCGGCGATTCCCAGTGTGGTGTACGGGCTCTGGGGCATTTTTGTGCTGATTCCGTTTCTGGGTCCCATTGGCGACTGGTTGCACAACAACCTGGGCTTTATTCCTCTGTTCAGCACTCAATACATTGGACCGGGCATGCTGCCCGCCGCGCTGATTTTGACCGTGATGATTCTCCCCATCATCACCGCCATTTCTCGCGATTCGCTGATTTCCCTGCCGCCAAACCTGCGCCAGGCGGCTCTGGGTATGGGGGCTACCCGCTGGACGGCGATTTTTCGGGTGCTGATTCCGGCGGCCTTTTCCGGCATTATCGGCGGCACCATGCTGGCCCTGGGGCGCGCCATGGGCGAAACTATGGCCGTTACCATGCTGATTGGCAACGCCAACGACCTGAACTTTTCCATTCTGGCCCCGGCCAACACCATTGCCTCCCTGCTAGCCAACCAGTTCGCTGAAGCCGGCGATCTGCAGATTGCCGCCCTGATGTACGCCGGCCTGGTGCTGTTTGGCATGACGTTGATTGTCAACATTCTGGCCGAAATGATTGTGCAACGGGTCAATGTCTACAAGTAGCCCCTTTGCCTAGCTACGCACCAATGACGACGTATTGATAGAGAACCTCTGCTATGACTGCCGCTGATTACCAAACCCGAGCGCAAAACGCCAGGGAATCCATTGCCGGGCGTTCCTCCGGGCAGAGCTATTTCGGCATGTTTTGGACCGGCGTAGCGGGCTTTTTTACCCTGTTGGCCCTGATTCCGTTAATCCTGGTGCTGTTTTACGTCCTCGTCCGAGGCATCGCCCGGTTAGACCTGGCGGCCTTTACCGAACTGCCGCCGCCGCCCCTGGCGGAGGAAGAGGGTGGCTTTGCCAATGCCCTGGTAGGCACGCTGATTATGGTAGGCATTGGGGCGTTGTTTTCGGTACCGTTTGGGGTGCTGGCGGCGATCTATCTGTCGGAATTCAGCAAAGGCCGGGTACCCCGCTGGATTCGCTTTGCCACCAATGTGCTCAGCGGCGTGCCCTCGATTTTAATGGGGGTGTTTATTTACGGTCTGTTGGTTATTACCACCGGCACCTACTCAGCGGTGGCGGGGGGGATGGCCCTGGGGGTACTGATGCTGCCGATTATTGTGCGTACTACCGACGAATCTCTGCAGATTGTGCCTAAAACCGTGCGATGGGCAGCGGTGGGCATGGGCGCTTCAAAGTTTCAGACGGTGCTGCGGGTGGTGTTGCCGGCGGCGTTACCGGCGATCGCAACCGGCCTTACCCTGGCCGTTGCCCGGGCCGCTGGGGAAACCGCTCCCCTGATTTTTACGGCCCTGTTTGCCCAGTACTGGTTTGACGGATTTTTCAGTCCGATCGCGTCTTTGTCGGTGCTGGTCTACAACTTCGCCACCGTCCCCTACGAAAACCAGCAGGCCCTGGCCTGGGCTGGTGCCGTGATCTTAGTCCTGTTGGTGCTAATTACCAGCATTATTTCCCGATGGGCTACCCGCAAGAAGATTTATTGAGGTGCTTTGTGTTTTCCAGAGTCTTCTTTACTCATAGCAGCGAAATGCTCTTCTGTGGGTTACGGCCAAAGCGAAGGATATCTGCTTTGGCCTCATTGAGTTCAGGCCTAACCCACGCTACAGCTCCGCTCAAATTTTTTGAATTTTGAATTCTTCCTTTTGAATTTCCCCACCCACCTCACCCACCTACCCACCCACTCACCTACTCATCCCCTCATCCCCCCATCCCCCTTCTCTGTCGCTACCCCACCTGCTCTTATGGAACACAAAGTCCTCCACCAAGACGCTCCTGACCTGCAGGACGTTGAAACCATCATCAAAGCCGAGCAGCTTAATATCTACTACGGCGACTTTTTGGCCCTGCGGGATGTCAATATGGACATTCCCGAGCGTAAGGTAACGGCTTTAATTGGGCCTTCCGGCTGCGGTAAAAGTACATTGATTCGCTGCTTTAACCGGCTGAATGATTTAATCGAAAGCTTCCATCTAGAAGGTCGGCTCACCTACTACGATCAGGATCTATACGAGGGTGTGGACCCGGTACAGATCCGGCGACGCATTGGCATGGTGTTTCAGCAGCCGAACCCGTTTCCCAAGTCCATCTACGACAACATTGCCTTTGGCTCACGAGCTATTGGCCTGGATAACGACCTGGATGAACTGGTCGAAACCTCCCTCAAAAAGGCGGCCCTGTGGGATGAAGTGAAAGACAAACTTAAGACCAACGGGCTTTCCCTTTCGGGTGGTCAACAGCAGCGGCTCTGCATTGCCCGGGCCATTTCCACCGAACCCGATGTGGTGCTGATGGATGAGCCCTGCTCTTCCCTGGACCCGATTTCGACCCGCAAGATTGAGGAATTGATTCGGGACCTGTCTGAGGAGTACACCATCATCATCGTTACCCACAATATGCAGCAGGCGGCGCGGGTAGCTGGCTACACCGCTTTCTTCAACGCCGATGCCACGGAGGAAGGCAAGCGCAGCGGCTATCTGGTAGAGTTTGGGCCAACCGAGCAAATTTTCAACCAGCCCAAGCAGGAAGCCACCGAACATTATGTCAGCGGCCAGTTTGGTTGAGGAAACTGATCTTAGTTTTCTAAATCCTGGCTCAGCACCTCGTTGGCTTCATCATCAGATTCTCCCAGGGCGGTGAGAAATTCCAGAGCTTTGGAGATATAGCGGGCACAATGGCTGGGGGGCAGTCGGTAGAACGAGTGCCAGGCAGCGGCCTTGTCGTAGTCATAGGCCTTGGCTCGGTCAGGCTGCTGGTCGAGCCAGCCCAGGCGCACCGCATGGCCGATCAACACATCCAGGGCAATGTAATCTTCGACATACAGGTCTGGGTTGACATGGAAAATTTCCCCCAGTTCCCGCAGGGTTTCTAAGTTGAGATGGCGATACTCGGGGGCCGGAATCTTACTCAGCAGGTGGGTAATGTGCCGCTCAAAGTTTTGCTCGCCGGGGGTCATTTCCGACAGAATCAAGGCACTGTCCAGCCGGTTTTTGCGATCGAACTTATTACCGATCACAATCCCCTTTGAGTGCTGCAGCACTTTCCAGACACGGGTGTAGAACTCCCCGGTCAGGCGGGTAATTTCTCCATCAATCACTCGCTTCCGCCACCAGTCCTGGTCGGGCAAAATATTTTCGGCGGTAGCGGGCTGAATATCGTCAGGAATCACCTGCCAGTTGATCACGGCGTGGGGTTTCACATGCAAAGATTCCCGCTGGAAGATGGTCTGGTTCAAGCCGCTGAACCCGGCCAGCACCTGCCGCAGGCGCATTTTAATGTCGTAGGGACTGAGGGTGAGCAGTTGGCCAAAGGCTTCGTCCTGGGTGAGCCCCTTTTCCCGGGCCAGTTCGCTGGTAATTAGCAGAATCAGGTAGCCCACCCGCAGGGTCAGCAGTCCATCAAACAGAGACGGCTCGGCTTTAATCAGAATGCTCAGGTCAATCAGAATTTCCTGGGTCAGAACGTGATCCCGCACATCATCCCCGCAGAGGCTGCGGATTTTTTCAATAATTTCGCCGTGGGCCATGGGCTCGGTGATCAGGGAAGCCTCGCTGTAGGCTTTACCCACCGAAATCTGCTTTTGCCGTACCAGCAGTTCTGTGACCGCATCCGACAACGTAATATCTGCTTTTTCTAGCAGCCCGGCGGCCCGCCGCAAAATGTCCCACTGCTCTAGCTGACTGGCTTTGGCATAGATTTCATCCAGCAGGTTATCCACGGTGACAAGCCGGTGGGGGCCTCCCAACCCGGTGTCAAACTCGCCCCCCCACAGGTGCTTCAGGGTGCTCAGTAATTCGATCTGTTCGTAAACGTTGTTAGATTCCCGCAGCTGGGTCAGCAATCGTTCCAGGTCCGTTTCCCGCTCCAGGTCAAACTCTTCCAGCACCGACAGGGGGCCATCCCGCTCGGGCTCAAAGCCCAGGTAGGAAGTCCACAGGGGGGTCGAACCGACGGAAACACGGCCCAGGCGGTAGCCATTGACGTTATCGATGCGTTCGGTGCCCGCGGTCATCATCAACTGATGCAGAGGACCCACTTTTACAGGCACATGGTCGCAGCGTCCGGATTTGAGTTCCTGCATCAGGGCCAGCAGGGGCGACTCGTGGATGGGTTTGCGCCCCAGTTGGAACATGGCGTGGGTGAGCATAATCGTCACCGTGGGGCGACCCGGTTCCCGCCAGTGGTCATAGATATAGGCCAGTTCACTACGCATCTGGGCCACCAAAAAGTGGTAGTCGAGGGTCAGGTAGAACCGCTGCTGGTCCAAAAACGAAGGTAAAAATACCACCGCATCGCCCTTAATGCGAAAGATGCGGGAAGTGGTGAGACTCCGCAGACGGCGGATGGGGCGACCGCTGAGGCCGAGTTTTTGATTGCGGCCAATTTCCGCATAAATGGCGGAAAGTTCGCTGGCGGGGTACAGCTGAACCGGGTCAATTTCTTCTAGCACCTGGGTGGGCAGACCGTAGGTGCTGAGCTCGTCCCGCAGGGCCTTGTCTTCGGCCAGTATGGCCATCTGAACGACGGGATACCGGTGTTCACCCACCTTCAGGTGACGGCCCAGGGGGTCCAGGTCACCGGGCTTGAGAAGCCCCGTCTGTAAAAGCTGCCCCAGCAGGTAGAGACTCTGGGCCCATACCAGGGGAATATTTTCATTGGGCAGGCGCTTCTGGCTGCCGGGTTTTTCTCGTTCCAGATCAAGGGCAGGTTCGGGGACGTAATAGAGTTCGGGCAAAAGCCCAAAGCCATCCCGGTCGATGGTCAGGGCTTCCAGACGTTCCTGATAGTATTTGCTCTGGACTGCGTCGCCGGCAAACAGGCTGTCCAGCCACAGGTAGGCAAAAAACAGGGGCCATTCACATTCGATATGCTCAAACTGCTTTAGCTCCTCCGGTTGGTAATGAAGCCGGGTCGTGTCTTCCATGACGGTCTGGTGGCCATCCCGCAGGAACCGTTTGCAGCCGTATTTGCCCTGCAGTTTGTCGATAATTTTTTGCCGGGTCTGGCGTACACAGTCGGTATCTTCAATCGCAAAGGCCGGAAAGCCGATGACGCTGAGCAGGGCGGCGTCCACTTCCTTAGAGCCCGATTCCCGGGGCAGCAGGGATTCCAGGGTGATGCGGGCACGGGCGATTTCGTCGGGCAGCACGTGGATGATGGAAGACTGCCCCCCCCCCATGCCAAACAGGTTGATGCCCCGCAGAGCTTCCAGGGCAGCTTTGGCCATGCCCACGGAGCTGGCGTTAAGTTCCGGCTTACCGTGGTTGATTTTGTTGCCCCGCTCCCAGATGCCGTAGTCGGGGGTGCGGTAGGCCCGGCCAATGTAGTACACCAGGTTCTGCACAAAGTTGACTTCATCCTGGGTGTAAACAATCTGCAGGCCGGAGGCGGTCATCTGGGCCAGCATCAGCAAAAAGACGGAGGTGGCGTCAATTTGCAGGTGCCCCCACTCGTCATCGTTTACGACGGGATGACCGGTGACGGTGTCGTACTTAGCATGGAGAGCTTCCAGTGGGTCCTGCCGTTCCTTAAACCGCTCCACCTTGGGGGACTGGCGCATCATGGCCACCAGCAGTCCCCGCATCAGCTTAATCACACTGTGCTCTAGCTCAACGGTGCGGCCCTGGTCATCATCCAGCTTCCGGTAAGCCAGGGCCAAGCCCCACACTGCTAGCACGCTGTATACGTTGTCGCGCACCCAGGCATCGGTGTAGTTGCCATGTACATTCACCGCCGTACTGGCAGGAAACAATCCGCTGATGGGATGCTGCCGCGCCAGAATGACGGTGCTGACATGGCGATAGAAGGTGTCGAGCTGAGCTTGGAGGTGCGATCGCGCCATAAGTTACCGTAGATAGTTCCAAAAGAGCAACGTCGGTCAACCCGTTAATCAGTACTTAACGTACCTTACCGGGTTACTTCCCTGACCTTGGATAGAAGTGTGACAAAAGTCGGCAGACATCTCTGCAACTTTCATCATTCCCGGGCGGGATATCTAAAATTTCACCGGTTAGGGTTCTACCTGATGCTACCCAATGGGCCTCCCCCCCCCGAAGGGTAAGACTGGGATCTTCATCCAAGGGAAGGGGTTTAGAAAACCCAACCAAAGATTCAAGCCTACGCTTGGATCAGCTTCCCGATGCAAGGATTTCAGCTCAAATGAGCTTGGGAATGAAGATTTTGGGACATTCGCCATGATTCGGTAAAATCGGTCACTTCAAGGGAGTTTTTTTAGCTTCCCCTGAGCACCAGTTTGAAGCAACCCTGAAAGAAAAGCGTAAAAATGACCCAATTTCTCTTTTTACCGATTACATAGTGAAAGACTCTATCAAGTCCAGGGCCAGTTTGGAACTTATGCCTAGGTCAATCCTGTTGCCCGGGCCGAGAGTCACCCTAAACTACCCCGCGGGCGTTCCCTCTGCCTGCATCACTGCAAACCTAACCTAAGGAATATCCTGTATGGCAACCCTTAAAGTTGGTATCAATGGATTTGGCCGCATTGGCCGCCTGGTGTTTCGAGGCGCCGTCAAAAATCCCAACATTGAGTTCGTCGGCATCAACGACCTGGTGCCCCCCGAAAACCTGGCCTATCTGCTCAAGTATGACTCTACCCACGGTCGTTTTGACGGCACGGTAGAAGCCGTAGAAGACGGCATTATCGTCGATGGTAAAAAAGTCCCCTGTATGTCGGTGCGCAACCCCTCGGAACTGCCCTGGAAAGACCTGGGAGCTGACTATGTGGTGGAATCCACCGGCTTGTTCACCACCTTTGACACCGCCAAGCAGCACATCGACGCCGGGGCGAAACGGGTGGTGCTCTCTGCCCCCACTAAAGACCCTGATAAAGTAAAGACCCTGCTGGTGGGCGTTAACCACGAAACCTTTGATCCCAGCGGCGATACCGTCGTTTCCAACGCCAGCTGTACCACCAACTGTCTGGCTCCCGTAGCTAAGGTAATTAACGACAACTTCGGCCTGGCGGAAGGCCTGATGACTACTGTGCACGCCTCCACGGCGACCCAACCCACCGTAGATGGTCCCTCCAAGAAGGATATGCGGGGCGGTCGCGGGGCCGGACAGAACATTATTCCTGCTTCCACGGGGGCAGCCAAGGCCGTCACCCTGGTACTGCCCGAACTGAAGGGTAAGCTTACGGGCATGGCCTTCCGGGTACCCACTCCTGACGTCTCCGTAGTGGATCTCACCTTCAAGACTGAAAAGGCAACCTCCTATGAGGAAATCTGCGCAGCCATGAAAGCGGCTGCAGAAGGGCCTATGGAGGGCATCCTGGGGTACACCGAAGAGCCCGTCGTCTCCAGCGACTTTACCACCGATCCCCATTCCAGCACCTTTGATGCCGGTGCCGGCATTGGGTTAAACAGCAACTTCTTCAAGGTGGTGTCCTGGTATGACAACGAATGGGGCTATTCCATGCGAGTGGTGGACTTGATGCTGTACATGGCCCAGCAGGAGGGCATTTTGTCAGGCATTAAGATTCCGGTCATGGTATAAATTCCGGTCATGGGATGAGAGAACCGCGCGGGGGCAACAGCCGTTTGCCCCCGCGCCCCAGAGCTAACTGGCCACCGGCACCAGTTTTTGGATAATGCTCAGCACATCATCGCGGCTGAGTTTTTCCTTACCCGCCGAGAGGGCGGTGAGGGTTCCCTGAGCCAGGGCCAGCGGAATCCGGCAAAAGTTTTTGGCCGGTCCATGGGGCAGGCTTTTGGTATACAGGTCAGCGAGGGCCAGGTTACGCCGGGCATAGTCATGCATATCTGCGGTAGTCCAGCCATTGGGGAAAAAGTCAACGCCTCGTTCGCCATCTTCATGGGCATTGCGCAGAATGTTGACCGACTGGAGCCCTCGCCCGAAACCGATGGCCTGCATCCGGTTGGTCCTGGTGTTGTCGTGCCAGGACCAGAGATCCGACAATAAAAGTCCTACCGCCCCGGCAACGCTAAAGGTGTAGCAGTCCAGATCAGCTTCGGTGTCAACCCGCCAGTTGGTTTCCGCCCAGTAGGCCATGCGGTCTGCCATGGCGGCGGTGGCATCCCAAATGCGGGGAGCAATAGATTCTGGTGCCAGCAGGGCCCATTCCCCCAGGCGCAGAGAGACTTCTTCTAAGTCAGCTTGATAATGGCCCAGCACTTGGGTTAAGCCGTCAAAAGTATAGCCTTGATGGCCCGTCTGCAGGTCAAGGCTGATGGATCGAAGAAGTTCGGCCTTGAGGGCGTTATCCAGGTGGGGGTGATCTTCAATTTGGTCAATGGCTCTCATGCACAGGTAAGCCGAGGTCACCGCCTCCTGCAAACCGGCCGGCAGAAGGCTAATGGGGATAAAAAACGTGCGACTAGTCGTTTTTAGTAGGTCTAAAGCACTGTTCAGGTAGGTCATGGTCAACTCCTCACTCACTAGTTCATTCTGGGTTTACGACAAATCTGCTAGATAACGGTCTGTTGCCATCTACCCAAATTTATGGTGTTTGTATATCACACCCTATGGTTTTCAAGATCATAGGGTGTGACTGTGGGACAAAAATCCAGATATAGCCTAAATCACAGAAATTGCTCCCTACCGCTGTGGCTAGCGCAAAGTGACATAGGTTGTGCACTACCCTAGGGCCAGGAACAGGGGAGCTAGAGGGGCAATGCATTATGCCATCCTTTCAAACTCTGTACCGGGCTCCCAGAGTACCCGGCAAAATGCCTTCGCGGGATTGAAAAAAACTAATTCTCTCTATATGTTTAATGGGGGTTTTGCGGCGTTGGCCTGGTTCAGCGGTAAGGTTCTTTACCAGAACTGTTATCGCCGGAATTAATTTACCTGGCAGTCAATGGTTCAATCAATGCGAACAATGCGAAACCTGATTTTTGTTTCGGTAATAGGGAAGTTGCCCGATGAAACCGTTGAGACTATCCCATTCACTAAACTTTGGCCCCGCGGTTATGCTCGCTGCGGTAGCGGGGCTCGCAGCCTTAGCTCCAATCCCCGGTATTACCCAAGAGCCCCCCTCGGCAAGGGGTTCGGCCTTCCTTCCCCAGGCCGAGGATGCTCTCAATCGGGGATTGGAGCTAATTCAAGCTGGACAGGTTGACGACGCCATTATCCAATTTGAAGCCGCCGTCGCCCTGGATAACACCATGGCAGCGGCCTACTACAACATGGGGCTGGCCTACCGTCAAAAAGGAGAACTCCAGGAGGCCGCATCCGCATTTTGGCAGGCAATCCGGGCAGATTCCTCCTTTGCCATGGCCTATGCCAACCTGGGGGGTGCCCTCCTGGAAGGCCATAACCCTGACCAGGCGGAAGCCTATTTACTCAGGGCGATTGAGATTCAGCCCGATTTAAGCAACGCTTACTATAACCTGGGGCTGCTGTATGTTACCCAAGACCGTATTCCAGAAGCCCTGGCCTCCTTAGAAAAAGCCGGAGAATACGCCCCCGAGGCCCCCGAGGCCCACTTTCAACGGGGCTTGATTTACCTGCAGCAGGGACAACATGGCGAAGCCCAGGTTGCCTTCGAAGCGGCCCTCGCGGTTCAACCCCGTTACCCCCAGGCCCATTACAACCGGGGCATTGCTCTGTTTAATCAAGGGCAACTTGAACCAGCCCTGGAGTCCTTCCGGGCCGCCACCGATCTCAACCCTTCCTACGCCGATGCCTACTACAGCGCCGGCCTGGCTTTCATCAGCCTGGAACGCTATGAGGAAGCCCGGGGGGTTTTGGAGTATGCCAAAAGTTTATATATTACGACGGGCACCCCCGAGTGGGCGTCTAAGGCCCAGACCCAGATTGAGCGTCTGCCCTAGGCCATCTTGCCTAGGGGGCCCTGCCTGCCGGTGGGGTGGGTCTGGTGCTGCAGACGATTGAGCTGGCGCTGCACCGACGAGAGAATGTGATGATCGCCCTGGGCCTCCAGGCGGGCGCTGGCCAGTTCCAGGTCTGCGATCGCCCGCGCCCGGTCCCCCTGGCTCTGGTAGACGGCACTCCGGTAAAAATAGGGTAGGGCAATGGGTTCCCCGCAGGCGATGGCATCGCTGTAATCCCGCACAGCGCCCTTCAAGTCCCCCAGTTTTTGCAGGGCACTGCCCCGGTACACATAGGCCATGGGCAGATGGGGCTTAAGGGCAATAGCTGCGGTGAAATCATCCACAGCCGCGGGGAAGCGATGCTGCTCAAGCCGCAGCCATCCCCGATTACAGTAGGCGGCAAAAAGTTTGGGGTTGTGGTTCAGGGCTTCGCTAAAGTCAATTTCAGCTTCGTCGGGATGATTCAGCTCCAGGTGAGCGGCTCCCCGGTTGTTGAGCACCACCGCATTATCGGGGTCCAGATCCAGTACCCGGTTGTAGTCGTTAATCGCCCCGGGCTGGTCTCGCAGGTCGTGGCGGGTGGTGCCTCGGTTAAAAAAGGCCAGGGTGTCGCCGGAAGCCACAG
>CAZPYG010000176.1:0-10605 GCA_964590465.1 uncultured bacterium | reverse complement strand
TCGTGGCGGGTGGTGCCTCGGTTAAAAAAGGCCAGGGTGTCGCCGGAAGCCACAGCGGGATTCCGGAAGCGCTGAATCAGCCCCTGCACCACTTGAGGGTCATCGCTGCGCAGCTTAATTTCCACCTCGGGGAAGGTTACGCTTTCCGTGGGCAATGCCTTCAGACCAAGGATAGCAAAGCTGTTATGGGGCGCTTCAGGGGTGCTGTTATCGCAGACTAAAAAGTTTTCTGCAGTACCCATAATCTTGAATCGAAAATGGTCTGGATAATTTTCCCGCAGGGGCAAGAGTTTGTTTAGCGCGTTTTTGAGTCGGGTCAACTGGCTGGATTCAGTATCCCACCGCTGACTGATGCGCCCAATCAGCCGCCCCTCTACTGGGTCTCCCCGGTGGCACCACCCAATTTCCAGTCGGCAGCCCCGGTCAAGCAGATGGGTAAGACGTTTCAACAGATCATCGTCAATGGTACCCCCCCTGGACCAGGGCCAGACCATCAGCAAGCGCTGCTGGGCCTGATCAATGGCCATCTCCAGGGCCGCCTGACTGGACAGTTTGGGAGCAGTTCCAGAACTCTGATGGGACACCGGAATATCGATCATCCAATTGGTCAGCCCAGGGAATGGAGAGAGCGCATTCTGGGGCTGTTGTTGCAGGTGCTGCACGGCGTCCTGGGTTTGCCACAGATGCTTGGCCAGCTTAATCAGGGCTTTGCGATTGGTCAGGGTGGCGGCTGGCAGGGTCTCTCGAGTTTCGAACTGGTGAGCCAGCTGGTTCTGCCGCTCTACCAAAGACTGGGTCACCCCTTCAATTTGGGATAGCTGTGCCTTCACCTGCCCCAGATATTGAGACACGATGGTTTGCATTTCTCCCCGGGTATCCCTGGCTGTTTCATGACGGCTAACCTGCCGCTGCAGCTTTCTTACTACGGTACCGAGATGATCCACATCAAGGCGCAGGGTAGTGTCCCCCATCCCTCGCAGGTAATGACCACCACTACCTGCTTCTGAACTATTGGTCCCCTGGGGAGACGCTACCCGCACTAACTCCTGCTCTAGTTCGGCCTGGCGCTGGATCAGGCTTTTAAGGTGTTCCACCAGGTTGTTAAATTCAGCCCGGCTAATCAGATTGGCGATGGCTTGAATCACCTCCGACAGCTCCGCTTTAACAGAGCCGGGATGAACCGCATCCGGTAGCTCCCTGAGCTGATGCTCAACGGTGTTCAGATGTTCTTGCACCCCCCCCACCGCACTGCGAGTTTCGTTTTGCAGACTTTCTACCTGCACTCGCAGGTGAATCAGGTCATTTTTAACCTGCGTCAATTTCGCCTCAGCCGACTCCATACGGGGCAGAGTTGCCACTCTTTGAGCATAGGAGGTGAGATTTTCCACCGCAGCGGCGGTGTAAGCATGCTGATCTTGCAGTTGGGCAATGTCTTGATGGATGGTACTCAGGTCAGGATTAGGGATAGCTTGCAGCCCCGTTTCAACATCAGAGCGTAAATCCTTAATTTCCTGGGTCAACCGCATGAAGTTGCGATTGCTGCGCTTCATTACCGCCCGCTGAAAATGGTTGAGCGCCTCAGGGGAGGGCAGGGCCGTCACCTGTCGGCCTAAATTGGTCAGGGTCTGGTGGTGCCGTTTTTGTTGCTGCTGCAGTCTTTGTTGGGATTGCTCCAGCATGGTTTCCACCCGGTTCCGATTGAGCAACCCTATGGCCGCTAGAACCGTTAGCGGAGCAGTGGCTAAGACTGCGTTTTGCCCGGCCAAGGAAGCCGCTGTACCCAACCCCGAACCAACTAACAACCACCGTTCACTTTCTGTAAGCCAATGCCGATTTGACACGTTGTTATTCCCCTGATGAGTTAAAACTGAGCCGTAGAGTGACTGTGAAGGGGGCTTTGAGGGGGCTTTGGCACTCTCTCTACTTCACATTTCAGAATTCGGTTGAGGGAATCAGGATAAATCCTGACCGGAGCTTGCAGCCCTTTCCCCCCTCTCCTTAACTCCCGCCACTGCAGCCGAAGGACTAACCTGTACTCTCAGTATTCCCATCCAGGATGAAAAAAAACTTCTAAAAGCTTCGTGACTATCGGGGCAAATCGGCGCACAGGGGCGTCAGGTATTATTGAATTTTATCAATCTGAAATGAAATATAAATTGTCATTTATCAATCGACGTCTTCCATTCTGTAACAATCATTGGTTAAACTCTATTGCAATAGGCTTGAATCTATTCATCGAAACGTTGCATAGATTCAGCTCAATTTACAACCAGAATGATTGGGCTGATCTGGCCCCATTCTGCCGAGCTTTTCGTCGTCATTCTGTCTGAAGGTAGCCCGTCTATGACACCAGTTCTGGCCGAAACCAGTTGGCTGATTCCCCTCTATCCACTCATAGGGGCTTTACTAACGATTCCCTGGTCGCCGGCAATGATCCGTAAAACCGGGCCTCGCCCCGCTGGTTATGTGAACATTGTGACGACATTCCTGGCATTCGGACATAGCGTGCTGGCGTTCATTGCCTTTTGGGGCAAGTCATCCCCCCAGTTTTTCTTTGCGGAATGGTTGCAGGTGGCTGACCTGAATTTGGCTATTCCCATAGAGGCTTCCGCAATTACGCTGGGGGCTTGCATTCTGATTACCGGGTTAAACTTACTGGCCCAAATATACGCCGTGGCATACCTGGAGATGGACTGGGGCTGGGGCCGCTTCTACGCCATGATGGCCCTATTTGAAGCGGGCATGGTGGCTCTGGTGCTGTGTAACTCCCTGTTCTTCTCCTACATATTGCTGGAAATTTTGACCCTGGGCACTTACCTGCTGGTGGGCTTCTGGTACAACCAGTCCCTGGTGGTTACCGGCGCGCGGGATGCCTTCCTGACCAAACGAGTGGGAGATCTGGTGCTGTTGATGGGCGTACTGGCCATTTATCCCCTGGCCCACACCTGGGACTTTCGAGAGCTGGCCGCCTGGGCTCAAACGGCGGAGGTTGATCCAACGACCATGACGCTAATTGGGATGGCCTTAATTGCCGGTCCCATGAGTAAATGCGCCCAGTTCCCCCTGCACCTGTGGCTGGACGAAGCCATGGAAGGTCCCCTACCCAGCACCATTCTGCGGAACGCGGTGGTGGTCTCTACAGGGATTTGGGTTCTGGCCCAGCTATCTCCCGTGCTGGCTCTATCTTCGACGGCTTCTGCCTTTGCCATCGCGGTCGGCTCGGTCACCGCCATTGGCGCCACCCTCATTTCTATTGCCCAGGTTGATATCAAACGGGTGCTGTCCTACCTCAGCAGCGCTTACATGGGGCTCATGTTTATCGCTATTGGGGTTCACCTGCCGACGGTGGCCCTGGGTCTGGCCCTGACCTACGCCCTGGCTATGGCCACTCTAGTCATGGGGGCCGGGTCCATCATTTCCAACGTCGTCACCCAGAACTTAACCCAGATGGGTGGCCTCTGGCAGCGTCGCCCCATCACTGGTCTGGCCATATTAGGGGGTGCTGCCGGTCTGGTGGCTTTACCTCCCCTGGGCGGCTTCTGGTCCATGCTGTCGCTGGTGACGGGCTTGTGGGATGCCCACCAGGGCTTGCTGGTCGCCATTGTGCTGCTGGTCAACTGGCTTGCCGCCTTTAGCCTGGCCCGGATGTTTGGTCTCATTTTCGCGGGTAATACCCAGCAGATGACCATCCGAGCCCCTGAACCCCTATGGCTGCTGGTGGTACCCATGACTATTGGCTTGGGCTTTACCCTGCACCTGCCGCTGATTATGGCTCAGCTCAACCTGTTGCCGGCCTGGGCCGTTGTTAGCAAAGATATGGCGCTACTGTTGACCTGGTCCAGCATTCTGGGAGCTGCCGTTGGTACCCTGCTGTACGTCAACCGGGTGATCGAGAACCCGGGCAAGCTGATCCAGAAGCCTTTGCAAAATTTGCTGGCCTACGACTTCTACACCCCCAAGCTGTACCGCAATACCTTTGTGCTCGGGGTAGATATGGCTTCTCGCGTGACCGACTGGCTTGACCGCTATGTCGTGGATGGTCTGGTCAACGCCGTGGGCCTGGCCTCTCTGTTCGGCGGCGAAACCCTCAAGTACGGCAACAGCGGACGGCTGCAGTTCTACATCCTGACTATTGCGTTAGGCGTTGCCCTGATCGGCATCATTGTGAGCTGGCAGTACTTTGTCTCTCTGGTGATGCTGCTACCCATCTTCTAGAGAGCGAGTTCTCGATATGCAGATCTCCTCTATTCTCTCCTCTCATCGCCCCAAGCTGCCATCGCTCTGCTGCAGACTTTCTCTCTTGCTACCTGGCTATCTATCTCGCTTCTTCCGCCTGACTCCCTTGCTCCCTCAGTACAAGATCTATGCTTAGTACCCTAATCTGGCTTCCTATAGTTGGTGCCCTGATCATTGGGTTTTTCCCAGGGCAAATTACCGGTAAGCAGTCCCGTAACGGGGCCATGGCCGTCTCTGGGGTTGCCCTGCTATGGACCATCTGGTTGTTTACCCAATTTAGTTTGGACTTCGGTGGGTTCCAGTTCCATGAGTTTTTGCCCTGGCTGCCGGTGCTGGGGCTGAACTACGAGCTGAGTGTTGACGGGCTGTCCCTATTGATGGTTGCCCTAAACAGCCTGATCACCTGGATTGCCATCTGGAGCAGCCGGTCAGATATTGCCCGTCCTCGGCTGTTTTATAGCCTGATTCTGTTAGTGAGTGGTGGTCTGGCTGGAGCCTTTATGGCCCAGAACCTGCTGCTGTTCTTCCTGCTCTATGAAATTGAGCTGGTGCCGCTGTATTTACTGATTGCCATTTGGGGCGGCGAAAAGAAGGTGTATGCTGCCACCAAGTTCCTGCTGTATACCGCTCTGTCTGGTGCGTTCATTCTGGCGGGCTTTTTGGGCACCGTATGGCTGACTGGGGCATCTGACTTTACCTATCACGCGGTGATGGGGCACCAACTGCCCCTGGTCTGGCAATACCTGCTGCTGGGGGCGCTGCTCATCGGCTTTGGCATCAAGATTCCCCTGGTGCCCCTGCACACCTGGCTGCCGGACACCTACGTTTCGGCTTCTGCTCCGGTGGCTATGATGCTTGGCGGAGTGGTGGCGAAGCTGGGTACCTATGGGCTGTTTCGGTTTGGGTTGGGGCTGTTCCCCGATGCCTGGTCCCAGTGGTCGCCTTACCTGGCGGTTTGGGCCGCCATTAGTGTACTGTACGGCGCGATTACGGCCATTGCCCAAAAGGATATCAAACGCATGGTGGCCTACAGCTCGATTGGCCACATGGGTTATGTACTGCTGGGCGGCGCGGCCCTGACCGACCTGGCCCTGACCGGTGCCCTCACCCAGATGGTCTCCCACGGCATTATCCTGGCGATTCTGTTCCACCTGGTGGGCGTGATCGAAGAAAAAGTCGGTACCCGCGAACTGGATGTGCTGAATGGCCTGATGAACCCTATCCGGGGCTTACCCATGACCAGTGCCCTGCTGGTGCTGGGGGGCATGGCCAGTGCCGGAATTCCTGGTCTGGTGGGTTTTGTGACGGAGTTTCTAGTGTTCCAGGGCAGCTACGCCACCTATCCCCTCCAGACGCTGCTCTGTGTGGTGGGTACGGGTCTGACGGCGGTTTACTTTGTGATTTTGCTTAACCGCACCTGCTTTGGCAAGCTGGACAACGCCATTGCCTATTTCCCCAAGGTGGAATTTGAGGAGAAGGTTCCCGCCTTCGTGCTGGCCGGGTTGATTCTGTTTCTGGGCATTCAGCCCAACTGGCTGGTGAAATGGGGCGAACCCACCGCCACCGGCATGATTGCCGCCCTGCCTCCCCTGGTGACCGAAGCGGTGGCCGATGAACTGCCTGACCCTCCAGATGTTCCGGTAGTTCCTCCCCTGGGAATCGTCCTGGGCAGACTGGACTAGACGTTCGTAGCAACCGTAGGTTGGGTGAAGCCCCAGCGGAACCCAACAGGCCCACTGATTCGCCGCCGCAAGCTTCCCCCCAACCTACGTGGCTTTCGGTTTAGCCCTTTATCTCTTCCAGCAATTCCCACAGTTCTGGAGGCACCAAACGGGTCGAGCCTGACCGCAACTCTGCCAGAGAACGCCAGACCGCTTTGAACTTCCGCTTCCCCTCTACCCCATCCAGGCTGTCCCTTTCATAGAGGGATTCATCCATAAAACGACCGTCATAGACAAACACAATCTCATGACCCGGCTTGCCCTCAAGCTCAAAGATGTTTTCCACAATGCCCAGCAGTCTGGCATGGGTGACCTCGACCCCCAGTTCCTCCCGAATTTCGCGAATGACGGCATCCTGGCTGGTTTCCCCAAAGTCAATGCCACCCCCCAGAGGTCGAGCAAAGGCAGAACCCTTAACGGAGTCCATCTCTTCGTGAACCAGGATGCGGTCCCCATGACGGAACACACAAATAGCAATGGCGCGAATCCTCGGTTTCTTACCCATGGTGAATGCCCATCTCGAAGACCTTAAGCGTAAAGCAAAATGAAAATTTTGAATTTTGAGTGATTAGTGTTGAGTTCCCAATTCAGACCACTTCAAAACCCAAAACCCAAAACCCAAAATTTCTCCTTCGGAGACGCTTCGCGAACAAACCTCAAACCTCAAACCCTACCGACCCATCCCGCAGATAGGAGAACCCCATGACCACAACCCTCACCCAACCTCAGCAAGACATCATTCCACCATCGCCCCACCCCCACGCAGATGTGATCCATCGGCTGGAGGCGGGCGGTTCTATGCTGCCGGATACGCCGGAAAATTTGATGCAGATCATCGGCATTTACAAAGCCTACGCGGTGCCGATGGATTTCTACTGGCGGGATCTGTTGTACATTGCGGAGCGGGTGTTCTTGAACCCCCTGCCGTTCTTCAAATACTTTCTGCCCCAGGAGTATCTGGACCTGCACAATCATTACGCCGGGGATACCGCCGACCTGCGCATCTGGCGGGGGGAGGCCACGGCCCACCCGGAACTGCTGGAGTTCATGGACAAGGGTGAGGTCAACAAGAAGTGGCCGAAGCTGTTTCATCACCTGTGGCACGACCGGGTAAACATGGAGTTTGCCGAAGCCTGTATGGTAGCGATGCTGTGGCACCAGGACATGGGCGGTCGCTACAACGACTACATGTATACCGATGAGTACAAGGCGAATTGCGATCGCGCCATCAAGGCCTACTTTAAGAACAATCCCCTGATGCTGGGGCTGCATAAGCTGTTCCCCGAAATGTTCTACGAAAAGTGCCGGGAACTGTCTTACTACTCCAACCTGGGGCTGTTCTGGGAAGTCATGGCTCCGGTGTTCTTCGAGATGTCTGACATCTACGACGAGGGTGGCTTCAAGGGCGTGCCCGACGCTATGGACTTTCTGGTAAACGGTATCTTCGCTGTGGCCGGTCGGCCCATCTACCATCACGTTTACGTGGGGGATGAGTGCTTTGAGCTGATTCCCAAATCCTGCGGCTTTACCTGGCTGTACGAGGCAGCGCTGCCCTATGTAGAAGCCGTGTTCTACCGCACCGCACCGTTCCGGGGCACCAAGTCCTACAATGCCCAGGCCGACCAGGTACCCGCCGACCAGAACGACTTCCACTACGGCATTCTCTACGCCGATGTGTTCCCCGTGGGTAGTGCTGGCATTCCCCCGACATTGCTGATGCAGGACATGCTGCACTTTTTGCCCCCCTACCTGTTGGAGTACTACGAAAAGCACTGCCGGGGCGAAGACGACATGCTGATTCAGCTGGGCATTACCTTCCAGCGGTCGATGTATAACGTCACCTCGGCGGTGATTCAGGCCCTGCGCACGGCTCTGCTGTATCCCCTGGATGACCCTAACCCCCGCCACCGCATGGCCAACCGCCAGTTCTTCGAGGCCCAGATGGATCGCTTCCTGCGCCCCGAAGCTCGCCTGCGGGATATTCAAAGCGCAGACTATCGGTAAGCTCAGGTACCGGGGGCCTCGGAGGCACCCGGCACCTCCTAACCCCCTCTCTTGCTCCCTTACTCTCTTTTTCTCCATGCCTACCATTGTCGATATTGCGGTCAATAACGAAGGTTTCTCTACCCTGGTGGCGGCTGTACAGGCGGCTGGTCTGGTGGAAACCCTGCAAGGACCCGGACCATTCACCGTCTTTGCGCCCAACGACGAGGCCTTTGCTAAGCTCCCTCCCGGCACCGTTCAAACCCTGGTACAAAATCCTCCCCAGCTGGCGCGGATTCTGACCTACCACGTCGCTGCCGGGAAGCACACCAAAGCAGAATTAATCACAATGGGCCGCATTGACTCCGTCGAAGGTGCGCCCATTCCCATCGATGGCACCGACGGCTTCGAAGTCAAAAACGCCACGGTGCTGGCGGCAGATATTGAAGCCGACAACGGCATCATTCACGTTCTAGATAACGTGATTTTGATGGGTTAACAGGTTTCGATTGGCTCCTGATAAACACAAGGCGGGGATTACCCCGCCTTTTTTTATGCTTGGGAAGATTGGCCAAACAACCGTCCTACAGCGATTGAGATACCTTGAAATGCGATCGGCGATAGCTCGCCTGCTGTGAAAGTTAACTCGTTCTGGTATTCGCCTTTCGTTAAATCACGAAACACTTGAAGCTGTCCTTTTTTCAGATTAACGACCCACTACTCAGCAATCCCAGCTTCAGCATAGGCTGCTTTTTTTTCGCCCAAATCTTTCGCTAGGGTCGCGTTGGAGTAATGAAGCTCTCCCACCTGGCAAAGCCGAGGTGGGAGTGTCCTATGCTAATCTCAGACTATCCAGAGTCCAGAGATCACACAGACAAGCCCAGCTTCTAGGCGACCGTCCAGAACGTTGGCTGGAACGGTCCTCACGGTCATTTCTGCGCGTGAGCTTAATGATGCCCCTGGCAGCGATATTGCTGGCCCCGTTCAGATCTGCGTTGTACCGCTTGCCAGAGGAGAATTTTGCGAGTGCGTAATTCTGGGAATCACGCTTAACGATGCCAGAACCGTCATAGGCCAACTTCGAGGTATAAGCGGCAACGACATCAATCACTTTGCCACCCGCCTCTCGCCACTTCATTTCGGTGTAGTCGCGGATCTTGGCCTTGAGCCAGCCATGAAAGCGTTGACGCAGGTTTGAGCGTTTCCGCCCACCGGTTGCCTTCCAGCCTTTCAGGTTCTCGAAGACGATGGCCTCTGCGTTGAACTCGCTGGCAACCTGGACAATCCGCTTAGAAACGAGGTGGCCAATCTGGGTATTGATGTTCTGACATTTGCGATAGGTATTGGCACAAAAGCCTTTGTGCAGCTTCCCGCCTTTGCCCATCGTCTTGGAGGCCCGCCTAGAAACGGACTTAAGCCGCTTGTCTCGACGGTCTATGTCTCTTCCAGGGTGAATAAACTCACGATGGATTACAGTACCGTCGAACGTCACGACCGTTACCGTTGCCGTGGTATTGATGCCCAGGTCAACGGCAACCACAGTCTCGTCAGGCTTCCGTTTCGGAGGAACACAGTGAAACGGGACTGAGAGATGACAGGCTTTGCTGTTGAAAATCAGAGACGGCGACAACATTTTGTTGCCCGGCACCTCATGGCGTTCCCGAAGTCCACTGATCTGAACCGTTGTCCAGATCCAGTCAGACCCCGTGAACACCTTGATCTCAACCGCATCATAGCCCTGCAGTTTGTAGCACTGGCCTTTGTAGAGCGCGGGATAGCAGCCTGCATCCGCATTGAGTGTAGGCGGTTTGGCATCCCGACGTTTGCGGGATAGACCACTTTGCCAGTCTCGATACCGAGTTATGTAGCTACTAACCTGCCCTATCGCAAAGCTGATTGCAGCCCTGCGATAGTAGCTGGGGAACTTGTGAAACACCCGGTTGACCTGTGGGTATTTCACGACAGGTCGCTGCGCCGTAGCGTGCATCAATCGCTCTACGGCGGGGATTTGCTCATCGGACGATAAAACCCCTAGCTCTGGCCAGTGCGTCAAGACAATGCCGACCAAGTATCGACACACCCGACGATAGACATTCACCGTTTCGCCAAACAGATGGCGCTGTTCAGCGGTCGGGTTTAATGCCCATTTGTCGGTGCGAATAATTTTGGCAGGCTGTTTGACTTTCATGATGCAATTGTACTATGGCCCACACCCCGCTGCTCCTTGACCCCCACCTCGGAACAGGTGGGGGAATGCGTCGCTACTTTTGTTCAATCAGCCAGAAGATGTCTTCTGGGTAGGGATGGTGCTGTAGATACCGTTCCAACGGCGGACTCACGATGGCTACATCGGGAATTGGCCTAAACCAGCTTCTGACCGGGATAGGAATGCTCCAACACCAGGCATTCTGTCTCGGCGATGAACGGTCCATGCACTTCACCGGGAGGACGGCTGGCGTAGTAGCCGGTTTCCATCCACAGGTTAAACACTTCCCACTTGTCGGCATTGCTGGGGTCCAGGGCGTTAAAGTAGCTGACCGTTGATTTGGGCATGACCATCACTCCTGGCTAGGGTTTGGGTATCCAGATATGCTTATCGAACTCTGCTTTCCAGTAGTCTAATCGGGGGTTTTCTGGGTCAACCTGCTCCCACATTTCGAACCAG
>CAZPYG010000175.1:0-10688 GCA_964590465.1 uncultured bacterium | reverse complement strand
ACCTTGCGGGCGGCCAGGTACTCGTACATGTGGAAGCGGCTGGCCACGGTGATCTGGGCTTCCTGCAGCAGGTGCTTGGCCTCTTCGGGTTTGCTGCGCAGCAGCATCTTGAAGCGGTTTTCGCTGTACATGGCCTGTTCCAGGGGGCGCTTGGGTTTGCGGCTGTCGAGAATCAGCGGGTTCTCGCCCTGCTCTAAGCGGCGGGGGTCGTAGCGGTAGAGCAGCCAGCGCCCGGACTCCACCGCCGCCTGCTGCTGCTGCATACCCTTGGTCATGTTGATGCCGTGGGCGATGCAGTGGGAGTAGGCGATGATCAGGGAGGGTCCGTCGTAGGACTCGGCCTCCATAAAGGCTCGCAGGGTGTGCTCGTTTTTAGCTCCCATGGCGACGCTGGCGACGTAGATGTTGCCGTAGGTCATGGCCATCAGCCCCAGGTCTTTCTTGGGGGCCGGTTTGCCCCCCGCCGCGAACTTGGCCACCGCGCCGATGGGGGTAGCTTTGGACATCTGCCCGCCGGTATTGGAGTAGACCTCCGTATCCATCACCAGCACGTTGACGTTGCGACCGCTGGCTAATACGTGATCCAGGCCGCCGTAGCCGATGTCGTAGGCCCAGCCGTCCCCGCCAACAATCCACACGCTCTTTTTGACCAGATAGTCCGCCAGGGAGTGGAGGTTCTGCAGCTTCAGTTTCAGGGAACGGTCCCCATCCCCCAGGGCATTCAGCCAGCTCTGGATTTGCCCTTTGAGCTGAATCACCCGCTCCCGCTGCTCGAAGATGTCGGCTTCGTCGGTCTGCTCGTTGTTGAGGATCTCCACCGCCAGGTCGCGGTTGAGCTGGGAGCCTGACTCCATGTCGATGGTGAGGGACTTCAGCAGTTCCCGCGCCTGTTCCGTCTGTTTATCCACCGAGACCCGGAAGCCCAGGCCGAATTCGGCGTTATCTTCAAACAGGGAGTTCGACCAGGCCGGACCCCGTCCCTCGTCGTTGTGGGTGTAGGGGGTGGTGGGCAGGTTGCCGCCGTAGATGGAGGAACAG
Organism: uncultured bacterium; assembly: GCA_964590465.1. Taxonomy (GTDB): domain Bacteria; phylum Cyanobacteriota; class Cyanobacteriia; order Phormidesmidales; family Phormidesmidaceae; genus CAZPYG01. Next base: position 9,650 of record CAZPYG010000175.1, on the reverse strand, counting down.
CCGGTGGCGTTGGCGATCAGCATGCGATCCCCAAACAGCTGGGTGGCCAGCTTGATGTAGGGGGTTTCGCCACAGCCGGCGCAGGCTCCGGAGAACTCGAATAGGGGTTCCTGCATCTGCTGGTGGGAGATTTTTCTCAGATCCAGCTTGCTGCGGTCGGGGTTGGGCAGCTTCAGGAAGAAGTCCCAGTTGTCCCGCTCCTGCTCGCGGATGGGGAGCTGCTCGGCCATGTTGATGGCTTTTTTGCTGGGCTCCGCCTTGTTTTTGGCGGGGCACACATCCACACAGAGGGCACAGCCGGTGCAGTCTTCCGCCGCCACCTGAATGGTGAACTTGAGGTCAGACCAGGCTTTGTCCTTGGCCTCGGTGCTCTTAAAGGCGGCCGGTGCCCCCTCCAGGGCCGGTTCTTCGTACACCTTGGAGCGGATCACGGCGTGGGGGCAGACCATGACGCACTTACCGCACTGAACACAGACGTCGGGGTCCCAGATGGGTACTTCCTGGCAGACGTTGCGCTTTTCGTACTGGGTGGTGCCGCTGGGGAAAGTGCCATCGGCGGGCATGGCGCTGACGGGCAGGGCATCCCCTTCTCGGGCCATGATTTTGCCCAGCACATCCCGCACGAAGGGGGGCGCATTGTCGGGCACCCAGGCGTGGGGGGAGGCTTCCGGGGAGACCTCGCCAGTGGGAATTTCGAACAGGTTTTCCAGGGTGCTGTCCACCGCCTTCATGTTCATGGCGACGACTTCCTCGCCCTTTTTGCCGTAGGTCTTGCGGATGGAGTATTTGATTGCTTCGATGGCCTCATCCCTGGGCATCACCCCCGACAGGGCAAAGAAGCACACCTGCATGACGGTGTTGATGCGGTTGCCCATACCGGCACTGCGGGCCACGTTGTAGGCGTTGATGCCGTAGACCGCTATCCCTTTGTCGACAATGTCCTGCTGCAGGCTCTGGGGCAGACGGATCCAGGTTTCCTGGGGATCGTCAAAGGTGGTGTTGATCAGGAAGGTGGCACCGGGTTTAGCTGCCTTCAGCAGGTCCAGCTGCTTAACGAATTCCCACTGGTGGCAGGCGACAAAGTTGGCGCTGTCGATCAGGTAGGTAGAGCGGATGGGGTCCGGCCCGAACCGCAGGTGGGACACGGTGACCGAGCCGGATTTTTTGGAGTCGTAAACGAAGTAGCCCTGGGCGTAGTTGTCCGTATCGCCGCCGATGATTTTGATGGAGTTCTTGTTGGCCCCCACGGTACCGTCGGAGCCCAGACCGTAGAACATGGCCCGAACGACGCTGTCGGGCTCGGTCTTGAAGCCGGGATCGTAGTCAATGGAGGTGAAGGTGACATCATCCACAATGCCCACGGTGAAGTGGTTTTGGGGATTGGCCTGGGCCAGGTTGTCGAACACCCCCTTGACCATGGCTGGGGTAAATTCCTTGGAAGACAGGCCGTAGCGACCGCCTACCACCTTGGGATAGGTGGCCTTAGGCATCTCGAAGTGGGGATTGTCCTCATCCCCTTCCAGGTGCACTTTGCCTTCGGTCTGGGGCAGTTCGTGGATGGCGTGGACTATGTCCAGGTACATGGGTTCGCCGGGGCTGCCGGGTTCCTTGGTGCGGTCCAGCACGGCGATGGACTTCACCGTTTTGGGCAGGGAATTCATAAAGGCGATGTTGTCGAAGGGCCGATAGAGGCGTACCTTCAGCACCCCGACTTTTTCCCCCTGGGCATTGAGGGCATCCACCGTTTCGTGGGCGGTTTCGCAGCCAGACCCCATCAGGATTACCACCCGCTCGGCATCCGGCGCACCGTGGTATTCAAAGATGTTGTACTGGCGTCCGGTCAGCTCTGCGAACTCATCCATGGCCTGCTGCACGATGTCGGCGCAGGCGTTGTAGTAGCGGTTGACGGTCTCCCGCCCCTGGAAGTACACATCCGGGTTCTGGGCGGTGCCGCGAATTACCGGACGGTCGGGGGTCAGCGCCCGCTGGCGGTGCTGCAGCACCAGGTCAAAGGGCACCAGTTCCGCCAGGGCTTCGTCGGGGATGGTCTCGATTTTCTGCACTTCGTGGGAGGTGCGGAAGCCGTCGAAGTAGTGGAGGAAGGGAATGCGGGATTCCAGGGTGGCGCGGGTGGCAATGGCGGCCATGTCGTGGGCTTCCTGCACCGAGGCGGAACAGAGCATGGCGCACCCCGTGGCCCGGGCGGCCAGTACATCGCTGTGATCCCCAAAAATTGACAGGGCCTGGGCGGCGAGGGACCGGGCCGCAACGTGCAGCACCGCCGGGGTCAGTTCCCCGGCAATTTTGTAGAGGTTGGGGATCATCAACAGCAGCCCCTGGGAGGCCGTAAAGGTGGTGGTCAACGACCCCGCCTGCAGGGCCCCGTGGACCGCCCCGGCCGCGCCCCCTTCACTCTGCATTTCGACCACCGAAGGCACCGTGCCCCAAATGTTGGGCTGATGGGCGGAAGCCCACGCATCGGACCATTCCCCCATGGGCGAGGATGGCGTGATCGGGTAGATGGCGCAAACTTCGCTGAGACGGTAGGCGGTGCGGGCGACCGCTTCGTTACCGTCCAGGGTGGCAAATACTTTCTCTGTCATGTCTAAAGGCCCCTTGAATTTGGTGGGCAGGGTTCGGCTACGGATAACTGTGGGCGAGATCGGCCAAGGCCAGGGGGGAATCGTTATCAGTCACTGACCTTCGGTTCCCTGAGCTTGACGTGAATGGCATTAAAACATCGTTTCTTATGGACAAAAATGACGGGCTGGAGAGAGTCTCACTTTCACAACGAATAGATTGTTTTATCCATCTCTCAAGACCTAATAAAGACAACGACTTGAACGTGTAAATCAATCTATTGATGAATGGGTAATTTGTCCTTTTACAGGTTCAACATCTCTATGGTGGCACTAGATCAGGAGAATGGAACAAGTCTTTAAGGTAAATTTCACTAGCGTCAGAAATGGCCTTGCAGAGAGGCTTTTCGCGATCCGCGATCGGGTTTCTAGGGTTCTAGTGAGCATCCCATGACAGGAAAAGTTGAGTAATATACCCTAAAGTCGGTGGGGATCATCAATCCCCTTAAGAAATGGATGGAAACCCTTTTGATCGAAGCGAAAAGTAACAAAAAGATACTGAAAAATTGCTGTTTGCCCTCTGCTCTGCTTCAAGTAAGTTCAAATCGAGAAAAAATGGTTTACACAGAGTTTTAATCTGCAAGGGAACTTAACAGTTGCGCTTGTATTATGCCCTTGGGGATGAGGGTTAAACTCACAAAAGTCTAGAATGTCCCTTAGCCTCTAGGATTGGGCCAGCTTGTTTTTCTATGTATGCCATAGAAAAACCAAAGGAATAATTCGTATAGAAAAATACAAATAGCGCCTTGTATCCTGTATACACTCTGTTTGCTTATGTAAAGCAAGGGTCACGGGTGAGGCTCTGCAATGCTGTTGAGAACAGTTTGTTTATAGTCTGTGCCTAGGTGCAAACTGGGGAGTTTCCCTTAAGGGAGCTGCCTGATTTGATGTGCCATAGCGGGTGTAGAACGCTTTGATTGCTTCGGTAGTGTCTACCTGGGGCTTGAGGTGTTGCACTTGCAGAACAGTTAAAGGATCGCCTCCGACCCGGTGGTCTTGGTTTTTACATGTGAAATTGTAGCGAGGCTCAATAATATGGCGCTTTTTGGTCGGACCTGGGCGATGATGGGGCGGCGACGCTTCGGGCGCATGGCATCCGGGTTTGGGGTCGGGCTTGCCCTATCGATGACAACCCTGGCAGCCTGCCAACCTGCCGCAGATGTGGGTGAGACCCCCGTTGAGGAGGGAGCTGAAGTTGCGGAGACTGCGGCTGGTGGCGGCACCGTTCGCATCGGCATGACGGCCTCCGATATTCCCCTTACTGCCGGTGCTCCCAACTCTGGCTTTGAAGGAGTTCGCTTCACCGGGATGACCCTGTACGACTCCCTCGTCACCTGGGATTTGTCAGTCACGGACGAACCGGCCCCCCTGGTGCCTCAACTGGCCACAGAATGGTCGGTCAGTGAGGATGATCCCCGGCTGTGGACTTTTAAGCTGCGAGAAGGGGTCACCTTCCACGACGGCTCGGAGTTCAATGCCGATGCTGTTGTCTTCAACTTTGAAAAGATTTTTGATGAAAACGCTCCCCACTACGATCCCCGCCAGTCGGCTCAGGTGGTGGCTCGACTCCCAGCCTACGAAAGCATTCGCAAGATAGACGATTACACGGTCGAGATCACCACCAAGACGCCCTCGGCTTTGTTTATCAACCAGTTGCCCTTCATGTTCTTCTCCAGCCCGGCTCAATACGAGGCCTTAGGAGGAGACTGGGCCGCCTTTGAGCAGGATCCTTCCGGCACCGGGCCTTTCATGCTAGAGGAACTGGTGCCCCGCGAACGAGCGGTGCTGGTGCCCAATCCCAACTACTGGGATGAAGACCGCATGGCCAAAGCCGATCGGATTGAACTCATTCCGATTCCCGAAGCGACCACCCGTTCTAACGCCCTCTTGGCGGGAGAAGTGGACTGGATTGAGGCTCCGCCGGCAGATACCCTGGCCACGTTAGAAGAGCGGGGCTTTGCCATCACCAGCAATGGTTACCCTCACCTGTGGCCGTGGCAGTTTAGCTTCCGGGAAGGTTCGCCCTGGCTGGACAAGCGGGTTCGGCAGGCTGCCAACCTGGCCATTAACCGCGATGAAATTCAGACCCTGCTGGGGGGCAAGATGGTTCCGGCCCAGGGAATTCTGCTCCCCGATGATCCGGGGTTTGGTGATCCAGCTTTTGAGGTGGGCTACGACCCCGACGCCGCCCGAGAGCTGCTCGCCGAAGCAGGCTACGGCCCAGATAATCCGGTGAATGTGAAGATGCTGATCTCATCTTCCGGATCCGGGCAGATGCAGCCGCTGCCCATGAACGAGTTGATTCAGCAGCAGTTGGCAGAAGTGGGCATCAACGTGGAATTTGAGGTGCTGGTCTGGGAGAGTCTGTTTGATAACTGGCGGCAAGGGGCAGATCATCCCGATTCCCGAGGTGCCCATGGCACCAACATTACCTTCGCCACCCACGATCCCTTTGCGGCCATGGTGCGGTTTATTGCCACGGACAGTGCGCCACCCACGTCCCTGAACTGGGGCTATTACAGCAACCCAGAGGTGGATGCCCTGATCGAAGCGTTGCAGACCACGTTTGATTCCGAGGCCGCACTGGGGACCTACCAGGAACTGCACGAAACCCTGGTGGAAGATGCGCCCTTCCTGTTTGTGGCCCATGATGTGGGGCCTCGGGCTATGCGCAGTGAGGTGCAGGGCTTTGCCCAGGCTAAGAGCTGGTTCCAAGACATTACGCCCGTCTACATGGAAGAGTAAGGTCTTAGGGAACTCAGCCACAGGTCAACGAGGGAAAAGGGATGTTCTTGTTTATTTGTCGCCGCATTGTCTACACCGTGCCCATTGCCCTGGCGGTGGCAGTCGTCTGCTTTTCCCTCGTGCATCTTGCCCCGGGCGACCCGCTATCGGCGGTGATTCCGCCCGATGCGTCGGCGGAGGTGGTAGAAGCGCTCAGCAAAGCCTACGGGATGGATCGCCCCCTGCCGATGCAGTTTCTCTCGTGGCTGGGCCGGGCCCTGCAGGGGGATCTCGGCCTTTCGGTGGCGACGGGGCGACCGGTCATCGATGAAGTGGGTCGTGCCCTGAATTACACGTTTATCCTGGCCTCGGCGGCAGGCCTGATCGGGTTCTTTTTTGGCGTTTTGTTTGGTGCCCTGGCGGCCTTTTTTCAGGGCCGCTGGAGTGACCGGTTCGTGACCGGGCTAGCGCTGTTTGGCGTGTCGGTGCCCCATTACTGGTTGGGGCTGCTGCTGGTGATTATTTTTTCGGTGAAGCTGGCCTGGCTCCCCTCCCTGGGGGCGGGCTCTGGAGGTGGGCTGAGTATGCTGCCCTATTTAATCCTGCCTGCCATCACCATGAGCTTTATTCCCATGGGCATTGTGACCCGAACGGTGCGCTCAACGGTATCCGAACTGTTGGGTTCAGAGTTTGTTACCTCTCTGCGGGCCCGGGGGCTGACCAACCGTAGCATCGCCACCCACGTGGCCAAGAATGCGGCTCCGACGGTGTTAGCGGTCATGGGCATCCAGTTTGGCTACCTATTGGGCGGATCGATTTTGGTGGAAACCGTGTTTTCCTGGCCGGGCACGGGTTTTTTATTGAATAATGCTATTTTTCAACGAGATATTCCCCTGCTGCAGGGCATTATTCTCACCCTCTCCATGTTTTTCGTAGGCCTTAATCTGCTGGTGGATATCACCCAAACCCTGCTCGATCCCCGTATCCGTCGCAGCTGAGCAGTCATTTTTCTTGTTCAGACCACCCATGTCCTCGTAAGCAACCCATGCAAGATACTAAGGCCCGACCGACTTCGCCTCTGAACGCTGCCGACGGCGGCCAGATTGCCACCAAATCTCGCGGGTACTGGACCACCGTCTGGCTCCGCCTGGTGCGTGATCCGGTGTCCATCGTCTGCACCAGTATTTTGCTGGCCCTGTTGCTGATGGCGATTTTTGCGCCGCTGCTGGCTCCCTATGATCCGGCTGAGAGCACCATGGTTAATCGCCTGTTGCCCATTGGCAGTCCGGGGCACCCCCTGGGGACCGATGAGCTGGGGCGCGACATGCTCACCCGGCTCATGTATGGGGGCCGCATGAGCCTGATGATGGGCATTTTGCCCGTGGTCATTGCGTTTACGGTGGGCACCGGGTTGGGGTTGATGGCCGGTTTCTTTGGGGGTTGGGTGAATGCGCTAATTATGCGGGCTACCGACGTATTTTTTGCGTTTCCCGCCGTCTTGCTGGCGATCGCCATTTCCGGTGCCCTGGGGCCAGGGTTAGGCAACTCGATGTTTGCCCTGACCCTGGTATTCATTCCCCCGATTGCTCGCATTGCCGAAAGTGTAACCACCCGTGTGCGCACCCTGGACTTTGTCAATGCGGCCCGGGCCTCCGGGGCAAAGTCCCTCACCATTATGCGGATTCACGTTTTCAATAACGTCATCGGCGTGGTGTTTATCTATGCCACAAGCCTGGTATCTGTGTGCATGATTTTGGCGGCGGGGCTGAGTTTTCTGGGTTTGGGGGTCAAACCGCCGACGCCGGAATGGGGTCTGATGCTGAACACCCTGCGTCAGTCGATCTATGTGCAGCCGTGGGTATCGGTGCTGCCCGGCATGATGATTTTTGTGACGTCCCTCTGTTTTAACCTGCTGTCCGATGGATTGCGGGGAGCCATGGATCTACAGCGTTAAACCTTGGACAAGGTTTAGAACCTTATTTCAAACTGTTATCTAGGTGTAAAGCTCGTGACCACACTGCTTCAGGTCGAAGGCCTCCAAAAGTACTTCCCCATTGGACGCAACCTGTGGGGACGTCCGACCCAGGTGGTAAAGGCTGTCGATAACCTCTCCTTTACTGCCGAGCAGGGACAAACCCTGGGTATCGTGGGAGAGTCAGGCTGTGGCAAATCCACCACCGCACAGCTCTTGATGCATCTGATTGCACCGGATCGGGGACGGATTGCGATCGCCGGTCAGGAATATGGTCGAGGACCGGGCCGGCAACCGGTGGAGGTGCTGCGGAAGCGGATGCAAATGGTATTTCAGGATTCCTATGCCTCCCTCAACAGCCGCCTCACCATTGAAGACAGTATTGCCTTTGGCCCTAAGGTGCATGGGGTAACAGCCCAGGAGGCCCGCGCCAAAGCTCGAAGTTTACTCGACCGGGTGGGGCTTAACCCCGACAATTTTATTCGCCGCTATCCCCATGAACTTTCCGGCGGCCAGCGCCAGCGGGTAAATATCGCCCGCGCCCTGGCGATCGATCCAGAAATTGTGATTCTAGACGAAGCGGTCTCGGCCCTGGACAAGTCAGTCCAGGCCCAGGTTCTGAATCTGCTGGCCGATCTCAAAGCCGAGCTGGGCCTGACCTATCTGTTTATTTCCCACGACCTGAACGTGGTGCAATACATCAGCGATCAGGTAATTGTCATGTACCTGGGACAGGTCGTAGAGTCGGGGCTGGCCCAGTCCCTCTATGCCAACCCGGCCCATCCCTACACGGCGGCCCTGCTGTCGGCCTTGCCAGCCCTTCGTCCCCAAGACCGGAAGCAGCACGCCCCCCTGGAAGGGGATCCCCCCAACCCGATCTCGCCCCCCACGGGCTGTCGCTTCCACCCCCGCTGCCCCTTTGCGGAACCCATTTGTGCAGAAAAGGCCCCCACCCTAACGGCCATTGACCGCGATCGCCAGGTGGCCTGCCACATGCGCACCCCCGACTCTGGTTACCCTGACGTCCAGCCCCTCAGTTCCGCAGCCGTGACCTAGGCCAACCGAGTTTGCCCTGTCCCCTGCCTTTTGCCGTTGATCTTCCCCCGTTATGGCTAACCTTGTCGAAGTTCGCGATCTCCACGTTACGTTCAAGACCTCCAATGGTCCGGTCTATGCCGTATCGGGAGTGAACTTAGATTTGGCGGCGGGCAAAACCCTGGCCCTCATCGGTGAATCCGGCAGCGGCAAAAGTGTGACGATGAAGTCTCTGATGCGCCTCCATCCGGAACGCAAAACCACCATCACGGGGAAAATCACCGTGGCCGGTCGCGATCTCCTGGCGCAGAACCAGCGCCAGCTAGCAGACCTGCGGGGCAAAGAGATTGCCATGGTGTTTCAGGAACCCATGCTGGCCTTTGACCCCGTGTTTACCATCGGCGATCAAATTGCGGAAGTCGTGGTGCGCCATGAGGGCTGCAGCTACGACACCGCCCGCAACCGCGCCCTGGAAATGCTGGAATGTGTCCACATCCCTTCCCCCCGCCGCCGCCTGGATGCCTACCCCCACGAGATGAGTGGCGGCATGCGTCAACGGGCCATGATTGCCCTGGCCCTGGCCTGCCGTCCCCAGGTTCTCCTGGCCGATGAACCCACCACCGCCCTCGATGCCACGGTGCAAATTCAAGTGCTGCTACTGCTGCGAGAGCTACAGCGGGAATTTGGCATGGGCATGATTTTCGTCACCCACGATGTGGGGGTAGCGATTGAGGTGGCGGATGAAACGGCGGTGATGTACGCTGGCCGCATCATCGAGCAAGGCCCCATTGATACGGTCATGACTGATCCCTGGCATCCCTACACCCAGGGACTCTTGGGGGCAACGGTCTATCCCAATATGGATCCGGGTACCCGTCTGGCCGCTATCCCCGGCGCGCCGCCCCAGCTCTATCGGCCCATCTCCGAATGTGCCTTTGCCCCTCGCTGCCCCCACGCCATCGACGCCTGCTGGGAACCGCTACCGGCCTCCGTTGAGCAGGGCGATCGCATGGCCCACTGCATTCTTCATCTGTGATTTGGGATGGGAAGACCCAAGTCATTTTGAGAGTATTGCCCTATCAAACCGCAATATAAGTCATCACCACATCCTTGAGGTGGCCCTGGTCGCGGAACTGGGCGATGGCACTGTCTACGGCGGGGGGTGTGCCGGTGAGCATGACCATGCGATCGCACTCCGTCTGGGCAATGGTTTCCACAAAATAGTCGTCATCATCATGGGATAGCTTCACGCTCTGGCTCACCTTGGCCACGGCAATGGC
>CAZPYG010000174.1:7744-10693 GCA_964590465.1 uncultured bacterium | reverse complement strand
GTTTCAATCCCTGAGAGGGTTTCAGCCTGGTTGAGGCGGCGGGCCTCTGAAAGTCTTACAGTATTTAGTTTTCAAGGTTCGAATGCGCGAACTATCCAAATCGTAACACCTTCGTCTCGACAAAGCCAGTTTTGAGAAGTAACGAAAAAGCATCAGATCAAGCCGTGATAAGAACTACAGCCGTTGCGCGGATCATAATTTTTCATGAGATCGCTGAAAACCCTGTCATTTCAGGGTTCGAGCACTATTTGGGACACCCTGCCCCTAAACACCCCCCTCCCCGCGCCGCGCCAGCTCAGGCAAAAAACACGGTGTCATCCCTGACGCACACTCCCCCGATACGCTCCACCTTTTGCTGACAACACTCACACAAAAAGTAGAAGCGAATACTGTCCTCATCCGGCTTGATGAGCTTATTCAATCGGTTACGTAGCTTGGTGTATTGCGTCATGGTTAAACTGCACTCAAACACACTGAACTGCATCCACTGCCCATAGGAGGACAAAATCTTATGGATTTTCGTTCGGCGTTTGTCTTCAGAGATATCGTAAGTCACAACAACATGCATGGTTGGGGAATTTTGAGTGCTTAGTTTTGAATTTTGAGTTCGATGCAGAAAAGTTTTGAGTGCTTAGTTTTGAATTTTGAGTTAAGGCTAGACTTAGAGAACTCAAAACTCAAAACTCAAAACTCATCACTTTAAAACTAGCGGCGGGTACTGCTCGGTTTCGCCCATCAAAAACTTGGCCAGCAGCCGAGTTTGAATTTCAAAAGCCTCCTGATAGGTGCATTGACGCCCCATCACCGGGTGCTTGAACTTCGACTGCTTCTTTTGCTCATAGAGGCGAAGAAACGTCCGTCGGCCTTCATCGGTCAGCGAAACCGCATGGCTGACAGGTTCATCAGAAAAATCTTCAGGGGCCAAAGCTTTACGATTAATGGCCGAGAGCACCATGGCATCCACCACCAGGGGCCGAAACTCTTCCATCAGGTCAAGGGCCAGTGATGGACGCCCATAGCGCTGGGTGTGAAGATAGCCCAGATAGGGATCAAAACCAACAATATTGATGGCTCCCTGAACATCATGACGCAGCAGAGCATAGCCAAAACTCAGAAGGGCATTAACGGGGTCAGTGGGAGGCCGACGACAACGGGTTTTGAAACTGAAGGCATCATTGCGAATCAGCCGTCCAAAGTGGGTGAAGTAGGCCGCACTCCCCGCCCCCTCTAGTCCACGCAGGGCATCAATAATAGATGTTTGATTGATGGGCTGAATCGCCTGTTCTAAGCGGGTAATCCCGGCTTCTAGCCCAGAGATCCCCTCTCGCTGAGCCCGTAGCAGCATGGCCCGATAATTCTTCAGCTTGCCTCGCACAAAGCCCTGCACCGCATGGATTGATTTTGGCGTTTCGCCCGCCGCTTCCCACTGGGCTGAGCGAACAAAGATATTCTTGTTCAGCTCAGGCTCTAGCCGTCCCAGAAACCGTCCTGTCCCGGTCATAAAGCTGAGGGGAATTTTGCGCTCCAGCAGCTCAATCAACGCCGCTGGTGAGACTGTCGCCCGTCCCAGCACGACTACTCCATCCACCTTGATCAAAGGCACATCCAACAGGGTTTCTTTTTGGGCACGGACCCGTAAACGTTCGTCTGTTTTGCCGATAAAGGCATCGTCGGTAGAAATATAAACAGTTCCCATTTTTTAAGATCCTTAATTTCGAAGAGATGGGGAATAAGTTTTGAGTTCTTAGTTTTGAGTTTTGAGTTCGATTGGTAAAACATCAACTCAAAACTCAACATTCAAAACTCAAAACTTCTCTCAGCTTTCTCGATAGCGGCTTACTTTCTTAGCGGCCTGGGGGAGGCATCGGGTGTAGAGGCTGCACCCCCGGCAGCGTTTGGTATAGACAGGAGGCGGCATAATGCCGGTTTGGAGGAGGGTACGAACAGCGGTGATGGCTGCGATCGCATCTTCTCTCAGCTCTGGGGTCATCTCCACAGGCTGCCGCTGGTGGGATTGGGCATAGTAAATGAAGCCCTGGGTCACCGTTCGCCCGGTCATATCCTCCAGACAAAGGGCCTGGGCGCAAACCTGCAGTTCATCGTTATCAAACTCGCCCCGATGCCCGCGTTTATATTCCACCGGGTAAAGCTGCCCGTCGGTTTCTTCAATCAGGTCAGACTTACCAATCAGCCCGTAGCGATCGCTCTTGAGCCAGACAGCCCGCACCTGCCAGGTTTCCTCGCGGTGGTTGCTCCCCAAGGTATGGACCCGGTCATGTAAGCCGGTGCCCTCCAGGGTGTACTGGTTATCGACAAACTCCCCAGCACAGAACATGCGCCAGCAGCGGTGGGGGCAATAGGCGTATTGGTTGAGGGCGGCGATGGGGATGTAATCGGAGTCGTGCATGGGAGTAAAGTTTTGAGTTTTGAATGTTGAGTTTTGGATTGGGCATTATTAAGGATTGAGTTTTGGGTTGGGCATTATAGGGATGAGTTTGGGGGGCTTTTATGGCGGAGAGTATTATTCAAGGGAAAAGTTTTCGGTTTGCGTTGACTGTGATTGCTTTATACAAAAAATTGCAAGCTCAAAAAGAATTTGTATTGTCGAAGCAGCTGTTGCGGAGTGGGACGAGCATTGGGGCAAATGTTGAGGAAGCAACCGCTGCACAAAGTCGTCGGGACTTCTTGGCGAAAATGTCGATCGCTTCAAAGGAAGCGAGGGAAACTAAATATTGGTTGAGACTGCTACAAGAGTCAGATCTGGTGACCGTAGATCTCAAATCTGAAATCGCTCAAATCGATGAAATTATTCGGATTTTGACTGCGATCGTGAAAACCACAAAAACAGCTTCTTAACTCAAAACTAAGAACTCAAAACTCAACATTCGATTTCCGACTGCGATCGTGAAAACCACAAAAACAGCTTCTTAACTCAAAACTAAGAACTCA
>CAZPYG010000174.1:0-7644 GCA_964590465.1 uncultured bacterium | reverse complement strand
GACTGCGATCGTGAAAACCACAAAAACAGCTTCTTAACTCAAAACTAAGAACTCAAAACTCAAAACTAAACCCTCCTCACCATTCCCATCCCCATCGTCGCCTTCCGCCCCACTCCGGCATACAGGGCAAAATCAGCCAGGGTGTTGAGCTGCTTCAGGGTGAAAGCATCAACCTTCCCCAACACCTGATAGGTCACCTTACCGACGCACCCTGTGAACTGATTGCAGGGGTTAATCTTGGCTCCGGTATGCTGGAACTGGCTCCGAGGGTCGGTGGCCACTTCGGTACGAATATCAAAATAGCTGGGCTGTACCGCATCCAAGATACCGGTCGAGAATTCCATGCCGCTGTAGTAGTTCCAGCGGCGGAGAAGGCTACCGAAGACACGAGCCGGGGTAGGCATGGCCGAGTCGTATTTGCCCTGGCGGAAGGCGGTTGGGGTATAGAACTGGAGGGTTAACTTGCGGTCTTGCTCTGAAGCTTGCTCATAGAGCTGCTGATAATTACAGAAGTTGGCCCAGGGCTGGGCGCTCTGGGGGGTACCCAGGATGCTGGTGATATGGAGGTCGGCAGGCCCCAGGTGCCAGGGTTGGTTGGGATTGAGGTTGAGCCAGAGTTGATTGAGACGGCCAAAGAGGTGATCGTCTAGCAAGGAAATGCGCCACCAGCAAGAGGTACCGGGAGAGATGGGCTGGCGGTAGGTCCAGCGGAGGGGGGATGAGTTTTGAGTTTTGAGTTTTGAGTTTTGAGTTGAGCGGAGGGGGGATGAGTTTTGAGTTTTAAGTTTTGAGTTTTGAGTTGAACGGTTACGCTTTGAATTCAAAACTGAGAACTCAAAATTATTAACTATTTGCAGGGGGCTGAGGGTGAAGGATTTATTGGCCTGGTTGGCGTGGAGTTGGTTGCCCATGTCAGCATCAACAGAGCTGACCAGGCTGAGGAACAGGGCATGGAGATGCTTACCGGAGGTGAAGCCGGGGGGAATGGGCGATTCGGGCAGGAGGTTGAGGACGAGGCTGTGTGGCATGGCGATTACCAATTTTGAGTTTTGAGTTTTGAATTTTGGGGCTCAGAAGTCGCTGGATAGGGGTTAGTTTAAATACTTGAGTTGTGACAATAAGGGAGAGCGTGGATGCAGATTGATGATTATGGGCAGGCGATCGCCCTCAAAAATAAGTTGGAGGCGGCATTGCCGTTTCGGATACGGCCAGGGAAGCAATTGCTGAAGGCGATGAAGGATGAACCCATTTCGACTAAAACCTGGTTGGACGTAGATTCGGTCATGTATGCCGGGGATGAAGGCGGCATTCTGTTGAACTTGGCTCCTAATGGTAAAAGTTCAGAAAAGGTATATTCCATATCGTTGACCCATGTCGTGTTTGATCCTGAACATGAGTTGGCAGCAGAGGTACAGGCATATCAGCGGGAGAGAACGCGACGGTTGATGATGCAGGATCGGGGTGGCTTTGCGGCAGAATTGTTAGCGCAGCGATCTTCTCAGAAACGCAAAACAAAACGCAAAGGGTTTGGTTCGTAGGAGAGTTTTGAGTTTTGAGTTCTTAGTTTTGAATTGTCTGTTAATTCAACATTCAAAACTCAAAACTTAAAACTTAAAACTTGCTCATACTAATTGCTGAATCGGTACTCCATGTTTACGGGCAGTTTCAGGGGCTCCTTTAACCCCTCAAAGGTATAGTGCTCACCGAGCATTCGCACGTTGCGGATGAGGCTAACGGGCGGCATGTTGATGGTGTCGTAGCTCAACACCTGGTTGGTGAACATGACATCCAGTGGATTGAGCGGGTAAGGAAAGGTGAACTCCCTAGCCGAGCTGCATTTCGGGGTTGGTAATTCTTTGACGTCAACTTCGGCCTTGCTCATCCACTTGCCTAGCCGAATCCATCGGGGAAAGGTTAGGGGATTCTGGGAGATAGCAAAAAACTCAAACTGACTTTCAGGGGCAATTTCCTTAGCCCGACCAAAGCTGGGGATGTTTTTCTGGGTTTTCTGCATCTCAACGTGGTAGCGGTTGTCCGCGTATTTCCAGGTGTTGAGTACAGCGGCATGACGAACAGCCCTGGCAGGAGTGATGTAGATGCCCTGCTGATTGAGCGGTGTGAGATGGGCCTCGTACATGGGTACCTGCTCAGGGCAGAAATAGCGGTAGCGATGGTCTTCGCCGACAGTCGTGGCATATTTCTCGCTGTCTACTAGCCCCAGGGCATAGCAGAGCGCATAGTTATGCAGCACGGGCTCGGTTTCGTAAAGCCGCCCGATTTCCCGTGTGGCGTAGTAAAGACTGTCGTGCAGTTCTAAGGTACAGCGATAGACATGGGGCATGGCTATGACCTCGCGCTGGCGGTCTTTTTCTTACCAATGTGCTTCTCGGCATAGGCTTTGGCCTCTTGATCCGCTTGATTGAGGATTGAGCGAATGCCCTCTTCGCTGGCGGTTAAAGACTTCACTTCTTTCAAGAGAGCGCGAAAGTCATCGCCAATAAAATCGGTATGCACAATGAATTCCTCGCTCATCAAGTTTTGAATGGCGGCCTGAGCCGCTTCAGCGACATCACCCTCATCGAGAGGATCAGGTGCTTTGAGCGTACCTGCCGTTTTCATCTGGTCGTAGATGGCTTGAGTCCAGCGCAGGTTACTAACGATTTCACCATCGGCAAACACCACACCAATCAGCTCATTCCGAACTCGGCCTGTGCGAGTGGTTTGGGCACCGTAATGGCGAGTTCTCAAAATGTTGTTGAAGACGTAGAGAAAACTGGCCTCTGTCGGATCTTTGAGGGTAACGATGCTGGGAAAAAAGACCTGGGGGCGGATGTGGTCTTGCTGGTTGATGCGGCTGGTCACTTCGCCAGGTTTACCGCCTTTTTCTCCTTTAGAGGCCATCGTACCGTTTTCGTAGGGCGCATTCAGAGTGAACGTTTCGTGGGACTCGTCGAAAGCGGTGATAGAGAATGCCGTATCCACAACGACTTTGGATTTTTCAGACCCAGAATCGCCGATCGCAAACCCGTAGATGATGCAGTCGGGGTTGTCCATGCCAAATTCAACGTTGTACTCGCATTCTTCCGGTTTCACGAAACCGTAGGTGCGAAGCAGCTCTCTCCCAACCAGCCGCTCTGGAGTGGACTGTTTGCGCTTGAACATCGATAAGCGGCTGATGGTATTTCTCTCGTCGACACCCGCCCGTACTCGCGCCTTATTCAGTTCACCATCGGTTTGAAAGAGTGGATAAGACTCGGTAACGCGAACCGTAAGGAAGTGGACGTATTTGCCCATGGGTTTGTAAGGAATTTCGGTGTGGAAGAACTTAGAGTCAATATTTTTTAGCAGAGCCATGATTTTCTCCTAATACAAATTGCGTTTACGGTAGGGGCGCGGTCTCCGCGCCCGAATGGATGGCGGTATTTCGCGATAAATCCTGCATTGGGCGAGGGAGCATTGGGCGAGGGGACCTCGCCCCTACGGTGGGGGTGGATCGTCTTGGGCTTTCAATTCCTGATTCTCTTTGTCCTGCTCCAGACGATAGAGAAATTCGCAGGTGTCGCGAATGAGGTTGAGTTGACGACCTGCTAGACGGGCACGATCACCTGCAAAGGCTTGCTCAAAAACGTCGATGACGAAATAGCTGGCGAAGTCGAGAACGAGTTGGCGCTCTTTCTCGCGATCGCTGACCACCCATCGGCCTTCAGCGGTCGAGTTATGAACCCGATCCATCAGCTTGAAGACTTCTGCTGCTACAACGGTAACAAGAGCATCGTCGTGAAACATGCTGGTTTCAGCTTTGAGAATGGTATCAGCAGCAATATCAATGGGTTTCAGAACAGCGTTAGCTTTGGCGTTGTAGCGCTTATTGGCTCGATAAAACTGCCGATAGAGGTCGGTCAATTTTTTCGGATGGTTGAGTGATGAGTCAGGGGTCAAAATCCAAGTCTCCTCTTTAAAGTCGTAGGTGGCATAGGGGTCAAAGCAGGGATAGAAGTGGTGAGCGTAGAGCCTGATTTTTTGGGGGCTGGGGGCGTCGGCTTTCTGCCCTCGACTCCACCTGGAGAGATAGGAAAAGACATACAGCGGGCTGGTTTCAATATCTTTTGCCAGCTCCGTGAAGCGGCCCCAGTTGGCGTCATAGCCGCCTTTGCCCTGCTTAGCATTGACATCCATGTGGATGGCATAGGCAGCCGTCAGCGTATTCAGGGGAGCCGGACGTTGGAGGCCGCTCTCATCGGTCCAGCCTTCGAGGATGAAGTCGAGGCGGAATCGGTCTTGCCCTACCAGAGTGCGGAAGGCATGGGGGGCACTGTCGAGAAAGACGCTTTCCTCAAATTCAGCCCCATCGGTAAACGGGGGAATGGGTGACTCGGAGACGACGGTTTTGACATCGAGAATCATCGGAAATGCGAAGGCCAACCAGCTTGGCATTATCCAGGATTCGGTATCGGTGCTGTCGCGCCCTGGGGGGAGGGCCATGAAGTAGAAGGTGAGGGGTTTGTCTTCGGGGTAGGAGAGTTTGAAGGTTCTGTCTCGCTTAAAGTTCGGGTCATCATCGGGCAACTGCTTCCGCTGGGCCAGGTCTTCATCCATTAAGAAAGCATCAACGGTTTGGTACTTGTCGCGGCTAAAGTCGGCTTCTAGCTGCTTACTGATGAAGTGATTGCGAATGCTGGTATCAAAGCGAGTTTGGGCAATGTTGCTGTAGGCCCGATGCAAAAACGAGTTGGTCTCAGGGGTGAAGTAGTAGGTCGGGTAAAAGTAGAGATAGCGGTATTTGCCGTCCTCAAATCGTTTGCCGACTGCCTGGGTCTGATTCATCAAAATCTGCCGCAGCATCATCTCGATGCCTGCAATGCTGGAGATATTACGTTTGGCGTTGGAGCCGCCCAGGTGTTGCTTATTGGTGTAGACCTGGGGCGTAAACAGCACTGCTGATTCCATCTGCTCATTGACGGAATAGGGCGAATGGGAGATGGAGCAAATCATCTGCCGTCCCCGTCCTGGCTTTTTGGCGGCATTGTAGTAGGCCAGTTCTTTCAAGAACACATCCACCTGTTCTGAAGTTGAAGGTTCCTGAGCTTGCCCCGGCAGCATCACCACTTTGCCGACCCATTCCCGCACATCATCCCAACCATCGGCGACGGGGTACTGGGCTATCACGGGTTGCGTGAGCTGTGTGACATAGTCGATCACGGTGCTACAGGTTTCGCGCAGATCTTCAATGCCCGGATTCTTTTCCAGAAACTTAGCTGACAGAAAGTACCATTCATAAGGCACTCCGCCGGTATTCCCTTTGAGTTTTAGTTCCTTCAGCTTTTCGTTAATACGCTGAATTTCTCGAATCTGGGGTAAATATTCAGAAACCTGCCAAAACACAGCTACTTTGTGGATGATATTTTCGGGCAGCACCTCAGGTTTAATGGCAGGAAGTTCCGGCAGGTCTTTTTGCTTCTTTCGAGCTTTAGTCCGTTCCTTAATCACGGTCTCAAGCTGATTGACCCGCTCTCCCCAAATTTTGCGGTTCATCAGATCGCCGAATTCGGCTAGCTGATCAATGCGGATGTCATCGCTGAATGAGAAATCATAATCACCTGAGAGAACGCCCCGCTGCTGAAAGGCCATTAAGTTTTCGCTGCGTTTAGTGGCTACCGAACCTTTATTGGGGTTCAAAATCCGCAGCGTGGCATCGAGAGCTACCTGCATCAACCCTGGATCGTCAAAAAACAGGTTGTAGTAGTCGGCATATTTCATGCCTTTACCATCGCGCCCAAAACCTGTTTGACGTAAACTCAACTGTCCGGCACATAAAGCTTTGATGCCAGCCACCACCCGATCTGGTAGATCATCTGGCCGTATCTGAGGCGCATTTCGGCGGGCTAAATAAATGGCTCCGGTGGGTAAGTAGAGCAGGGTTGTGTAATTTGGATTCTCAGAGTCCCGATTTAAGCTTTCATAGGCATCCATCAGGGCGTTGTTGACTACGTTGGTCAGCACCCCCCGGTTTTCGGAAATGGCGTGATAAGTGAATCGAAGTTGGCCATCGCTGAGACTGTGAATAATGTCGTTTAGGCCTGTATTCTCAGCATCTTGGGGATGTTTGATGATGGAGGCGAGGCGATCGGCCAAACAGGTGAGATCTGAGAGACAGCGCAGGGTGCGATCGCCTAAGGCGGGTCGAAGACCATCGCGCAGCACCGGACTCAGCCCATCCTCAGACAAATTCAAGTTAGTGTCGTTGCGCCGCTGGGCGTTGTAGACCAGAAACAGCAGGTCATCAAGATACTGTTTCCAATCTTCTGGAGCATCTGGGCAAATGAAGCGATCCAGTTCCAGCGTCCTTATCAACACGGTAATGATTTCCCGATGTTCCTCAATCGAGCGCTTCCGGATATCCCCTTCTGGATCTCGCCGAATGGCCCTGAAGGGCTCCGGCATTGTAGGAATCAGGTCATAGTCGAACTTTTCAAAGTCATGCAAGATAAAGCCGGATACCAGTAGACGACGTTCCCGTTCTTTAACGAGTCGTTTAACAGTAGTGTCAAGCTTTTGCAGTCGCCGCTCAATCAAATTGGCTGGAAACAACCCATTGAGCAGGTGAGTATTGAGGGATTGGTCAGCGGCATTATCGCGACGAATCGGGTCTTTGCCTTCAGCAATGCGCTGAGGATTCACGACTCGGTCGAGATATTCGGCAAAAAACTTGCCTCCCTTCGCAGTGACCCCAACGGTGTACTTCAACAGATTGGGCAAGACTATTTCTGCAAAATCCTGCATGACGGCATCACCGGGATTTTGGGCCTGAATTGCTTCCCGCAGAAGCTTGAGGGTCAGGAGTTCGCGGGCGGCGGGTTCTACGGTTCTGTCGCTTTCCTCGTCGAGCCCGAAATCATCATTCAAATAATCAAAATCGTCGTCGCTAGGATTCTGTATCATCATTGCTTACCTCTAACGAATCCAAATAATCGTAAATACAACTTGAAAACTCAGGGAAATCTCTCAATATCAGTGGGATATTATCAACCACGATTTCAGGATTTATGCTTTCGTAAATATGCACCAGGACATTTCTAAAACTTGCAGCCTTCGCCAGCAACTCTCCTAAATCAGAAGGAATGACATTCAGCCTTGCGAGTTCCAAAAAAACATTGGCGTTTTCTTTTGGATCTAGTTGATGCTGTTCTTTGAGCAAGTGCCTGCTTATATCAAGCGAAGCTTGGATAATAAGCTCTTGAAGTCTTTCAGCCGCTCTGTATTTATAAACATCGCCCATTATTTCGCTCACATTCAAGGTGGCGAGTGGCTCTAATTCATTCAAGTAATCAGCGATAAGATCTAATTTAGCTTGAATCGAAACAACTTTAAGACTCATTTCTGACTTAACTCCTGAAGCTTACGCTTGGTTTCTGCGCGTAGAGCCTTTTGAAAGCTTTTTATTTCTTCTGGAGATTTCAAATTGTTATGTTTAAATTTCTCAAATAGTCCGGCATCTTGCTCATAGATGACCAAACCCTCTTTTGCAATATAGTGAGCCATTAATTCTGAGCAGTTCTTTATTTCAATGACGTCAATTTGATTGTCAGGGAGGTTATAAGTTCTTTGTAAAATCCCCCACAGTCGAAATGAGTCCCATTCTCCTTT
>CAZPYG010000173.1:8779-10697 GCA_964590465.1 uncultured bacterium | reverse complement strand
ATTCGATGTGCTCTTGTAGCTGGGTAGACGTGGATTGGAGCGGAAGAATTGCGTTTGCCATCGTGACCTTGCAGGGTAAAAGAATAGAGTGGGTGTTCTGAACATTGGGGAGAACGGCGACCGCGCTGCACCCAGAAGACGCCCTAGCCCGATTTTTGGGCACGGAAAATGATGTAGCCCAAATCATTGCGGTAGGTTGTAAACACTCGTCGCATATCTAGAACCCGTTGCCGCATCTCAGGATGGATGAGCAGGTTCCAGCCAAGCTTGAGCAGGGTACCAAGCCCTTCTTCTTGGGCGATGCGTTGAGGGTTAAGCAAGGCCATTGGGCCACTTTGATGCTGTTGTACGGTGAGTCCCACTGGCTGACAGGTCGCCATCCACCCAGTCGGATCGAGCGGTTGGGCATTGACCCGAATCGTCGTCGCCAGCGCCCGATCAATGGCTTCCCGTTGAGCCCCCTGGACAATCATTTCATGGCTGAGGTATTGTCCACCGGGTTTGAGGCGATCGCTCACCCCTTGCAAAATTTTATGTTTTCCGGGGGCTGACTGCATCGTCAGAATGGCCTCGCCCAACACGTAGTCAAACTGTTCAGGAATCGCGTCCAGGTGAAAAATATCCCCTTCGCGGATGTCTATCTGGTCACTCAGCCCCGCAGCGGCAACATTCGCGCGAGCACGAGCCACACTGTCCGGATTTTTTTCGACCCCGACGACTTTGACGCCATAGCGTTGAGCCAGGGCGATCGCGCTATAGCCAAAGCTAGCAGCCAGTTCCAGTACCGTGTCACCAGGTTGTAAATTGGCCCAGGTAAACAGGGTTTCGGTGGGGGCACGACCACCGGGGCGCAGAATCTTTTTGCCCCCTGCTGCCAACACTTGATGCCCAGGGGCGGTTTTGAAGTTGAGCGGAGTCGTAGACATCGCCTTCACCAGAGAAACATTACCTTCACTCTGGCAGAGGGGCGCAACCGCAACCATGAGGTAGCTCATAGTGGCAACCAGGGCTATCCCACGACTGACGCCTCAAACGCTGGTGTCAACGGGAATACGGCTACAAAGAAACAAATCGGACTTTTGATTGAGAATCGTTATAGTTAAGGAATGTTCACACCTTTATCTCAAAACACCTACCAATGCTCGTTGATGTCGGAAAACTTCTAGAAATAAAGCTTTTCAAGGACTTAGATGCCTCTTTGCTAAAGTATTTTGCTGAGCATAGCCGCCTGCAAGCCTATGACATTGATGAGATTGTTTTTCATGAAGGGGATGCGTTGCCCGCCTGTCTTTACCTGCTAGTGGCAGGATCACTGCGGATTACCAAGATGTCTGATGCAGGCAAAGAAACGATCTTGCGACTGCTGTGGGCCGATGCCGTCTTTGCCGCTCCGGCTCTGTTTGGGGATGGTTTGGCTCCCGCCACTGCCACCGCCATGGAACCGATTCAAGTGCTCACTATTGAGCGGGCGGCGTTACTGGAGGGCTTTCGACAAGACCCGAAGCTAGCGCTGCACCTGCTGACTGTCTTTAACCAGCGGTTACAGCATCTCCACAATCGCGTGCACGGGCTGGTATCAGAACGGGCGATCGTGCGCCTGATCCACTACTTAGAATATTTTGCCGCCAGTGCCGGAACTGAGACCGTGCCGGAGGGGGAACGGTTGCGATCGCGCCTCACCTACTATCAGATCGCCCGCAGCATCGGCATTACCTATGAAGAATGTGTCCGGCTCTTCAAACAGCTCAAAGGCCAAGTCGCCTACGAGCGGGGCGGCAAAATCACGCTCCTGACACCCGCCCAGCCAATCCACGAGATACTTCATCACTGGGGCAATTAACCTTGGCACGGCATCAGGCTGAGATCCTGTGTTCACTTGGTAACCGACCAGAAAGCCCATCAAAATCACCAATTCCAC
>CAZPYG010000173.1:0-8679 GCA_964590465.1 uncultured bacterium | reverse complement strand
AATATTTATCAGCTTGATCAAACCAGCAGGATCAGGATGGCATAGAGAGAAGCTCCGCCCAGGAAGGACCAGAAGCAGGTTTTCTTAGCCTCTGGGAGTTCTTTTTTGAGGATGTTGAGCAGGATGCTACCGGCTAAAAAGGCCCAAACCATGGCGATAAAGGCTTCATTCAGACGCACGGAACTGCCTGCAATCGCCCCCACCAAAATGGCCCCGGTCAATATCCAACGACCCCATCGGTCGTAGAGGATGGGGTGATGTTCCCGAAGGGCATAGTCCATGATGAAAAAGTGCAGGGCCGCGGCAAAGAACAGCAAAACACACTGCCACAGATTGTGGTCCGATAATTCCTGCAGCAGGTAGCCAAAAATGGCATTGACCAGGGCATAAGCCGCGATATGGATGGCAAAAACCCTGGAGCCAGAGCGATCGCGCTCATCATTAGCCACCTTCCACCGCCGGGAGGTCAGGGCTAAGCGATCCAGCCCGTAAAACAGGGTAAGCCCTAAAAGGGCCAGTAAATAGACATGGTTTTCCAGGTAGTTTAAGAGGGGAAACCCAGCATGAATGATTTCTTCCTGGGCGTGGCTGAGTTCCGGGAAAATATCCAGAAAAACGTAGCTGATCGACACGCCCCCGGCAAACGAGAGCCAGCGATATTGAGGGATGTAGCTATCGACCTTGAACGTTGAGATAAAGGCATGGACGAGCGCCAGGGCGATCGCAATTAACAACCCAATCAGTGGCATATCCCTGTTCCTCCTCCCGACTCAAAACTGACCCATCCCCCCATCCCCCCATCCCCTCATCTACCCATCTACCGCCCTCAATGGGGATGTTATTTTCCCGTTGATCCCTAATGATGCAAGTGCCCTGGGGTGATCTCTGTTATCCCTTCGCCACCGCGAGGGGACGAATAGTACCCGCCCGGTTAAACAGCACCTGGGGCTGCAGCAAGACCTTAAACAGCAGCCAGATCGAATGCAATTCCCCCGGCGCACAGCGGCTACGCCATTGGCCTGGACGACAGTAGAGCAGTTCCACCAATTGCCGCTGCTGGGCCAGGTTCAGGGGGGCAAAGCCAACCCGCACAATGGGCAATTCATCCTCAGGCTGGCGCAGATGGGTGATGTGAGCCTGCAGGCGCAGCCCTAATTCCAGCAGTTCCAGGCTGATGGGGATGTCGGGTTGCAGCAGGCTAGGATCTTGCTGGGTCAGGGCGATGTCGGCTCCCAGTTCCGACACCATGGTAGTGGTGCCCCAGAAGCTGTGGTGACCCACGGTGAGTTTCACGGTGCGCTGCAGGTCATACCAGTCGCGGGCACTGGAGCGGGGCACATCCAGCAAAATCAGCAGCACCACCGCCAGCATAAACAGGTTGTAGGCACTCCAGATCCAGCCCACACCCACGCCTTCCACCTGTCGCGACACCTCTAGCGGCAGGGCAGATGCGCCCATGCCCACCTGCAAATACCACCCCAGATTAATCCACAGGCTAATCGCTGTCAGCACGAAAAGCGTCACCAGGGGCCAGGCCAGCTGCCAGTTAAACCGGAAGCGGTTTTGCAATCCACCCTTGGGTGTCACCTTAAACCCTTTGCCAAACGGGCGCAGCAGCGACTGAATCGCCGTCGAAGCCAGGGGAAAGGCCAGCACAATGGAGTAGAGATCCGACAAAATGGCCGAGCGGGAATGGAAGTTCAGCCAGGAAAACACCGTGATGTTGACCAGGTAAAACGGCAGCAGGTAGTAGAGCAGTTCCAGTCCCGTCGTTTGCAGGGGAATCACCCCCAGAAACGAATAGGCCAGGGGCATCAACAGAAACCCCACCCGCGACAGACTGGTAAACCAGTGCAGCAACCCCTCAAAGTGGGCCAGCCGCTGAATCGGGTCCAGCCCCGGAATGGTGAGGGGATTGGATTTGATAAAAAACGCCTGCAGGGTGCCCTGGGCCCAGCGGATACGCTGTAGGGCATGGTCGGCGATGCTTTCGGCGGCCAGTCCGGCGCTGAGTTTTTCGTTCAGGTAGACCAGTTGGTATCCCTTTGAAGCCAGTTGAATGCCAGTAAAGTAATCTTCACTGAGGGAGTCGGTGACAAAGCACCCCGCCTGCACCAGGGCCGCCCGGCGCACCACAAAGGAGGTTCCG
Source organism: uncultured bacterium (assembly GCA_964590465.1). GTDB lineage: Bacteria > Cyanobacteriota > Cyanobacteriia > Phormidesmidales > Phormidesmidaceae > CAZPYG01. The sequence goes on along the minus strand of CAZPYG010000173.1, from coordinate 6,530 downwards.
GCACACACGACGCTGCCCGCTCCATCTTTAATCCGCTGGATCTGGCGGTAGAAGACCTCTTCTTCGGGAGTGAGCAAGTTTTCCAGGCCCAGATTGCGGGCGATGGGGTCGGGGTTGTAGAAGCTCTGGGGGGTCTGCACCAGGGCCACGTTGGGGTCTTGAAAAAAGCCCACCGTGCGGGTAAGAAAGTTGCAGGTGGGAATAAAGTCGGCATCGAACACCACAATCAACTCCCCATGGGTGTGGGGAATGGTGTGGTTGAGGTTGCCTGCCTTGGCATGGCGATTGTCGAGGCGGGTGCGGTACTCACATCCCAGTTCTGCCGCCAGCTCCCGGATTTCTGGACGGCGAGTGTCATCCAGCAGGTAGATGGTCTTGGGTTCGTAGTCCATGGCCTGACAGCCTATGATGGTGCGCCGCAGAATGAACTCCGGCTCGTCGTAGGAAGGAATCAGCACATCCACCGGGGGGCGGTAACGGTGCTCGACCACCGCCTGGGCCAGCTGGTCAGCCTGGCGTTTACGATCCCTGGACATCATCATTAACGAGAGCTGAATCAGTGAGGTGCTCAGCATCAACAGTTCCAGTGCCAGTAACCCCAGGCTAAAAACGCCATTCAGCGGGTCACTCAGGTTTAAGGTCGAGAGTACCCGCCAGAGCAGATAACGCACCAGCAGCACCAGCAAAATGCTGACCACCGCCAAGCAAGACCAGGTCTGAGGGCGGGGCGAAATTAGAGTAATGCCGTAGGCCAGCAGCATCAGCCCCAGGGTCCAGAACACCAGGGTTTCACCGGCCACCATAGGAGCTTGCAGCCACAGGGGTGGGTTTTCCTGCAGCCAGCGCAGGTGGGCAAAGATTTCGTTGATCGTCCCATTTCCGGCAAACCAGGCAGCGGCGATCGCTCCGGCTCCCAGAACAATTAATAACAGAACCACCGTTGCAGTTTGAGGACGCCATTGCTGTAGTTGAGACATGGTGGATGAGTTTTGTTGTGAAGACGACACCGCACAGAAGGCAGAAGCAGGTTTAGCAGCGTACAACTGGATGGTTTTGTCGGGCCTGCTCCTGTAATTCAACGGCTAAATTGTGGGCTTCTGATGCATTGATAGCCATTAAAGTGCCTAGGACTTGATTCATGCCATCCACGGCAAAATAGCCACTACAGGAACTCATCAAAGGAATCGAAATCGAAAGTTGATGGCGTTCGGAAAAATCAATCAGGCGATGAATCGTTTGGATAGGAATAACGATCATGGTTTACCTAGAGTGAGGATATTTCGGCAATTAAAATTAAAAGGGTTAAAGCTGACTGAGCTTTGACTGGCGGCGCACTCGATAGTGGTCGTAGGCGGTGCAAATCCAGGCCCCCACCAGCAGGAAAACATTCTTATCCCAGCTCGCCTGGTTATTAGGAATTAAGCCATCCGGCCCGACCAGACCAAAAGCCAGAATAAAACTGAGCAGCATCAGCATCATCAAAATGCCTGCCCAGCGCACCAGGCGGTTAACCACAAACAGCACCCCAACCACTAACTCCACGGGCGACAGCAGAAAAGCATAGGGATAAGCCAAAAAGGCAGGCAGGGGGCCAATGCCCTCAAAGCCAAACCCCCACAGCCGGAGTCTAAAAGTGGTCACGGTTTCGAGCAAACCGCCCGGTTCCCGCAGATAAATAAAGTTAGAAATCGCTCCCAGAATAAAAAAGATACCGAGCAAAATTCGCATGGTAGCGATCGAGGTGCGTACCAGGTTGCGTTCTGCCTTAAGGCCGTTGAGTTCTTGACGTTCGGTTTCGAGTAGCATTTGGGTCTCCTTAGTTCTTGATTTATAGTTCTTAGTTTTGAGTTCTCAAGGTAATAATTCAAAATTCAAAACTCAAAACTCAAAATTCACAACTTCCCCTACTCCTCCCTTGCCTGTAGCTGATCAATCAACGCCGGAATGCCGGTCGGTTTCCAGGTGGTTTCAAAATTCGTCGGCACGACGGCTCGCCACATGAAGACACCACTGGCGACGACGGCGAGGCTGATGGCGGTATTGGCGGCCCACTGGGGTACCCAGCGGTGGGGACTGGGTGCAGGAACCGGGGGCGGGATGGTGTGGCGTTGGAGGATTTCGTCGGTGAGCCAGCCGAGGGTAGATTTGAAGTTGTGGACCGGGTTGGGCAGCAGTTCCAGGTAGGTGGCCTGACGCAGGAGGTGGCCGCTGCGTCCGGTAATCACCAGGCGGTCGAACAGGTTGGCGGCTCCATCGGCTAAACCCAGCTTCATCAGGGTGCCGCGCAGGTTGACTTCGGCAATTTGGGGCGGTTGGCCCTGGGCGATCGCATTCAGGTTAGTCGCGATCGCCGCTCCCTGCTGATAGGCCACCTGGGCCGTTGCCGGTTGGGGGGTGCTGAGCACCGTACAGTCTCCAGCGGCAAAGACTTCAGGATGGTCAGGTAATTGCAGGGTCGGCAGTACCCGCAGGCGACCGGCTTTGTCCTGGTGTGCGGGGGGAATGTCCAGGTTTTGAATCACAGGATTGACCTTGTTCCCGGTGGTCCAGATGACGGTGTGGGTAGGCAACTCGTGGACGCGATCAGCCTTTTTATAGGTCAGGCGATCGGGCTGCACCTGGGCGGCGGCGGCCCCCGTCAGCAGGTCGATGGGCACCAGACGATGGCGCAGGGCTTCCTTGGCGGTTTCCCGCAGACCGTTGTTGATGTCGCCCTTGAGGATTTCGCTGCTGCGGTTCACCACTACAATCTGCAGGTCATTTACCAGGGTGCCGAATTTTTCCGCCCACTGGGGCAGCAGATCCCCCAGGGTGGCGGCCATTTCGATACCTGCGGGGCCTGCGCCGATGATGGCTACTGTCAGCAGGGCCTGGCGCTGGTCAGGGTCTTGCGTCTGGCTGGCCTGCTGCAAACATCGCCGTAAATGTTGCCTCAAGTTGGCGGCATCTTCCCCAGTGCGAAAGGGAAAGGCATGGTCTCTGACTCCCTGAATGCCAAAGTCGTGGACAGTACTGCCCAACCCCAGCACCAGATGGCCATAGTCATAGCTCAGTTCCGAGGCCAGGTTAACCTGGCGTTTTTCCAGATCAATCCGAGTCACGGTGTCGTGGATGAAGGTAATTTCATCGCAGTTCAGCAGGTGCTCGTATTTGGGCCACACCTGCTGCTCACTCAGTTCACCGCTGAGGAGTTCGTACAGCAGGGGTTTGAACACAAACCGCTCCGATTTATCAATCAGCACAATGGGATGGGGATGTCGTTGCTGGCAGAGGTGCATGGCGGCAAATAAACCGACAAAGCCGCCGCCGACAATGACCGTGGGTTTTGGGGACAGAGTCATCACAGAGCCTCAGGGCAAACAGGGGGGAGAGTTTTTAGTTTTGAATGTTGAGTTTTGAATGTTGAGTTCCTGGATGGGCATTAACTCATTCCCACTCAAAACTAAGAACTCAAAACTAAAAACTGCCTTACCTGTGTTATCCCCCATCCCCCTGAAGCCAACCTGATACTCAGATGAGAAAAGACTCAGAAAAATGTCAGCCCTACCTCAGCTTAGTAGTGGACTGTGATAACTGAGCGGGCACAAGTTGTTATGGCTCCGTTGAAATATTGCAATTCACTACGAGGAACCTCCAATGAAGTTGAAATACCTGGCTGCCATCAGCGCTGCTTCCCTCTTAAATTTGGGCGCTCTGCCCTTTGTAGGACTATCAGCGGGGATGGCCCAAACCATGAATGCTCCCCTGACAACCGCTGCGGCAGGTGATTTCGTATCTGCTCAGAGTGCCACCGAGGGCACATTTCGCATCGTGACCGAAAATGGCCAGCAGTACCTCGAACTGGATGAAAGTTTTGTTACGGATGATGCGCCGGATTTGTTCGTACTGCTGCACAAATCTGAAGTGCCTGAAAGTTACGAAGCCGATGAGTTTATCAACTTGGGAGAATTGCAACAACTCAGCGGCACCCAGCGCTACGCCATTCCCGAGGGTGTTGATGTGTCGGCATACCAATCAGCGGTGATCTGGTGTCGCGAATTCGATGTCACCATGGGCTATGCCTCCCTGGATGGCAGCACTCCTGCCCCTGACCCCTGTGCTGCCGCTAACCCCTGCGCTGCTGCTGATCCTTGTGCTGCCCCTGACCCCTGCGCTGGTGCGGACCCCTGCGCTGCTGCTGATCCTTGTGCCGCTGCGGACCCCTGCGCTGGTGCAGATCCTTGTGCTGCCGCTGACCCCTGCGCTGGAGCCGACCCCTGTGCGGGGAGCTAAGAAAGTCCAAATTCTCCAGTAGGTTGGGTGAAGCGCCAACGGAACCCAACCTGCCCAGACCAGTATTGGGTTTTAGGAGATCTCTGAGAAAAAAATTACCAGCCGGAAGGGCGAAGCATCTGGCCAAAAACAATTGGAAAAGTCACGTCAATTCCCTCCCAGATGCTTCGCCCTTACTGGATCTTAAGATGCACACGCGAGATACCTCACCATGGAGTACCTGAACGAGCTTTTTCCCTGGCCTTATCCATGGAGGAAGACATTAAAAGTTGCCCGCCGATGGTCTGTTTCATTGACGCTGGGTTTGGTCGCCAGTGTCGTTTCGGCACTACCGGTTGAAAGTGCCGAACGAGTGCAGTCAACCGGATGGCCTGATTGATCCTGCCCTGGCCAACTTAGCGATGTCTGATGATGATCCGTTTCAATTTACCCTGGTTAACCAATTGCCACCGTCTTTTTTGCAGGCCATACAGTCTCCTTAAAGTGGAGATTGAGCGCATGATTTAAGCCGAAACAACTCACACAAGGACCATGGAAAACGCGAATTGGCTCATGACCGATGACGGACAACTGCGTCGTTATCCTGACCAACCCCACCGCATTGAATCTGCTGGGGATGTATTACTGGCTCCAGGGGATGTGATCGGATTCACCCGTGATGCCATCCATGCTGTTGAAGCTGTTGGCGATGAACCAACGGTTTCCTTCAATTTATACGGCATTACAGACTACAAACGGCGTTATCAGTTCCACCCTGAAAAACAAACCGCTGAAAGGTTTTAACGAGTTTAAGTCGAATATCATCGAAATAAGCCGTAGGGTGAGCACTGGCAGATCTATCAAGGTGGTCTGAAAGGGTTGAATTTTGACCTATCGAAACTCTGAAAGCTTGATTATGGGTAGGGTGGCTTACAGGAAATATGTTAGGAGCTGCCCTGGAAAGATGATTTGCACGGGTCACAATCGAGTTTGCATGGGGGGCATTGAGTTTGCATAGGTGACAATCCGAGTGAGATCGCATCCAACCCCATTTGCGGCTCCAACAATTTGGTTGCGATCGCCCGCACTCCAGTTCACCGTGGTGCAAATTGAATTTGCGCTGGTGGCAATGGCATTGAGGGCAATCTCAATTCAATTCGCGCCTGTGCAAATGACTTATTGCCGGGGAAACATAACCTTATGGAGCAGCGGCTGAACCATAAGCGGTGCCATTACCCTCCAACAGGTCACGCCATGACAGATACCACCCGTCGCCTTGCCCCCAAACGCATCCGGCAGGATGTGCAGTCTTTTCACAGCCTTTCTACCGTTGCTAACTACGCCCCCCTGCGAGACGAGGCTACGGAAGCCGGGTTGGAGCAGCGCTATCAGGCTATGGTTGAAAGCCAGCGGCAAGAAACTGAAGCAGAAATTCAGCTCAAAGCTTCCCGCGACCGGGCTCGATTGGCGGAATGGGAGTTTCACGAGGCGGTTTTGGCCATGAAGCAGACTGTACTGGGGCAGTTTGGCCCCAACAGCGACGAAATTCAGGCTCTAGGCTACAAGCGAAAGAGCCTGCGCAAGCGCAATCGTCGCCGCGATGCCCAGGAAGTTACGGCGAATGAGGATCAGTAACGGCTCTGTAAGGTGGACTCTGCACACCACCCCATCACGCTTCCCAACCATCACTCCTAACTGGGGGTGGTTTCTAAAAGAATCTGCTGCCAGGAATTGGGGCTTCTCTGGCTGACATAAAGCACTTCAATGCCAACCACTTTGCCTTCAGCGTTGTAGTCTAGAATGATGCCGTCGCTGACCTCTTCAGATTCAACGATAGCTGTATCGTCTAGCCGCAGATACAGCGCATCATCTTCTTTGTGGACGACTAGCTTCATTTCACTCTCCGATCAAAAAAGACAGTTACCACTCGCTGAGGCTTGACATTTGGATTTACGACGACTCTAAGCCACCGCTGCCCAAAATCAGGAATTTGCTTGAGATAATGCGTGGTGCCATGGACATAAGCCCTGCCAGGATAATACATCCGACAGTTAAGGGTGCTCTATATAACCAAACCCCGAGGAAGTAGCTCCCCAGGGGTTCCCTCATTCGCTATTCCGTCGGGGGTGCGTAGCGTCTCGTGTGGATTGAGATGTACTCTCCTTCTCGCCCGGTGGGCATCAGCTTCGTCCATTTGTTGGGGTCGGCGTAGCCGAGGGCACCGAGCTGGTTGATGGTATCGCGTACCGCGGAGTAGTCGCCCAGGGCAATCAGGCGCA
>CAZPYG010000172.1:0-10829 GCA_964590465.1 uncultured bacterium | reverse complement strand
CTTAGTGTGGGTAAGTTAAAGAACTTTTCCATTGCAGTGGCGGAGATTTCTCCATGTGGTTGAAATGACATGGATAAATCTGTTCGACTACTTAATTTCGACTCCACTTATCTCCCGCTGTGATCAAAGCAATCCCGTGCCGGATACTTCCAACGGCAACTGCTGCGCGACACTATGTTTAGCCTTGTCATCAAACCTGATGAATTAACCATGCCTGCTGGAAGCGTCGTAAAAGTACCCGCCTCCTGGCAGGACTACCAGCGCATGGCAGAGCGTTTGGGCGAGATCGCACCCAGCCTCCAACTCAAATACCGTGAGGGAGAATTCTATACGCCTATCGCATCGGTTCAGCCGCCATCGATCGGCTTGAAGATCGATTTCCTCTTCAGCGGAAGAATTGAAACCTCGCCCCCTATTTGGGTTCCTCTCTCCGCTTTTCCAGCACCTTCAAAAACGCATCCACCAATTCCTCTTCCGGTGTGCGCTCCGGCGGGGGAGGCTCACCCTGAAAACAGCTTCGAGTCCAGAGGATGAGCGCAAACGCAAAAATAATCAGACCTTCGGGTAGCATGGCTGCAACCTCCGTTTGCATTCTGGTTGCACATACTTCTGAAGCTGCAAAGGTTATTCATGAATGCTGGTTTCGACTCCGCTCAATATGACACGAATGCTACTTATGTCATTCCGACTAGCGGGAGGAATCTCCGCCACTATTGAGTGAAACCTTCCTCACTGCATAAACGAGATGTTTCGACTCCGCTCCGCTCAACATGACACGGTTGAGCTTCGACAAAAACCACGCCATGTCATTCCGACCGAAGGGAGGAATCTCGGCCACTGCCGCCAGATGTGCGGAAGAAATCTGAATAAGATCAACTGCCCCAGACATAGGTGATTCCAGAACCTTTTGAGGAGCAAATCACTTATGCGGAAAGTCATCTCCAGCCTACTACTGACGGGGTTAATGGTCGGCACCTTGCCAGTGGCTCATCCCCGGTCTGCATCCATCGGCATTGCTCCGGTTTTCTCGCCAGCCCCTGCCCAGGCCCAAACTACCTCCGAAGAGATTTACTACACCTTTTACGGCCAGCGAGTTCCCCTGACCGTTCGGCGCGACCAGATTGCCGTAGTGCTGGAGCCCCAGGTTAGTGGCGCACGCGGGGGCACCTCCGCCTTTCAGCAGCTAGAGATGGCCCTGTCTGGAGAGACCAGCGGCAGTCGGGGCGGCACAACTGCTCCGGCTCTGGATGTAACCCTTCGTCCCCTGGGCAACCGCTATGCCGTCATCGAGCTATCATCCGTTACTCCCGAGCTAGAAGCCGCCTTACAGGAACGGCTCCAGCAGCCCTACGTGCAGGAGACCCTGCCAGTGCTCAGCCGTGTCGATGGCGACGAAACCATCGTGCTGCCCAACCAGATCATCGTCAGCTTTGAACCCAACACCCCCCAAAGCCAGGTGCAGCTCACCCTCAACCGCTACGGACTGGAGGTGGTTCGGCCCCTGCGGTTTACCCAGAATCGGTATCTGGTTAGCGCCCGCGACGGCAGTGGCTTGCGGGTGTTGAACATTGCTAACCAGCTCAATGGGGTGACGGGCATTCAGTCGGCAACGCCCAATTTTGTGCAGACCGTTCCCTATCGCACCGTGCCTCAGAATCTCTATGCCATGGCCACCGAGCCTGCCCAGCGTCCTAATGATCTGGATAACCTGCTGGCCCGACTGTCAGGACAGCGCCACTGGCCCAGCCCGACGAAACTGTTTCCCCTGCACTGGCACCTCGACAGTACTGCCTTTCGGGGCACCCGCCAGCCCCGCACCGATGTTCGTGCCGCCGAAGCCTGGGAGCAGGGCACCCGTGGGGAAGGGGTCGTGGTAGCCGTCATCGATAGCCTGATTCAATGGGATCATCCCGATTTAGCCGACAGCCTTTTTGCCGTACCGGAGACCCAGGCCAACCGCCTGCCCGGTGAAGTGCACGGCTGGGATTTTTCCAACAGCGACATTACCTGCAAAGCAGACCTCTGCGCCATCGGTGATCCTGACACCCGCATCAGCCGAGATGAGCTGACTCTGGTGCAGGAAAACTTCCAAAACACGTTTACCCTCTCCGATACGGCACTACTGGCCGAGTACGAAGACCGGGCTGACCGGGTCAGGTCGGCCCGCCCAGAACTCTCTGGACCAGAGATTGCCAACCTGATTCGCAACTGGATTCAAAGCGACATTTCAGGAGAGTTCCACGGCACCTGGTCGAGTGGGGTGATTGCGGCGAATCCCCAGGGCGATCGCAATGCTGTTGGTGTAGCTCCGGAAGCCGAAATTCTGCCGGTGCGGGTCTTTGGCCTGGGGGGCGAAATTACCGTTGCCGCCCTGGTGGAAGCGATTGGCTATGCTGCCGACCGGGGAGCCGATGTGATCAACCTCAGCCTGGGCGGCTTACTGCCTGATCGGGAACTGACCGACCAGGTGATGGCGGTGCTGGATGCCAATCCCGATCTGGTAATTGTCGCTTCAGCGGGCAACGACAGCCTGGATGGTGTCGGCTTCCCGGCAGCGATTCCGGGGGTAATTTCGGTGGGGGCAACTACGCTCGACGGTAAGCGCACCTTCTACAGCAGCTATGGCGGCGGGCTGGATGTGGTGGCTCCTGGTGGCGACACCAGTCAGGTGTCCATGTTTGGCATTCTCACCACGGGGGGCACCTGGGTATCGGGCTTCTGGGATGGCATAGAAACACCCATCAGTCCCTGGGGCGCGAGCCTCGACCCGCTGGGAAACTATGTGCAGGTGCAAGGTACGTCGTTTTCGGCTCCGGCTACGTCGGGAGTGGTGGCCCTGATGCAGGCGGCCAACGGCAACCTGAACCGGGAGCAGGTAACCACCATTCTGGAGACTACGTCGACCTACGAGGGGCTAACCCTGACCCAGTCGGAGACGAACCAGTATCGTCTGCAGGCAGAAGTCGGCATGGGAACCGCGATGGATAGTCAGATTCTGCGGCCCTCGGGAATTTTCAACTTCCCGCAGCCGGTATCGCCGGAGCAGTACTACTTTGGCTGGGGCCTGGTGAATGCTTCGGCGGCGGTAGAGCGGGCAAGGGAGGTGCGGTAGACTGCCCGACGTGCCCTTCGACTCCGCTCAGGGCACTGGTGTTTTCCCGAAATTGCTCTTGCTACTGTTGGCTAAGCGGAGTCTAGGGGCTAAGCGGACTCCCCTGTTGGCTGAGCGGAGTCGAAGCCAACCCGTCCAGCCTGAAAAACCTGCTCAGCTGTCAGGGCCAGCTCTGGAAAAGTGGGAGAAGCTATCTCATCCAGTCCCCGAAACTGCCTGACCTGGTAGGTGTCTTCAACCAGTTGATAGATGGACAACGTGGGCAGTTTCTCAGCCCCAATATAGCGGGCGGCTCCTAACCCCAGATAGTCTACAACCCAGTATTCCGGAACTTGCTGATTCCGGTATTCCGCCAGCTTGTAAAGATAGTCATCCACTTTGGAGCTTTCGCTGACGATTTCAACCACCAGCAGGGCCGGAACTTCCAGTACAGCAGAGCGATTACCAAGGGAAGCCAAATCTTGCTGGCGAGCGACTAACACATCGGGCAATCGGGCTGTGGCCTCTTCGGTGCGTTGTCCGACATCACCTCGGACGGCTTCCCAGTCCAGCCCCACGCGGGCAATTTCGTCGTCAAACTGGCGCTCAAGGAATTTGGCGATTTTGCTGTGAGGCCAGGGGGCAGGAGTCATGGGCAGCAAGAGGCCACGCACCAGTTCGTAGCGGGTATCGGTGCCGTCGTCATGGTGGAGGTATTGATCAAAGGTCAAGGTGGTTAGGGGCACTGCATTGGAGACCATAGTTATCCCCTGAATAGACTGTGTCCAGTGTAGCGATTGGTCAGGCTTCCTACTCATTAGTTACCATGTGGAGTTCTGCGCTGGGCCATGGCATTATTTTACTGGCTTCCCCTGGGCAGCAACTGAGAGAGTCGAAAATCTGGATACCGCACGATGGTATGGAGACAGGCATTGCTAACCAGTTGGTGGCCCTGAATGTGCCCAAACAGGATATTGTGCTGGCTTTCCATGAACCTGAGGTGCGGCAGTTTACTGACTTCGGCACGGGAAACGAGGTGGTTGAGGATGGGACGAAGGTGAATTTTGCCTGAAGGTGAATAAGTCTGAGGAGGCCAGAGATATATGCTGGATGTTACTTCAGGATAGGGTATTGCCGCTATGCATTTCTCTACAAAGCTATTGGGCTTATTTACAGCAACAATTACGTTAATGTCCATGGTGGGAATTTCAGGATTCCCGCGGAAATCTTGGACCTGGTCACTCGTAGCAATGGCCCAGGAGGTCAGTTCTGAAGAGCTATTATCCGAAGCAGATCGCTTGTTACTGGAGGGAGTGGATAAGTACAACTCTAATCAGCTCACCGAAGCACTGTCTCTGTATGAACAGGCGCTTGAAATCTATAGAGAAAGTAGTGTTCGCCAAGCATTTCTTCAAAGGAGTCTTCGTGGGGAAGCCAATTCCCTTTCGAATTTAGGAGTACTGTATAACATTCAAGGAGAACATGATCGAGCAATTTCTTATCAAGCAGAAGCCTTCAAAATATTCGAGTCTCTGAATGACTTTTCGGCTCAAGTTACATCCTTAAGGAACATAGGATTTTACCATGAAACCTCGGGCAATTACGAATTAGCTATAGAAATTTATTCAGAAGCCATAGAAATTTTAAAGGAGACAGACAATAAAGCTGAATGGGTAGAAACCATCAATTTTTTGGCTTCTGCTTATCTAGGAATGGATGATTACATGAAGGCAATTGAGTTAAGCAAGCAAGCTATTGAAATTGCCCAGAATACAGAATATTCTCGAGAAGTTTCCCATTCATTTGCTATTTTATGTATTTCTTTATCTTATTTGGGAAGCTATGTAGAAGCCATTAAATATTGTGAGAGGGCTTTAGACATTGGATTTGAGGAGAGGGACTTTAATAGAATGAGTGCCTCCTTGTCCGGCTTAGGTTTTATATATTTAAATATAGGAGAATATGAGCATGCGATTAATTATCTTGAAAAAGCTGTTGAAAATAGTCGTCAGACTAACAATTTTAGAGACTTAGGCAGTTATTTAGGTAATTTAGGTGCTGTGCATTTGGCAGCTGGGCAGTATCAAGAAGCATTTTCTAGATTCAAAGAATCTCTTGAAATTGCTCGAGATATGAACTATTTTCGTGGCGTAATAAATAACTTGATTAACTTGTCAAATGTATACAAAGAAAAGGGTAGGTATGATAAAGCTATCGAATATAGTCAACTGGCTCTCCAAGCTTTAGATCAAGCAGAAGACTCGAACCTGAGGGCTGGTGCCGCAACAAATGTAGGGCTTTTATTAATTTCATCTGGCCTTTATTCTGAAGCTGCTGAGTACTTTAGAATTTCTTTAGAAATCGCAGTCAAGATTTCTGATAAAAGACTGGAAGCTGACACTCGTACTAATTTAGGGCTGGCTTATCATAAGGCTAGTAGATTTCATGATGCAGAAGATGAGTTAAGCCAAGCTCTCTATTTATATAATTCTTTAAGGTTAGGTCTGTTTGATAGTCAACTTATCTCGATTCAGGACAAGCAGAGAGATGCTTTTAAGCTTCTGGAGACCTCTTTAGTTCCTCAGAGAAAGATAGAAGAGGCACTAGTAGTTACAGAGAGCAGTCGTGCTCAAGCATTTGTGCATCAAATATTGCTCCGCGATTCAGGATCTACTAACGGAGACCAAATTCAAGGAAACATTGAGTTTGCAAACGAGATAAATTTTCCTGAAATTCAGCAAATCGCTCGCGACACCAACACCACCCTGGTCACCTACTCCCAAATCTTTGACCAGGCTCTCTACATTTGGGTCATTCAGCCTTCTGGTGAAATCGCATTCAAAGAGGTCAAGTTCGAGGGTTCCGAAGATTCAGCCCTTGCCTTCAACCCCATAGCCTCCATCGATGGCCCCCTCTACCGCAGCGCCACCGACGACTCAGAACTTACTGCCCTGGTCAACGACTCCCGAGCCAGCATCATCGTAGAAGGGGCAGACACCGACCCGGACCAGCTCAAAGAACTCCACAAAGTCCTGATCGACCCCATCGCCGATCTGCTACCGACTGATCCAGACGCTAAAGTCGCCTTTATTCCCCAGGGCAACCTGTTTCTGGTGCCCTTTGCGGCTTTGCAGGATGAAGACGGCACTTATCTGATCGAGAAACACACGATTCTGACGGCTCCGTCGATTCAGGTATATGGGTTAGCCAATGAAGCGTCTGCATCCTCTGACCGTTCCCTTCGGCTCCGCTCAGGGAACGGTACCCCGAGCGGAGTCGAGGGGGCACTGATCGTGGGCGATCCGATTATGCCGACTGTGTGGTCACCCACCGCCAGTGGCGAGTTTGCGGAAACTCAACTCTCGCCACTCGACGGCGCAGCAGCCGAAGCTAAGGAAATTGCCGACCTGCTTCGGGTCACTCCCTTGATTGGCGAGCAGGCCACTGAAGCCCGTATTAAACAGCAACTGCCTTCGGCTCAGCTCATCCACCTGGCAACTCACGGACTGCTCGACTACGGCGACCCTCGGGCCTACGGTACCCTCGACTTTCCCGGTGCTATTGCCCTGACTCCTGGTGACAACGAAGACGGCCTTCTCACCTCTGCCGAAATTCTGGACATGAACCTGCAGGCTGACCTTGCCGTCCTCAGTGCCTGCGATACCGGGCGAGGGCGCATTACCGGCGATGGAGTGGTGGGGCTTTCCCGATCTCTGATTACCGCTGGAGTGCCCAGTGTGGTGGTCTCTCTGTGGCAGGTGCCCGATGCTCCTACGGCAGAACTGATGACAGAGTTTTACCATCAGCATTTTGAATTGGGTCTCGATAAAGCCCAGGCCCTGCGTGAAGCCATGCGGATTACCAAGGGAAAATATCCCCACCCCAGAAACTGGGCAGGGTTTACTTTGATTGGTGCGGCGGATTAGTGAATTGAGATCAACCAGCCCCACCGACTTCGCGACACTGAAGTTACTGAATCCAGGCAATGTCTATGTCTGTTCCTGCTGCCGAAACTCTGGAAAACCGTCCAGACCCAAGGGTCTCTCAAAATATAATCTCTCCGCCGGGCAACCTTGACAGTGACGAACCCCCGTTGGAAACTAATCTGCACCGCGACCAAATCGACTTATTAATTCGCCTGCTGAGAGAGATTTGGCGCGATTGCCAGGATTTTTATGCCTCTGGCAACCTGACCATTTACTACAGCCCGCATCATGGCATCCACGACAACGTGCTTCGCTTCTTTACATCCGATGAACGATTAGTGCCTACCCCAGAGGAACGCAACGAAAAGTTGGCCGCTAAGCTCAGGGAGTTGGGCATCAACCCGGATGAGGTTGAATAGGAGTTTCGCTCTGGTTCAGGGATAAGCCAGGGGTGCAAAAAACTTACTATTAGTTTGTTTTAGCCCCCACCTCACGCCCCAGGGCAAAGGCTGCCAGGTAGTGGCTCAACGCCAGGTCCCAGTGGCCACACTGTTCGCAGACCTGGGCTATCAGCCCTCGTACCATAGCCTCAAACCAGGAGCCTTCAAGCAGTGCTTCTTGCTGGGGGCAGATTTCGAGGGCCGCTTCATAGCAGGCCAGTCCGTATAGATACTGCTGCCGGGCAACATAGACCCCGCCTATTGCTACAAATGTCAGGGCTTCTCCCAGGTCATCCTTCAGGTCTTGCCGGATAGCAAGACAGCGCTCTAACATCTTCAGAGCTACGCTGTAACGCCCTTGATGGTAGTGACAACAGCCCAACTGGTGCAGCGCCAGGGCATATTGACTCCGGATGGTTTTATCCTGAGTACCAGCTCTCCTGAGCTGAAATACTGCCATTTCTGCACATTGCCGGGCGATCGCAAACTGCTGCCGCTGGCGAAAAATTTCACTCAGCTGAGTCAGCGTCTGCCCCATCCCCACGGCATCCTTGGCCATATTCAGGGCATCTAAAGCCTTGATGGAGTGCTCAATGGCCTGGTCCCACTGACCGAGTTGATAATAAAGCAGTCCTATCGTGCTGTGCTGGTAACCTGGCTGGTGACATTCCAGGTCGATGGGTTGGAGCTTCACAAGCCAGGGCGTCCAAAAAACTGGCGAGAGGTGAATGAGGCTGTAGAGCAACAGGCGATCACACATCATCCTGAACCTCCAGGTGAAAAACTAAACACTTGGCCAGGTCCAGCGGTGACCTTTTCGTATGGAGATAAGTAGGTAGACATAATCAAATTCCGCTGTGTCATGCCGTTCGCGCAGCGGCTCCTGCAGAGCAATGAAGCAATACATCTTGCTCACCGTAAAGGATTCAGATTCCACTCTGCGAGAAGCAAGCTACCCGCTGGTCGGAATGACACGGATAAATCTGTCCATGTACTTGTAACACTCCAAAAGCAGAACCTGGTTGAGAAGAAAGCCTTGTGGACAGGTTGCTCTGCCCACAAGGCCGTGTGGTGATGGTATGAGGAGCAAGTCTGAAATATTGGCTGATTAAGGCTGGTCTAAAAGCGATCTTCGCCAGTCAGTTCAGCTTCCATGGCATCGGCAGATTGCAACACTGCACCCAAGACCGCCTGCAGTTGTTGGGGGCTGCTGTTGGCATCAATCTGGGCGGTATAGACGGTGAGCAGCTGCTGGTCTCGCAGCTCCAGGGTTTGCCAGGCCCCCAGCTTACGGTTAGCGTTATCCCGCAGCAGCTTGTTGGCGGTTTCAGACGAGAGCTGGCCCTCGGTCAGGTTAGCGGGGGAGACAATTTCGCGAATCTCCATATCGCCGAGGGTGTTGGTGCCAGAGGAAATATAGACGGCCTGGGTACGATCATTCTGAAATCGCATGACGACTTTAATGACGCCGTTATCGCCTACCTCATACTTCAGGCCCAGACTATCCAGGGCGTTTTTAACGCGGGCGTCTGGCCCTTCGGTGGTGGTGGCCTGCTGGGGCATGACCTCCTGGGCCAGGGAAACAGAAGTTTGGGTCGGTTGCAGAGTGGCAACCCCTACGGTGACAACAGCGAGAAGAGCTGAAGCAAAAAGACGTTTCATCATGTTCTCCAAGGGTTTTGTGGCGTTCACCTTTACCTATTTCTGAAAGCGGAGAACTTATTCAAGTCAAGGATCAATTCTGCCGTTGTATCCCCCGAATTTTTCTGCCTCCCTTTCCCCTCTAGCGACGTTCACGAACAGCTTCACTCAGGGCAAGCTTCTACCTTCTACCTTCTGCCTTTCCCTACAACCCATTGCCAATCAAAATAAACGGTGCCCAGTAGTAGGGGTGGTCATAACCGCTGGCGGTGCGGCGTTGCCCTTCAACCACGATCGTGGCCCGTTCGCCGGATGAATCGGCATCACCGGATGCACCCCGCTCAATCAGGGTCACCTGTGCTGTTTGCAGGGCTTCGGCTTTGGTCATGCCTCTGGCCAAAGCATCGTAGAACACCGACATTAGAGCTTGAGTGCCAGGGTCACTCACTTTCCATAGGGAAGCAATGACCGATTGGGCTCCAGCCTCTTGAATCTGGTAGCCCAGGCCCAAAATTTCGACGCCGCTACCAAGTTCTGGGCTGCCTACGGCAGTCTCACAGGCACTCAGTACCACCAATTCAGCGCCCAGGCTCCAGTTGTGGCGAATGGTTTCCAGACTTACGGTTTCGCCACTACCCAGTACGACAAAAGACTGAGCCGGTTCATCGACGACCACTGCCCCGTGGGTAGCCAGGTGAATGATGGAGTAGCTACCCAGACGGTTTTCCAGCTCCAACAGGCTAAACTCCTGGTTGAGCAAGATGCTGGTGTTGGGCACCTGTTCAGCTAGGGCTTTGACCTCGGCTTCGGTATAGGGCAAATCGTCGAAGGGGAACTGCTGGTTTCCTACCGTGATGGTGAAGTTACAGTCAGCACAGGCGGCGGCCAGCAGTTGGCGACGGTCGCGCTGGGGTTCTGTATCGAAGGCGGTTAGAGAAGCGGCGGTAATGTGGCTGATGCTAAAACGTTCTGCCAGGTACTGCTCACCATCATAAAGTGCCGCCAGGGGTACATAGCGCAGGGCTCCATCAGGGGCATAGATGATGGATTCAATCCCCGCCTGGGCTAAGGGTTCTTCCAAGTCATCCATTAACCAATCGTAGAGGTCTTGAGCCAGGGGTTTGATGTCGCTGCTCGGAGATTTCAGCGCCTGTCCAAAAGCAACGATAGCCCGATTGAGGTCGGCCTCAGTTACGGCAATGGGGTAACGCAGGGGTGGCCCATCGGCAGTCACCAGCACCAATTCCAGACGGTCGGGCAAAATCAGCGGGTAGAGCAGAGCCGTCTCCTGGGGCAGGTTGCTCAGAGCCCGTTGCAGTTGACGATAATGCACGTCAATATCGAGGTTTTGCCTTTCGGTCTGCTGGCTAATTCTTGCTAATAGTTCAGCTACCTCAGGCTGTTCTAAAAAGACCGTGAACCGATTTTGCACGGTTTCATAGCGCTGCTGCAATTCTGCCAGTCGTTGTTGTTGCTCAGCACCGAGGGTGTTGTAGTCTTGAGCCTGCAGTTGAGCCAGCTCATCAGTTTCGGCCATCACCTGCTGATACAGCACGAGTAAATCTGCTTCAATCTGGCTGAAGTCAATGCGAGTATTGCCGTCGTTACTGCGCTGCACCCCCCGCAGGGCGTCGTCCAGTTCTTGCACTTTCAGCAGGTCGAGGACGCGCTGCGCTTCGAGGATACGGTTTTGTTGCAGCAGCAGATCGGCCAGCAGGCGGTAGTCATCGG
>CAZPYG010000171.1:0-10941 GCA_964590465.1 uncultured bacterium | reverse complement strand
ACCTCAGCATGAAGCCCTAGAAAGTAAGTTTTGAGTTTTGAGTTTTGAGTTTTGAATGGCTGCTCAATTCAAAATTCAAAATTTAGAATCTGAATTTATCGCCGTTCTAAGTGCAAATAATCGCTATGCAGTTTTCGATTGAAGTGACGCCGAAGGTAGATGTTTCGGAATTGCCGAAGAGCATTCAGGAGGTGTCGATTACGTATCTGCCGGGGGCTGACTATCGAGATGTGGTGGCCCAGGCGGCGCGGCTACGGCGGTTGGGATATGACCCGATTCCCCATGTGCCAGCGCGGAGCATTCGCGATCGCGCCCACCTCACCACCTACCTCTCCGCCCTAAAGGGAGAAGCCGACATGGGCCAGGTGCTGCTGATTGGCGGCAGCCCCGACCGTCCAGTAGGCCAGTTTACCTCTACCCTGGAGCTGCTGGAAACCGGGCTGTTCGACGGCCTGCAGGTAGGTGTTGCCGGACATCCCGAAGGCATGCCGGTGATGGATGAGGAGGAGTGCGACCATATCCTCGCCCTGAAAAACCAGTACGCCCGCGACACCGGCACCGACCTGTTCATCATGACCCAGTGGACGATGGACGTTGCCACCATCAACGCCTGGCTGGACCGGATTTCGGCCTTTAACACCCTGCCGATTTATTTGGGAATCCCCGGACCCACCAGCCCGGCAACCCTGCTGAAGTTTGCCCAACTCTGCGGAGTCAAGACCAGCCTCCTGGTTCTGCGGCAGCAGTCGGGGCGATTGGGGAAGCTGCTGACGGTGCAGACCCCGGATTATTTGGTCGATGCTCTGGAGGGACGGATTCAGCATTTCCATCTCTACACCTTTGGCGGGGTGAAGCGCACGGTGGAGTGGTTGGCAGCAAGGCAGGAGAGGGGATTGTCTCTAGCTTCAAGGTGATGGTGGGCGGTGCCTCACCCTACGGGAGTGTTTGCACCTTCCCCTCCTCGGAGGGGTGCCCCCAGGGCGGGGTGGGTTAAGCCCACGACCCAAAACAGCTTAATGCCATGAATAAACCCACTCTGTTGCCAGGTTCAACCCACCCCTGCCCCTCCCAGGAGGGGATTGTGTCGCCGAGTTCCAGGGTTATGAGTTTGTCTCTAATGGGGATTAAAGATGACCGACCAACGTATAGATTCTTGCACTCGTCTTGCAGCGAAATGCTTTCCTGTGGGTTACGGCCAGTGCCGAGGTTATCTGCTTCGCTCCCAGTTTGGTTCAGGCCTAACCCACGCTACAGTTTCTCCTCTTCACCCTACCCTCCGGGAAGCCGCTCCGCATCTAGCACTCTGCACCCTTCTCACCCACCCCACCCACCTACCATGTCCACAAGCGTCTTCGACATCTTCAAAATCGGCATCGGCCCGTCCAGTTCCCACACCGTTGGTCCCATGAAGGCGGCTCTGCAATTTGTCCAGGGCTTAGCGGCAGATGGGTTGCTCTTCCAGGTGCGGCGCATCCAGATTGATCTATACGGATCATTAGGCGCCACAGGGCGGGGGCACGGCAGCGATCGCGCCATACTGCTGGGACTGGAGGGGGAATCTCCGGATATCGTCAACACTGACCTGGTGGAAGGTCATCTGCAGCGGGTGCGCAATACCGGCTCGGTGTGGCTGCTGCGGCAGTGGGCGATTCCGTTTCAGGACAAGACGGACCTGAAGTTTCACGGGAAGCCGTTGCCGTTTCATCCCAATGGCATGGTGTTTCAGGGGTTTGACGGGGAGGGGCAGGTGGTGCGATCTCGCACCTACTATTCCATCGGCGGCGGCTTTGTGGTGGATGAGCATGCGGCAGAGGAAGATCACCTGGAGCTGCACCGTTCGCCGTTGACCTACCCCTTCAAAACCGCCCGTGAGCTGCTGGCGTACTGCAAAAAGGACGGCATCTCCATCAGCCAGCTCATGTTAGAGAACGAAAAAGTCTGGCGAACGGAAACCGAGATCTACGACGGGCTGCTCCGCATCTGGCAGGTGATGCAGGACTGCGTCAGCCGGGGGTGCCATACCGAGGGCATCCTGCCCGGTGGCCTCAAGGTGAAGCGGCGGGCAGCGGGGCTGTATCACCAGCTCAAGCAGCGGTCAGAATTTGCCCTGGCAGACCCCCTCAGCATTATGGATTGGGTCAACGTCTACGCCATGGCAGTCAATGAAGAGAATGCCGCCGGGGGACGGATTGTAACTGCTCCAACCAATGGGGCAGCGGGCATTATCCCCGCCGTGCTGCACTACTACAGCCGCTTTTGCCATGGGGCTAACGATGAGGGGATTGTGCGGTTTTTGCTGGTGGCGGGTGCGATCGCCATTCTATACAAGGAAAACGCCTCTATCTCTGGCGCTGATGTGGGTTGTCAGGGGGAAGTCGGCGTTGCCTGCTCCATGGCGGCGGGGGCTTTGGCCGAAGTGCTGGGGGGCACTCCCGAACAGGTGGAAAACGCCGCCGAAATTGGCATGGAACATAACCTCGGCCTCACCTGTGACCCGGTGGGTGGACTGGTGCAGGTGCCCTGTATCGAGCGCAACGCCATGGGGTCCATCAAAGCCATTAACGCCACCCGCATGGCCCTGAAGGGCAATGGCGAACATTGCGTCCACCTCGACAAGGTGATTAAAACCATGCGCGACACCGGGCGCGATATGCACGAGAAATATAAGGAAACGTCCCGAGGGGGCTTAGCGGTGAATGTAATTGAGTGTTAACAGCACTCTTCTTCTACTTGATCTAATAAATCTAGAGCTTCACCATCGTGGACCTGCTCTAGAAACTCGCGAATCTGGCTGACTTGACTG
Source organism: uncultured bacterium (assembly GCA_964590465.1). Taxonomy (GTDB): domain Bacteria; phylum Cyanobacteriota; class Cyanobacteriia; order Phormidesmidales; family Phormidesmidaceae; genus CAZPYG01. The sequence continues at coordinate 8,138 of CAZPYG010000171.1, read as the reverse complement.
CCCACAAAAAATAGTTCATCTTGCCCTAACGCCTCCCGGTTGGCCAACTTGAGGTTGAAGTACTGCCACCAGGGGTTAGCCGGATTTGTCTGGGTTAAATGCTGCTGAATCATTTCCAACAAGCTACGAGCGTTACCGTCGCAGTTTAGGTCGTTAAAACTGGCGTAACGGTTGCGGACACATGAGGTAGCCATGGCGGTTTTGAGGTGTAGAGGCGGGGAGAGTCTATATATAATTATATAGCTTGAAAGCTATTGTTGTTATTTTGAGTTGTCATGGAGATTTGATGAGAGGTTCCTTTGTGGTGCATCCTGACCAGGTCTTACAGGCAAAGACGCTGAAAACTTCTGTGGGTGGCCATGGGTAGTTTATTGACCATCTGCAGGTAGTTAAGGGTAGCGGTACGCCTCCTTCAGTAGGCTGGTAAAGGAAAGTACCTCAATTTGAATGCAGAGGGTCAATTATGGCTCAATATCAACATATTTTTGTTGCTTTAGACCAATCCAGGTTAGAGGAAACGGTCTTTCAAACCGCCTTGAACCTGGCCACCGCAAACCAGGCTCAGCTTAAGCTATTCCATTGCTCGACTCTCCCTTCAGCTACCTCCATGGAATTTGGCGACCGCTACCGGGGTAATGTCGAACAATTCCTGGCGATCGCCCAGCAGCAGCTTGACCGGGCGGTGGAACAATCCCGCCAGTGGCTAACGGGCTTGGAAAAGCAGGCTCAAGAGGCCGGGGTTGCTGCTTCCTGGGACTGGGCAACCGGTGAACCAGGGCCCCAGGTGTGCCACCACGCTAAAGACTGGAAAGCCGACCTGATTGTGCTTGGTCGTCGGGGCCGCAGTGGCCTGGCGGAAGTGTTTCTCGGCAGCGTCAGTAACTATGTGTTGCACCGGGCCCATTGTTCGGTGTTGGTGGTGCAGGGAAAGGGTGAGGGGTGAGGGGGAAGTTGGTGGGATGGTGAGGTGGTGGGTGAGGGGGGGATGGATAGTCGGGTAGGCGAGTGGATGGGTAGGCGGGATGGGTATCGGGTATTTGCTCTCTCCTGGCACCTGGCACCTGGCACCTAGAGCACCGGTACAGAATCCCTAATCTGGTGCCCTGGCTCTGCCTGGACATCCTGGGATTGCGGCTCCGCCGCTTCATTTCGGAGGCAGAGCCTCCAGAAAGGGTTCCAATGCAGAGCATTGGAACGAGAGTGCGATGAGTTCTGTACCGGCGTTCTAGCACCTGACACCTGACACCCCTCTCCCGCTTATGCAAAGGCTGACTTTCCCTTACCGGAGGAGGCCAGTCGGTCGGCATAGCGGGTGGTTTCGGGTAAGCGATATTTGGGCGTGCAGCGCAGCACATAGTCGAGGGCCGTTTCCAGGCTGATGCGGTGGCCGGGAGATATGTAAAGGGGTTTGGTGCCGGTGCGACTGCGCAAAACGGCACCGATGTGTTCACTGCCATCCACCAGGGGGACCCACTGGCCCTTTTCTGGGGGAACGTCGCCATGGGTGCCGGTCAGGCGCGACTTGGCTACTCCGATGGTGGGTAGGTCAATGATCAGGCCCAGGTGGGTGGCAATGCCGAGGCGACGGGGATGGGCAATGCCCTGACCATCGCACAGAATCATATCCGGTAGAATCTCGATTTGGTTCAGAGCCTGCAGCACTGCCGGGATTTCCCGGAAGGATAACAAACCGGGTACGTAGGGAAAAGTCGTGGGACATCGCACCAGGGCTTCATCTACCGGGGTGAGATCGGGGAACGACAGCACCACGACGGCAGCACGGGTGATGGTGCCCTGGGCTTCAAACCCAGCATCTACTCCGGCTACATGGCGAATGGAGCCCGGCAATTGATCGGTGGTATTGACCCGGGCTCTGAGTTGTCGTTGAAGGGAGATGGCTGCTTCAGCCGTTTTTGGCCATTGGTCGGGAAGGGTAAACCGCATGGCCAGAACCTTACCACGTTAAACCGGGAATAGGGCTCAAAAATGCGGTTCTGAATGGGGTTTTTCCGATAGCATCAAGGCAATATTCTTGCCAGTTGATGACTATGCAGCTTCGTCGCTTTGTATCTACTGTAGGGGCGTCCCTCTGTTTGGCTACCTTACCGGCCTGGGGGCAGACTCCTGAACCGACAGAACCTGCGCCGGAAACGACAGTCGCCCCAGTTGTGGAGGGGGCGACTGGGGAAATCGGTGCTACCCATCCGTCATCCTTTGCCGCCAATGACATTATCCCCTGGTTGGTGGGAGGCGGCATCGCGTTAGGGGCATTTATCGCCCTGACCTGGCTGCATCTTTACCGGCAGCAACAGCGCTGGAAGCGGGTAGAACTGGCTCGGCAAGAAGCCCAGAACTTTCGAGAACGGCAGGCTGTCAGGAATGTGCTGAATATTCTGGATTACGAGGAATATCGCACCTTTTACATCACCCATCCCAGGGATGGTCGTCAAGTGACCTTTGAGGCCAACGACTATCGTTTACGGCGGGCGTTGCGGTCCCACGATCAGATGGTTAAAACCCGCCGAGGGCTGGATGAAATTAAGCGACTGGCGGCGGAAACCGACACCATTGATCCCAAAACCCTGGACATTGTCCAGAAATACGACGACGATGAATTTTTTATTGAAGTCACCCTGCGGGATTGGTTCGACTCGTTCTTAAGCGGGCTGGATTACTTCAACACCATGATTGAGTCGGGATTAGTCACTCCCGCAGAATTGAAGCCCTTTATCATTTACTGGATCAACCTGATTGGCGACCGTCGCTATCGCCGTAAGGGTGGCTCAGGATTTTACGATCAGCTGTTCCACTACATCCACTGGGGCGGCTATGGGGGCGTCAAACAGTTGTTTGAGCGCTACGGCTTCAAAATTATTCCGCCCCCCTATTCCACCCACGACTTTACCGATATCGAAAAAGATACCAAGTATGACACCTACCGAGCGTTGTGTCTGGCGAAAGCCGCTTATCTGGTATACGAAGACCGGGTGTATGTCAACGACATTATTCGTCTGTGGCAGAGCGAAGACATTGACAACCTCTGGAAAAAAATGTCCGACCGCGAGTACGTGGTGGATGTGATCAAAAACTGGCTGCGGGAAGGGGAAGAAAAGAACGAGCGAGACATCCGTGACAACTTTACCTACCTGAACATGCTGATAACCGATACCCAGGCGTTTCTGTTCCGCGATGGCAATAACGTGATTCTGGTGTTCCGGGGCAGCCAGCAGCTGGCCGACTGGAAGACAAACCTGAAAATTCGCTTGAAGCAGTTCACCATCCTGGCGGATCAGGAAGCGGTTCCGCCCCAGGGGCGAGTTCACCGGGGGTTCTGCGATGCCTGGCAGAGTGTGGAAAAAATTGTGATCTACTACTTGAAGAAGTGGTGGACCCCCGAAACCAGGCTGTGGATTACGGGCCACAGCCTGGGCGGTGCCCTGGCGGCGATGGCTACGGTTTCTCTTGAATCCCAGGGGTTTAAGGTGAGCGGGCTCTACACCTTCGGCCAACCCCGCATTGCTGACTGGCGGTTGGTAAATTACATGAACGGCAAAATGCGCGATCGCATGGTGCGCTACGCCAATAACAACGATGTGGTGCCCCTGATTCCGCCCCAAATTATTCCCTGGGTTCCCACCCGGGTCTACGGTCACATGGGCCAGTTCCGTTACTTCACGGCCTTTGGCAACCTGCGGCGAAGATCCTGGCTGGGGCAGCGCTTTCCCGATCGGTTGTTGGGGTTTATCACCGCCCTCTGGAAGTCGGGGGCCGACGCCATTGACGACCATAAAATGGAGTTTTATCTGGCCAACCTGGAACAAGCCCTGGCCAAGGAAGAAGAAGAAAAGCTCCTGGAAGATGAACGGCGGGGCCATCCGGAGATGTTGTCGAAGCTGTGAAACAGCGACTGACGGGCAAGGCCAGCAGACCGGTCAGGGTTGATTAGACAGGTAAGAAACGTGACTAACCCTGCATTTCATCCCATGGTTGGATACCCTAAGGGAAGGATTTATCCTTAAAGCCCAACAATTCAATCGTGGTTTATTCTCCTTCAAAGTCCCCCAAAGGCCGATGGCTGATTCCCTGGATAATTGCCCTTGCGGTTTTTCTAACCCTGTTCGGCACCCTGGTGCATCTGTTAACCGAATCCTGGTGGTTTGAGGCCGTCGGCTTCCAGCAGGTGTTCTGGACCCGCATCCGGTGGCAGTTGGCGGTGGGAGTGGGTACCTTCGTCCTCTACTTTGCCTGGTTAGGGCTGAATTATGGGTTGGCCCAGCGGTTGACCCGTGATCGCGGCTATGTGGCCCTGCACCGCACCAACACCATCAATACCCGAGAGCAACTGAGCCAGCTGGTTAACATCGGTTTCTTTGGGCTGATGGTATTTTTGGCAGGTAGTGTGGCCCTGCAGGGGGCGGCTGGGTGGGAAACCATCCTGAAATTTTTGAATCCCACCTCCTTTGATACCACTGACCCCCTTTTCCAGCGGGATGTGGGCTTTTATGTGTTCAGGCTGCCCTTCTGGCAGGGGCTGCAGGCTAACGTTTTGGGAGCTTTCGTATGGGGACTGCTGATTGCCCTCTCGGTCTATGCCCTGAAGGGGGAAATCCGCCCCGAGCGGGGGTGGAAGTATTTTCTCACCGGGGAAGTTAAAACCCATCTCTGCCTCCTGCTGGCGGCCCTGGCCATCACCATAGCCACCGGGTTTTGGTTAGACCGCTTTTCCCTGCTGTATTCCGAAACGGGGGTAGTGTTTGGAGCCGGTTATACCGATGTCCATGCTCGGCTGCAGGCCTTTTGGACGATGGGGTTTGTCACCCTGGCGGTGGCGGTATTATTCATTCTGGCCATCTGGCGGGCAGGGTTCTCGCTACCGATTTTCGGCATGGTGTTTTACCTGGGAGTCTTGCTGCTGGTCAATGGCCTCTATCCCTGGTTTCAGCAGAACTTTGTGGTGGAACCCAACGAACTGGCGGTAGAACGGCCCTACATTGAGCACAACATCAACTTCACCCGCCGGGCCTACGACCTGAATCAGGTCACGACGGAACCCTTTCCCGCCCGTACCGGCCTCAACGCCCAGGTCCTGCAGGCCAACGACTCCACCGTTAAAAACATTCGCCTGTGGGACTACGAGCCCCTGCTCAGCACCTACCGGCAGCTGCAGGAAATTCGCCTGTATTACCGCTTCCTGGATGTCGACATTGACCGCTACACCCTGGACGGCAACTATCGCCAGGTGATGCTGTCAGCCCGGGAAATGGACGTTGATCAGCTGCCTCCCGAAGCCCAATCCTGGATTAACCAGCAGATCAAATTTACCCACGGCTACGGCATTGTGATGAGTCCGGTGAACCGGGTCACCCCCGATGGTCTGCCGGAACTTTTCATCCGCAACATTCCTCCCGAGTCCTTTGTGGATTTAGAGATTCAGGAACCCCGCATCTACTACGGCGAAGCGACGTCGAACTACATTTTCACCAGCACCACCACCGACGAATTTGACTATCCCCTGGGGGATGAAAACGCCACCTATCGCTACAACGGTCCCGGCGGAGTTCCCCTGAATTCCTGGTTTCGACAGTTGACCTTTGCCTTTGATCTGGGCAACCTGCGGCTGTTAATTTCCGACTACTTCACCTCTGAATCTCGCATCCATTACCACCGCCTGATTCAGGAACGGGTCCGGCAGGTGGCTCCGTTTTTATCCTTCGATAGCGATCCCTATGTGGCCGTCATCGACGGCAGACTGAAGTGGATTTTAGATGGCTATACCACCACCAGTCGCTACCCCTACTCAGCCCCCCTGAACCGCAGCAGCGGCGTACAGGACATTGCCAGCGGCAATCTTACCCCCCTGCTGAGGGCCAACATCAACTACATGCGCGACTCGGTGAAAGTTTTCGTGGATGCCTACGACGGCTCCATACAGTTCTTTGGCATTGACGCCCAGGACCCAATTCTGGCCACCTACGAGAAAATCTTTCCCGGCTTGTTTGAACCCGTCGATACCATGCCCCCCAACTACCGGGATCATCTACGCTATCCCCAGGACTTTTTCACCGTGCAGGCCCAGATGTACCGGGCCTACCACATGGAAAATCCCGAGGTGTTCTATAACCGAGAAGATCTGTGGCGCTTCCCCGAACGGGTCTACGACGATGTGTTGACCCCCATGGAGCCTTACTACATCATCATGCGGTTGCCCAACTTTAACGGGGCCGAGTTTATGCAAATTCTGCCCTTTACCCCCGCCAATAGAGACAACATGATTGCCTGGATGGCGGGCGGCTCCGACGGCGAAAACTACGGCAACCTGCTGCTGTACGAATTTCCAAAACAGGAACTGGTCTATGGCCCCAGCCAGATCGAAGCCCGCATTGACCAGACCCCGGAAATTTCCGAGCAGCTGACCCTCTGGAGTCAGCAGGGCTCCCGGGTGATTCGGGGCAACCTGCTGGTGATCCCCATCGAAGAGTCGCTCATGTACGTTGAGCCCATTTACCTCCGGGCGGAACAGGGGGAACTGCCCGAACTGGTGCGCATTATTGTGGCCTATGGCGACCAGGTGGTTATGCGCAACACCCTGGAAGAAGGTCTCCAGGCGATCTTTGGGGATGCTCCGGCGACTCCCCCGGTGCCGGTGACCCCGGCAGGCCCCGGGGCCGAAACGTCGGCAGTCTCTCTGCCCGAAGATATCCGTGGATTAATTCAGTCGGCCCTGGACACCTATGAAGAAGGCCAGCAGGCCCTCCAGCAGGGAGACTGGCAGCGCTACGGCGAAACCCAGCAGCAGCTTGAGGAAATCCTGCAGCAGCTAGAGCAACGTCAATAGCGCTCAAGTAACAGTTTGACTTCCTCTTCCAGGGTGAAATCTTTCATGGCTTCCCATTCGGCCTGGCGAATCGCCAGTAGCGTGGTCGAGAGGGAGGATCCCAGGGTTTCCAGCAACCCCTGATCTTGGCTGAGGGCCGGCATAGATTCCTCCAGGGACTGGGGCAGCAGCTCGATTCCACGGGTTTGCCGCTCTGCCTCTGAAAGGGTGGCGGGGTCCAGATTAATCGGGTTTGGGAGGGCAAGCTTTTGCTCGATGCCGTTCAGCCCCGCTGCAATCACGCAGCCCAGGGCCAGGTGAGGATTTGCGGCATTATCCAGGGTTTTGAATTCGAGATGGGTGGGGCTGGGGCCCTGGGGATTGGTGGGCACCCGGATGGCGGCCTCCCGGTTGTCGTAGCCCCAGGTGCGGTAAGCGCCACTCCAGAACTGGGGCCGAATCCGCCGGTAGGAGTTGGGGCTGGGGGTGGTCAGGGCCATGAGCCCCGGCAGGTGATGCAGTAACCCGGCGGTGAAATGTTCCGCCAGGTCCGATAATCCCTCCCGGTGATTGGGAGTAATGTTGTGGTCCCCCTGCCACAGGCTCAGGTGCAGATGGCAGCCGCTACCGGCGGCCTGCTCAAAAATTTTTGGCACAAAGGAGGCTATCAGCCCGTGCTGTCGCGCCACCGCTTTGACCGTTTCTCGGTACATGATGTGTTGGTCTGCCGCCCCCAGGGCATCGGTGTAGCGCACGGAAATTTCCTGCTGTCCCGGCCCTGATTCGGGATAGTACTGTTCAATGGTCAGCCCCTGGTCAATCAGGGCGGCGGCGATGGCATCCACCACCACCCAGTGCATATCCATCGCCAGGGTTGTGGCAAATACCGTCTGGTCGACGGGGTAGATCATCTCCCCCTCCAGGCGCAGCAGGTAAAACTCCGGCTCGAAGGCCGCCTTGATCTCCAGGCCCATCGCTGTCGTTTGCTGAATCATCCGTTTCAGAAACTGACGACTGCACCAGGGCCAGGGGTCGCCGTTGTCCACCATGTCGCCAAAAACTCGAGCCTGGCCGGGGGCGTAGGGCAACGGCTGCAGGCTAGACCAGTCGGGGGTAAGCCACACTTCTCCCACCGGCCCCAGACCACTGCCGGGAGCCACCCCATCGGCCATCACCGGAATGGCCTGCTGGGCAGCGGAAAGCCCTACCCCGATATCCATCCGTTCCGCCAGGGCGTCAATGTGGATGGCCTTTCCCCGAATCACGTTGCCGTTGTCGCACCAGATCACTCGGATAAAGCGAATGCCTTGGGATTTGAGAACTT
>CAZPYG010000170.1:6775-10944 GCA_964590465.1 uncultured bacterium | reverse complement strand
ACTATGCCCGAGAAGCCGCCAAATTCGCCGTCGAGAATTTGCTGCCCTCAGACCGTATCAGCGTGGTGCTGTTCGATGACCGCATTGAAACCCTGGTGCCCAGCACCCTGGCTACGGATAAGAATAAGTTACGGGAAAAGATTTCCCATGTACACTCCCGAGGCTCTACCGCTCTCCATGCCGGTTGGGTGGAAGGGGGTACCCAGGTCGGCAATTACTTCAATTCTGACCAGCTTAATCGGGTGATCGTACTCTCCGATGGATTGGCCAATGTGGGAGAAACCCGCCCGGATGCCATTGCCAGTGATGTCCATGGGTTAGCCCAGCGAGGAGTCAGCACCACGACCCTGGGTATCGGCGACGACTACAGCGAAGACCTGCTGGCGGCCATGGCTCGCAGTGGCGATGGCAATTTCTTCCATATAGAATCTGCTGACCAGTTGCCGGAAATCTTTGAAACGGAACTCTCTGGGCTTTCCGCCACCCTGGGCCAGCGGGTGAGCCTGGGGGTTGAGCCCCAATCGGGCGTCAAGGTGATGGATATGCTGAATGATCTGAATCAGACCGATACCGGGCGCTACAAGCTGCCCAATCTGGTGGTGGGATCGCCCATCAATATAGTGGTGCGGCTACAGATTCCGGCCCTGAGCCAGAGTGCCGAACTGCTGAAGGTGCGCCTGGCCTGGGATGACTCAGACCAAAAGGGACGGCAGGTGCTGCGAGCGGGTTTAGAACTGCCCCTGGTAAGTGCCGAACAGTTCAGCGACTTTCCGGCTAATGAGGTGGTGCAGGAACAGGTAGCGCTGCTGATGGCGGCTCGGGCTCGGCGAGAGGCGATTGAGTTTACCGACCGGGGCGACTATGCCGCAGTCAGTGCCTCTTTGCAAAATGCTCGCAGGGTTATGGCTGCTATGCCTCCTTCTGCAGCTCTAATGGAGGAGCAGAGCATTCTGGAAGATTTGGAGACGGATTACCAGAGTGGTCGGGTCACCAGCGCTCGGAAAAAGGCGTTTTCTCAGTCCTACAATTTGTCTCGCAGTGGCCGGTCTAAGCCCCGCCGGTCTATGGATGAGACCTAGGTCATAATGCAGTCACCCAGGCTGTTTTGAGATCGACAGAGTAAACAGGACTGCCGTCTTTGCGGTTCTATCACTTTCTTGCGGTGAGTTGTGGTCCTGGGGCAAAAATCCTCCAATTGGCGAGAATCTGCATTATCCAAGGGAATTTCTGTAAAAGCGTCGATGTGGTACAGGCAGTATCCAACCAGAGAGGGCATCTAGACCTAGGGCTGATCCCCCACCAAAACCTATCGCCACTCCCGATGGCGCCCATCAAGGAGAGCACACCCGACCGACAGGAACCCGTAGGTAGAAGCCATTGCCACTATGCTGCTGTCCAAGCTGCAGCAAAACCAGCCCGGTGGTGCACTATCCCTGGACTCGTTAGACACGAATAGCAACTTTCCCCTTGACGTCGCGGTCTTCCAGAAGGCGAATGGCCGTTGGAACATCGCCCAGGGAAAAGGTCTGGTCAATGAACGGGATAAGTTTGCCCGCTTCGGCTAGCTCCTTGAGCGCCACTAAATCGGCTTGCTTGGGCTTCGATTCCAGGCTTTTCACCGTTTTCCCGGCAGCCTTAGAGGCAAACGAACCCAGCGCCATTGCCCGCAGAAAGTCCCCGGTAGAGCCGCCCACTGCAACATAGGTGCCCGTAGGCGTCAAAATTGGCAGATAGACCGAAAAAGGGCGAAAGGCTGCTGCATCGAGAATCAGGTCGTACAGTTTCCCGGCTAATGTGACATCGGTCTGGGTATAGTCGATCACCTGATCTGCACCGAGCTTTGCAACCATCTCGGCTTTATGGGTGCTGGCAACACCGGTCACGTCTGCACCCAGAGCTTTGGCAATTTGTACTGCAAAGGACCCCACCCCACCGGAGGCTCCCAGCACCAGCACGTTTTGCCCCGCCTGGAGGTGCCCTATATCCCGCAGTGCCTGCAGTGCCGCCAGGCCAGAGACGGGAATGGTGGCCGCTTCCTCAAAGCTCAAATTGCTAGGCTTGAGGGCCAACGCTGCCGCTGGAGCACAGGCATATTCTGCAAAGCCCCCAAAGCCCGATTCGGACAGGTCTCCAAACACCTCATCCCCCGGCTGGAATTGGGTCACGGCTTTGCCTACGGCTTCCACCTGTCCAGAGATCGCAGTGCCGAGAATGGTGCGCTTGGGCTTGCGTAACCCGCCATATATCAGGCGAATCAGAAATGGCGTTCCTCGCATCAAGTGCCAGACCCCTGCATCTACAGAAGCCGCACGGACTCTCACGAGCACTCCGTTGTCAGGGACGAGAGGCTGATCAACCTCAGCCAGACTCAGCACATCGGGAGATCCATATGCGGTTTGAACAATGGCTTTCATGGTGCGGACCTTTGGCATGGGGACAGTAGAACTGGGAGCTTGCATCAGGGGGCCTCCGCTTGAAAAAGAATGAGGGGATAGAAAAATCTTGACTTACACTGTAAGTGTAACTTACGCCGTAAGTTTGTCAATATAGGGAACAGCATCCGCCCAAAGTGCTGATATAGCAGTCGTTTGAATTGATGTAGAACCGTAACGATGCCTCCTACCCCGTCTTCAGAATCTACTGCTCAGCTTCCCCTCAGTCGGGAGCGCATTTTGCAGGTCGCCCTTCTGCGAGCCGATGCGGAAGGGCTTGAAGCGTTATCCATGCGTAAGTTGGCTCAGGAGTTAGGGGTGAAGGCCATGTCCCTCTATAACCACCTCGCCAACAAAGACGACATGGTGGATGGCATGGTCGATCTGGTGGTGAGAGAAATTGAGCTGCCCAGCCTGGAGATGGCGTGGAAAACCGCCATGCGGCAACGGGCTATTTCAGCCCACACCGTATTGTTGCGCCACCCCTGGGCCACCCTGGTGCTGATGTCGCGGGTGAATGTGGGGCCTGCCATGTTGCGCTACGTGGATGCCACCCTGGCCTGTTTGGTGGAAGCGGGTTTCTCTTACCCGATGGCCGATTATGCCTGGAATGCCCTTGACAGCCACATCTATGGCTTTACGCTGCAAGCCCTGAACTTTCCCTTTGAAGCAGAAGAGTACGCGGCAGCAGCGAAAGACTATGTAGCCATGATTCCGTCGGCAAAGTATCCCTACCTGAATCAACTCACCCATCAGGTTATGGATGGCCGCCATGATGGGTTGCATGATTTTGAGTTTGGGCTAAATTTATTGCTCGACGGGTTGGCAGCCCTGGTGAGTGCTCACAAACCATGAGGGGCGTCTGCGGATCTGGGCAGACTTTAGCCTGATGGGGTGTGCCGTGGCTGTTCAAATATAGTCGAAACACACCAGTCAGCAGTAGGTGGGATATCTTGCCAGTCTATCCAAGTATCATACTTGCTCTTTGACAAAGCCTCGTGGAGTATCTGGACGAAAGCTTTGCCATTGCGGGAGTATAGTAACCCGGAATGATTTGTGAAATTGTGCCAGTATAATTACGTAGGATTCTTGAAAGCTGATACCAAGGTGTGATGGTCATGCCCACCCCCCAAACTGAACCCAACAAAACCGTGGCGATTGAAGAACTTAAAGCCTTTATCCGTGTCGAACGCGATGGTCGCCAAGTCAAGAAAGCGCTGGCAGTCAAACTGATCTATCAAGACCATAGCTATGAAACCATCACTGGGCTGCTGGATGTGTCCTTAGGAGCCTTAAGTAAATGGAAGCAAGCCTATGAGCGGGACGGCTTAGCTGGATTTCACCCTCAGCACAAAGGGCGTCAGAGTTATTTGGCACCCTCAGAGCGCGAGGCGGTGTTGCAGTGGTTGCAGTCTAAGGCGATTTGGGAGTTGAGCGAATTGGAGTATCATCTGGCCGAGACCTACGACGTGGTGTACGAGTCGAAGCAAAGCTACTACGACCTGCTTGAAGCAGCGGGCTTGAGTTGGAAAAAGACCAGCAAAGTAAACCCAAAGGCAGATGCTAAGGCGGTGGCCGCAAAAAAGCCGAGATCCAGCGGCTATTGGCACGCTACCGAGACGAGATCGAAGCCGGGCAGTTGAGAGTGCTGTTTCTCGATGAATGTCATCTCATGAGTGGCGACCTTCAGGGCTACGTGTGGGGCCGAAGGGGTGAGCGGGTTGAGGTTCCTATCGT
>CAZPYG010000170.1:0-6675 GCA_964590465.1 uncultured bacterium | reverse complement strand
GTTGAGGTTCCTATCGTGAACGAACGAGACCGTCAAACCTACTATGGCGCTTTAGATTTACTCAGCAAACGCCTGCTCGTTCAAGCGCACGAGAAAGGGGATACCACCGAAACCATTGCCTATTTGAAATTTTTGCAATCGCAATGGCCACAGCAGCGCTTACTGATTCTCTGGGATGGAGCCAGTTACCATCGCTCCAAAGAACTCCAGGCCTTTCTCGCTGAAGTCAATGCTGGGTTAGACCCTGACGCCTGGAAGATCCATTGTGTCCGATTCGCCCCGAATGACCCGAGCCAGAACCCCATTGAAGATGCCTGGCTACAAGCTAAAACGTGGCTGAGACGCATGTCCGGGCTCAAGCCCTGCTTTGCTGCGCTCAAAGCCCTCTTCGAGCAGTTTTTTAGGCTAGAGGTGTTCGATTTCCCAAAAATGCACCGATATGGATCCTTTTCATGAATCAAATAGGATTGCTATAAGCAGATTTGTGGAGAAGCTTGTAGAAGAAAATAAAGTCAGAATCAATAAATTTGTTAAGGAACACTATAAATACAGGCCCCTGTTAGAGTTTAGAGAAGACCAAGTCTATAGTATAAGGCCAAATCTTAGTGATCAAGAACTAGACATTGAGCTGCATAAAATCCTGTCTGATCTTGAGTCAGACGTAAAAAGGCAAAAAGAAGCTTTCTTAAGTGATACATTCTTGGCAAATGAAGAAAACATCAACAAAAGGAAGGAGGAATACCAAAGATTCATTAATGAAATAAACGAGCTGGGCAAGTACAAGCTTGCTGACTATGTCATTCATAGAAAGGCAATTTTAGACCTTTTGAAAAAGAAAGCGGGGATTAAAGAAGACGGGAAATATAGCTTAGAAAAAGAGATTCATGACATTTTCTACCCAATGCGTGAATCGACAAATAGGGCTTTTTTTGAACAGCGCAATCTTTGGATTATTGATGAAAAACTTGCCTATCACCAATATTTGGCTTCTGATCAGCCAATGGATTCATATGATGGGGTGGAAATTGATAGTAATCTAAGACCAGATTTAGCTATTTTTGATGAAATAAACTTTCTGGACAACTATCATGCCTTTTCCAGTGAAAGTACAGGATTATCCTCAGCGATTCTTGTAGAATTTAAGAGGCCAATGAGAGAACACTATGATTATGACGAAAATCCTATAGAAAAAGCTAATGAGTATGCAGAAAAAATTAGAGAAGGCAAAGCAAAGAATAAAAGAGGAACTTTTATAAGAGTTGGAAAAGATATTCCTTTCTACTGCTACATAATTTGCGATTTAACTCCCAAGATAATCAGTTGGGCACGAAATGCACAATTGACTCTTACATCTAACGGTGATGGTTTTTTCGGTTATAACCCAAACTACAATACCTTCTTTGAAATCTTGTCTTATGACAAGTTAGTTGAAGATGCATCTAAAAGAAACAAGGTGCTTTTCGACCAGCTTGATTTACCAGAAAGTTAGAGTTGGAGCCTTTGAGCGGTTTAACCATTAAATTAGGCTGCCTCATCCACTGGCACCTCCAGCTTGCCGGTTACTGCTGCGGTAATTAATGACTGGCGATATTCTTGGAGTTTTTCGATTTGAACAAAAGCTTTCTGTATCAAGAGATTATGCTTTTCTATTATTTTTTGACAATGTGAAACTATTTCTGCTTGTTCATCTAAAGGTGGATCGCAGAGAATCAAGTTTTGAGCTGTCTCTACATTAAAGTGTTGCTGAATCGCACCAGAGGTGCCAACAGTATATTGAGAGCGGCAAACCTCTGAATTCATTTGAAGGCATAAGAACTCTGAAGATGCTTTCTTTGTCTTACGGATAAGAATCAAATCGATACAGTTGGCATTTTCGAATCTCTCATCTACTACTGCTGTGGTACCTGGCTGTCCAGTCCTCACACAAACCAAATCCCCTTTGAAGATGTTAGATTTCGCTAAGAGGTTGTTACTCTCTTCCGAAATATAAACCAGATTTTTGGCCAGGATTTCACCAGGTTTAATGTTTAGTGAACGTAAACATGGAATACCCTCATCCACGTAATACTTTGATGGCGTAATCACAATTCCTACAGTGATAAAAGGAGATAGCCATTTGAGTTTGGTTATTTCCCAATGCTCTGGAATCTCGCCAATCCAGGGAATGCCGGAGTCCTTCATGGGGACATTGGGGTTTAGCCCTTTGGTAACGGCCTGGTTAATGAGGGCGGCGCGTTTTTCTTCGAGAAGCTCGATGAGGCGCTGTTTTTTGGCGATGAGAGTGTCGATCGCTGCGGTCTTGCGATCGAGGAAGGTTGCGATTTTTTCCTGAGTTTTGACAGGTGGTTTAGGAATCCTTAGTGCCCCAAATTTCTCTCGTGTAAAGTGGGCAATAGTAGCTCTGTTGCAAATCACTTCAAACCATCCAGCAGAGTGAACGGTCCTTAAAACATAATTCAAAAAACGAACATCATTTTTTGAACTACGAACTCTATGAAGTGCGTTCTGAATAATCGCTTCCTCCTCTAAATTTTGGAGTATGGCACTTCTACCAACCTCTCCACCCTCACAAACCAATAAGTCTCCGTTCCTGACACGATACTGATTCATATCTCTTGGAGAAGACCACATTTCTGGAAGATCTTCAATGGCAACAAAGTCCCATTGAACATGCTGGGCCTTCAAGTACTTTGTCAGTTGTTCAGTGGATAGCTTCTGCTCAGGCTGCAACATCTTGCCGAGCTGAATATCAAAGAGGAATTTGACCTCTGCGCTAGTCCATCCATCGGGGAGATTCTCACACCATGCTTCAACAAACATTACAAAACTTCCTCCAAATCCCTCGAATCTCCTCTTCCAGATCCCGAATCTCCGTCTCAATCTCCCCCAACGGTCGCGGCGGCTCATACGCATAAAAATGCCGGGTAAAGTAATTGTAGGTTGGGTGGAACAAAGTGGAACCCAACAAGTCTAAAACCCCGTTAATGTTGGGTTTCGCTGGCGCTGCACCCAACCTACGGAGTCGCCACAATCGCCGCCAAATGCTTCAAAATTTGCAGCGTTTTCGCCACCCCCTCATCCTGGTCCAAAATAAACTCCTTAGACCGGGCATATTGCCGACCCGCCAGCTTCAGAAACACAAAACTACTGCCATTGGTCACCAACCCATACAGCGGCAGCGACGATTCTGGAGCCGCCATCATGTAGCCCAACACCTGGGGAATGCCCACCTTCAGCGAAAACTCCGCCCGCTTCGACTCAATCACCAGCACCCAGAGTTGATCCTTCAGCACCAGCACATCCAAGCGCCCCTTCAGGGTTAGCTCATCCTCCGTGGCGACCACTTCCACCGTCTTTTCCGTCGTCACATAAAACGGCGGCAAAAACAGCTCCGCCAGATCCAGCAACGGCGCAACGATCGCCAGCTTGACCGTATTTTCTAAGAGCGATCGGCGTTCCAAATTGGCATAAGCCGCCTCAACCCGCGCCAGCCGTTCCCGTTCCCCCTCACTTAGAGCGGGTAAGGGCTCTCGCCATTCCTTAAAAAATGCCTCGTCTTGAATCTCTTGCAGGCCAAACCGCTGCTCCAGGTCATAGAGCGTGAGCTGTTCTATCGCTAACGTTTGCACCATTACAACACCTCCTCCAACATGCCCCGAATCTCCTCTTCCAAATCCCGAATCTCCGTCTCAATCTCCCCTAACGGTCGCGGTGGCTCATACTCATAAAAATGCCGGGTAAACGGTATCTCATAGCCAATCTTTGTTTTACTCTGATCTACCCAGGCATCGGGCACATGGGGCAGCACCTCCCGCGCCATGTAGTCCTCAATATCATCCGTCAGGGGCACATTCTCATAGTCCCGCAGGTCCGAGTCTGGCTCCGGGTTGCCGTCCTTATCCTGACAAATCTCCGCCGTTTCGTCCCGCTCCCCCAGGGCGCTGACTATCGCCTTCAAAATCGGTGCCGGAAACTTCACCCCCTGGGCCTTGGCTTCCCGCTTCAGCTCTTTCAAGAACACCGCCCGGTCTTTATACAGCTTCGAGCCATCCAGCACCTTCAGCACCGCCCAATACTGGGCCTGCTCCTGCCGTCCGGCCTCAATATCCGCCTGGCGCTTGGCGTCGTCCTTCTTCTTGCTCTCCACCAGCTTCGTCCAGTTGCGCTCTTCCTGCAGCCGCAGCAGCCGTTCTTCACTGACCTGAAAATTCAGCCGCAGGGGGCGTTCTACGGTAATGCGCCAGTAGCCAAAGTCTTCATCGTTGAAGATTTTGACCTCCTGGCTTTCCGCAAAGGCGGTGTAGAGCTGGGTCAGCTCCTGAATGTGCTCTGGCGACAGCTCATTGCGCTTATCTCCCAGGGACTTACGCATTTTACGGAAATGGTTCACCCCATTGATCAGCTGCACCCTGCCTTCCCGGTGGGGCGGCTTCTGGTTCGTTACCAGCCAGATGTAGGTGTTAATGCCCGTGTTGTAAAACATCTGGTCGGGCAGGGCAACAATTGCCTCCAGCATGTCGTTTTCGATAATCCAGCGGCGAATGTTGCTCTCCCCGCTGCCCGCTTCCCCGGTAAACAGGGGGCTACCGTTAAAAATGATGGCAATGCGGCTGCCGTTGGGCTCCATCTTAGAAATCATGTGCTGCAAAAACAGCAGCGCCCCATCGTTAATGCGCGGGGTACCGGCATGGAAGCGCCCCTCCGGGTTCTGGGCCTCTGCGTCGATGAAGGCTTTCTCACTCTTCCAGTTCACCCCAAAGGGCGGATTGCAGAGCATGTAGCGAAACTTCTCGCCCTTGAAGCGGTCGTTGCTAAAGCTGTTGCCCTCCCGAATGTTCTCCGGGTTTTCGCCGGTCACCAAAAAGTCAGACTTCGACACGGCGTAGGTCTGCTCGTTCAACTCCTGACCGTAGAGCTGAATGGTGGCCCGGTCGTTAATGTGGTTGAGAATGTGGTCTTTGGCGATGGTGAGCATACCGCCCGACCCGCAGGCCGGGTCAAACACCTTACGGATGATGCCTCTGCCCTGCAGCTCATCGCCATGCTCGGCAAAGATCAGGTTACCCATCAGCCGGATCACTTCGCGGGGGGTGTAGTGGTGCCCGGCGGTCTCCCCGGTGAACTGGTTGAACTTGTAGAGCAGGTGCTCGTAGATGTAGCCCATGTCGTGGTTGCTGACCACGCTGGGGTGCAGGTCAATCTCCACAAACATTTCGATCAACCGCTTCAGCAGGTTGTTCTTCAGCAGCTTGGCCACTACCTGCTCTAGCTGAAAGTTCTGCAGGATGTCGCGCACATTGCTGCTGTAGCTCTTGATGTAGAACTTAAAGTTCTCCTCCAGGGCGGCCTCATTGGCGGCCAGGCGCTTCAGGTCGAATTCTGAGGTGTTGTAGAAGCCTAACCCCTCGGTCATATCTAGCAGCAGCAGCTCCAGATCCTTCTCAGGCAGAGTGTCTTTGAACTGCTGGTAGTCGCTGCGCACCTTCTGCCGAATGTCGTTGGTGTAGCTGCAGTCGAGTCGCCGCAGTACCACAAAGGGCAGCACCACATCCCGAAACTCGTTGTGCATAAAGGGGCCGAAGAGGATGTCGTCGGCCACCTGCCAGATGAAGTTGGCCTTATCCTGAAACTGGATCTGGTCGGAGGTTTGAACCATACGAGCGTACTGGTTGGAGCGACTGATGATCTGCCAGGCCCAGGCCCGGCAGCAGAGTTTTCCTGGCTAGACCGGCACCCTGGGGATGAACCTGGTATTCAACTCTACTGCCTCAACGGGCCGAGTAAGGACATTTTTAGGATTCCTCTCAGGATGTAAACCCGATCCGGGCTGGGGATGGCGGGTGCGATCGGTGATTGGGGCTGGTGCGTTCTACGGCTTCAAGACCTGTTTCTGGAACTCGGCCAGGTCAGCAAAAGCCCTGCCAAATGGCGACTGAGCCTGCCTGGAGGTCTTGGGCAAGGGTGTTAGGGGCAATACAGTTTTCGGCGCAGTAGCGACTCAGGAAGTGGCTGAAGCTTTCGTCATCGTTTAACCTATCAACCTACCCCCATCAATTCCTGACCGCTGTTTCCGACCGATAGAGAGGCCGCTGATCTGCTCATTTAATGGAGGGCTTTCCCAATAGCTCAATTCTCTGCTTGTGGCTTATTTGGGGTGGATCAATGCGATTGGCCACCATCGCCCAGGGAATCATGAGTAGCAGGCAATTCAGCCACTGGTTCCAGGTCAGAGGTGCCGTTTCAAACAGGATGTTCATTGTCTTCCCGCCACCAGATCCTGGGACTGCACCCGCAGCATCTGCCCGCCCTGAGGACGGTGGTTTCGGTGGTGACGGCTTTGGCCAGGGATGCGATGGCCCTTTGGGCCGGTCTTTGACCATCGCACCTTCTGCCTTGGCTTCCTGCACATAGCCAATGATGGCGTTGATTACCGTGACGCCCCAAATTCCGCCGCATTGGTTCAGGAGCCGAGCAACGCTTTCACCGCCCCCGCCAGCAGCAGAATGTAGAGCAGCGGCCTACGGCTTTACCCTCGCCTGAGGTCCTCTAATAGCTCGTCGTCGGCTTGTTCGGCGGCATCGACAAAGGGGCGCAGAATTAAATCCACCTCGGAAGTCTGGAAGACGGCGTCTTCCTGGTCATTATGGACGGTGACCGCCAGTTTACCCTGATAGC